>DBXX01000048.1 GCA_002309675.1 Lachnospiraceae bacterium UBA1201
TTTTTTTCCTCCGGGCATGTGATAATATAATATCGAGGGAGTCCCTCAGAAAGAGGTATGCTATGATCAGGATTCGAGGATTGGAGAAGAATATTTCGTTCCCGAGACAGGGGATGGTCTTTTTGACAGGCTCGGACTGCGCTGCTAAAACGGACTTTTTACACATGATCGCCGGTCTTTCCGAAATTGATGCGGGGGATGTGATCGTTAACGATAATGTCCTGGCGGAAATGTCCGAACAGGAGCGGGATGCTTTTCGCAATACCGATATAGGTATCATTTTCCGGGAGAATAAATTGCAGCCGAAGATGACCGTCTACCAAAGCCTCGAACTCGTCCTGAATAACCAGAAATGGGAAGATAAAACGGCGGAGAGCATCCGAAACCATATCTACGCGACCCTTAAGGCCGTAGGATTGGAAGACGGTGAAGGCTTGCCGGTTTTGAAACTTTTGGAGGGAGAGCGTCGCCGGGTATTGGTCGCGCGGGCGCTCGTAAAGGATCCGAAGATCGTTCTGGCAGATGAACCGACGGCTGATCTGAAGGAAGAGGATGCAACAGCAGTTATGGAGGCTTTGAAATGGGCTTCCAAGACACGCCTCGTGATCGTAGCGAGCGAGAACCGGGATCTGGCAAATGCTTATGCCGACCGCGAACTGATCACGGAAAACGGCCGGTTTATGGAGGCGGAGGAAAACAACGCCGGCAGCATCATGCCTTCCGATGATTTTAGTGAAAGCATCGTAACCAAAGAGAATAAGAAGAACACCCGTAAGACCGAGAATGTGCTTCCGCCGCGTTATGACGTAAAGGCCGGGACGCTACCGATCCGCGACAGATTTCGCCTGGCCCGAATGTTCCGAAAGCAAAGAAAAGGTCTTATACTCATGGTGACACTAGCCGTGCTTGCAGCCTTGGTGACGGTTTTTGGCGCGTTTTTTAATGAAGCTAAACTCCTGGAAGGGTACTTAAATAAATATCAGCCGGAGAACCTTAAGGCAGCTCTGCACATAAACCGCAGATCGGACGGCGATGAGTATTCGATCGATCTAAGCGTGGGTCCGTATTACCTGGAGAAAGCCAAAATGCTGGCACAGGAGACCGGACATCCGCTGATCCCGACGATCGAAACACCCGCGTATTCTGCACGTAAAAGTGAGGAGAACGTTTCTAAATGTGAGATCACGTTGGCCGCGCTTACCGAAACACAACAGGATATTTTCCCGGTGACCCAAGGGCATTATCCGGTAAATTATTACCAGATCGTCATTACGGACTATCTGGCGGGAGAACTCGGCGTTTCGATCGGGGACGACATCGAAACGATCCTGGGTAAACTTACGGTTTGCGGGATCATCTCGACGGACCATGCTGAATATGGGCTGACCGAAAAACTCGTTTCACAGCGCTATTGGGATTATGCTCCTTACCTTTTGAAATATCGGTATGCGATCGGTTTCGTCCAGAGAAGCACGATCGACGCGTATCGGAGGGACTTGAATTACCTGAATATCCAGCTATCTGCCCCGTACATGTGGGGCGATGCAACGATCGGTAGCTTTTCACGGCTTCGTAAGGATCAGCTTCTCGAGGGTCGTATGCCGAAAGAACCGAATGAAGTACTGATCTCAGCGAATATGGCTGAACGTAATAATATCACTTTGAAGTATCCTGAGGATATCAATGCGCTTCGTAAGCGCTTGGGATTGACACAGCGCGATTTTGGTACCATTGACGTTCCCGCCGACAAATATACTGCTTACAACTCGAACTACCTGAACCTGGCAGAATTCTACCCGGAGGGTTTAACCATTGTGGGGATATTTACCGATGAGATCCCTGCGGATTACCTTATCGCGGATGCAATGTATGAAAAGATCTGTGATCACAATATGGAGTATTACTTTTTTGACGAGTATCTGCTGGATTGCCACGATATGACCGATTACGGGACGCTTGTAAACAGCGCGGAAGAACTCGGTTTCCGCTTTGAAGAGCCATACGCTGACGGCATTTACTATTTCAAGGATACGATCCGGAGTATATTCCCCGTCGTGTTGACAGTCGCAGGGCTCTTGGGAATTATTGCAGTCCTCATCCTCGAAAGCTACTTCCGTGCAACCGTACAGGGTAACAAGGAGTATTTTACGGATCTTCGCATCCTCGGTTTGACGAAGAAAGACATATCGAAGATCTTTACGGTCAATGCTCTCGACATCGCCCTGACCTGTGTGGTATTGACCACACTCCTTAGCCTAGGCGTCATGGCAGCGTTCAACCTGCTCTTTGCAAGCGAACTGTCGGAGCGGTATTGCAACGTATTGGTTTGGAACCTGCCGTTAAGCCTGTGCCTGATCGTCGTAGCGGTAACGATCCTGGCGATGAACTGGCTGATCGTGAAGCTGGAGGTGCGCTCGTTTTCGAAAAGAAACAGCGAAAAATAAGACGGAGACGAGGAAGCCCGCCCTGGCTCAGCGCGAAAAAACAAATAATGCTTGCATATTCAGCGCCTTGTATGTATAATGTATAAGGCGCTGTCTGCTTGGCGCAGATAGATATTTTGAGAGAGAAAAACCGAAAATAGACACGGCAGAAATGCCGGAGAGAGGTGGTTAGAATGGAAAGACGTGTTGGTACAGTTTCCAGAGGTATTCGCGGGCCTATCATCCGCGAAGGTGATAACTTAGTTGATATCACGGTAGAGAGCGTTCTCGAGGCTGCTAAGAGCGAGAATTTCGAGCTGCGTGACCGTGACGTCATCGCATTGACCGAGTCCATCGTGGCTCGTTCCCAGGGCAACTACGTGACCGTAGACGACATCGCGGACGATGTTCGCGCGAAGCTCGGAGGCGGCACCGTAGGCGTGATCTTCCCGATTTTGTCCAGAAACCGTTTCGCGATCAACCTGAAGGGTATCGCTATGGGGTGCAAGAAGGTCGTTCTGATGCTCAGCTATCCTTCCGACGAGGTGGGCAATGCGCTCATTTCCATCGACCAGCTGGACGAGGCAGGCATCAACCCGTATTCGGACGTTCTGACGCTGGAGCGTTATCGTGAACTGTTCGGCGAGAACAAGCACGAGTTCACCGGCGTTGACTACGTTCAGTATTATTCCGACATCATCACCGAGGCAGGCGCTGAGGTTGAGATCATTTTCGCGAACCATGCGAAGACGATCCTGGATTACACCGATTGTGTTCTGACTTGTGATATTCATACACGTAAGCGCACCAAGCGCATCCTGAAGGAGGCGGGCGCGAAAGTGGTTTGCGGTCTGGATGACATCTGCACCGCGCCGATCAATGGCAGCGGCTACAACGAGCGCTACGGCTTGCTCGGCTCCAATAAGTCCACCGAGACGAAGATCAAACTCTTCCCGAGAGAGTGTAAGCAGCTGGTTCTCGACATTCAGGCGCAGATCCTGAAGGCGACCGGTAAGCACGTGGAAGTCATGGTTTACGGCGACGGCGCGTTTAAGGATCCTCAGGGTAAGATCTGGGAGCTCGCAGATCCGGTCGTTTCCCCGGCATTTACCGACGGACTCATCGGAACTCCGAACGAGCTGAAACTGAAGTACCTGGCGGACAATGATTTCGCGAACCTGTCCGGCGATGCTCTGCGCGATGCGATCTCCAAGAGCATCAAGGCGAAGAACGGCGACCTGAAGGGCAATATGGCATCCCAGGGTACCACACCTCGTCAGCTGACCGACCTGATCGGTTCTCTGTGCGACCTCACCTCCGGCTCCGGCGATAAGGGAACGCCCATCATCCTGATCCAGGGTTATTTCGACAACTACACCAACGAATAAAAAATGTGCCAAAAGGGCTCGTCCCTTTTGGCTTTTTTTTATTCGTTCCACTGCCTCGGCGGGGGATCCGCACATGGCGCCCCCCTGGATTGTGTCAATGGGGACGGTTCCATTTGACACATTTTGGTTTCTAGCCGCCGCTGATCTGTTTTCTTACGTGGCATACGATCCCTCCCAATCAGTTCGCTCGCTGTGAAAAACAAGCCGCTCGTTCGATGACGGATCTGAGGGGGCCCGCTTCGACTTCGGCCGTTTTCCTGATGAAAACGACCTCAGCGAGCGCAAAATCCAGTCTCGGAGACTGGATTTATGCCCCTCATCCGGCATCTCACTTGCGGTGTTTTTCTACAGCTCGTTCAAATGCTTGGTCAGGATCGTATTTCACGTAAGACTCTCCGCGGCGCCCCGTAAGCGGTGTGTGTCAAATGGAACCGTCCCCGCTGACACTCGCTCGGGAGGGGCGCCATATGCGGAAGTGCCGAGGCAGTGGACCGCCACAGAATATGCCGCCAAAAGGGACGAGCCCTTTTGACATAGAGGGCGGGAGAAGAGAGTTTGAGGGTTGGGAGCGAGGGCTTTTCTCAAAATAGAACACCCCCGGCAGTGGTCCGCCGGGGGTGTTGTGTGGAGGCGCGTTGCCTCCCAGGTTATGGAGCATCTTGGGAAGATGCTTGAAAATATTTATTTCAAGTTGTATCCTACTTCGAACGCAGCCAGGTTGATGGCCACGGTCTTCGGGGGCACGGTCTTTTCGATGACTTTCAGCCAGGCTTCTTTTTCGAAGTCCATGTGGGCTGCAGCCATGCCGATGATGATGGTGTTGAAGACACGGGAGTTGCCGAGCTTCAGTGCCTCTGCGGAGGCATCGGCCGAGATGACCTTATACTTCGCGCGGAGAGTGTCCAGAATGTCGGCGGGGTACTGCGCGGCACCGGTCACTACGGTGATCGGGTCAATGCGCTGGTCGTTGACGATCAGCACGCCGCCCTTCTTCAAAAAGTGAGCGTAGCGGAGGGCTTCCAGACGCTCAAAGGCGATGAGAACATCGGCCTGGCCTTCCTCTACGATGGGTTCTGCAACGTTGCTGCCATAGCGAACGTAGGTTACGACACTGCCGCCGCGCTGCGCCATGCCGTGTACTTCGGAGAGCTTTACGTCATAGCCCGCGTCGAGCGTGATACCGCCGAGGATACGGCTGGTGAGGAGGGTTCCCTGACCACCGACGCCGACGATCATGATATTTTTCGTTTCTTTTGTTTGTACTGCCATGTTTGCCTCCTTACAGAGCGACCTGCTCGAGTGCTCCGAACGGACAACGCTTCGCGCACAGTCCGCAGCCATTGCACATGGTCGCATCTACTTTTACAGTGCCGTCCTCTGCCTTCGTGAGAGCAGGGCAGCCGGGCTTCAGGCACAGGCCGCACTTCTTACATTTATCGGAGTGAACGACCAGCTTATGTGTGGTCTTCGTAGTCTTCAAAAGAACACAAGGAGACTTCGTGATGATGACCGAAACGCCGTCGCGGTTAACTTCTTCCTTAACGACCTTCTCGAGCGTCTGGATGTCGAACGCATCGACCTCGACGACATGCTCGATGCCCATCGCCTTACACATGTGGTAAATGCTGATGGCCGGAACTTCCTGACCCATCAGGGTCTTACCGGTAGCGGCGTGGTCCTGGTGGCCGGTCATACCGGTCGTGGAGTTATCCATGATGATAACGGTTCCATTCGACTGGTTGTAGACCATGTTCATCAGGGAGTTGATACCGGTGTGCATGAAGGTCGAGTCGCCGATCATCGCAACCCAGTTGCGGATGTAGTCGCGGCCCTTCGCCTTCTCCATGCCGTGCAGGGTGCTGATGGAAGCGCCCATGCAGACGGTGGTATCGATAACATTCAGCGGAGCTACGGCGCCGAGCGTGTAGCAGCCGATGTCGCCGGCCGCGTGGATGCCGAGCTTATTCATAACGGAGAATACGCTGCGGTGCGGGCAGCCCGGGCACAGGATGGGCGGACGCGCCGGAACGGCAGCGGGCTCCTCGATATCGAGCTCCTGATGCAGGATGGCCTTACGCAGCATGTTCGCGCTGTATTCGCCCTGCACGGTCAGGATCTCCTTACCGATGGCTTTGATGCCCCAGGACTTTACCTGCTCTTCGATCACAGGCTCCAGTTCCTCTACGACATAAAGTGTATCTACCTTCGAAGCAAACTCCTCGATCAGCTTACGCGGCAGCGGGTGTACCAGACCCAGCTTTAATACGCTGGCATCGGGCAATGCTTCGCGGACATACTGATAGGGAATACCGCTCGTGATCACGCCGATCTTCGTGTCGCGCATCTCGACGCGGTTTACGGGCAATGTGCAGGCATCCTCCGCCATCTGTTTCAGACGCTGCTCAACATATACATGACGGCCTTTCGCGTTTCCGGGCATCATGACGAACTTTGCGGGATTGCGGCTGTAGGGCTTATCCTCGACCTCCACACGCGGCTCCAGGGTAACGATGCCCTGCGAATGCGCGATACGGGTCGTAGTACGAACCATCATCGGAGTGTCGTACTTCTCGGAAAGCTCAAACGCAAGCTTCGTAAAATCCTTCGCCTCCTGGCTGTCGGACGGCTCCAGAACAGGAACCATCGCAGCGCGCGCGACCATACGGCTGTCCTGCTCGTTCTGCGAGCTGTACAGACCCGGGTCGTCGGCAGCAACTAAAACCAGACCGCCGTTGATGCCGCCGTAAGAGATGGTGTAGAGCGGGTCGGATGCAACATTGACCCCGACGTGCTTCATGGAAGCCATGGCACGAACACCGCTGATCGCGGCGCCGATGGCTACCTCGGTCGCAACCTTCTCATTCGGCGACCACTCGCAATAGATCTCGGGATATTTGACGATGTTTTCACTGATCTCGGTACTCGGTGTGCCGGGATACGCTGCGGAAACCTTCACACCGGCTTCGTATGCGCCGCGGGCAATGGCTTCATTTCCCAACATGATTTTCTGCTCAGACATTTACGTGAACCTCGAATTTTATAAATCGTACCGGGCCTTCCCGTGATAGATCGGGAAATGATCCGGCCGTAGCGGGAGACAAAAGCCCCCGGCATCATTCTGTAAGTATATCACAGATTTGTGCCGGGGGCAATGTTTATCCTTTATTTTCAAGCGTTTTTGCGGCTGATTCCGTAGTTTTTCACCATGGAACGGTTGATCGCGGAGCCGAGCGCATTGATCGACGCACGAATGATATCGGGGTCAATGCCAACGCCCCATACCACACCGTTATCAGTGCGGATGCCGACATACGCCATGGCCTGCGAGGAGGAACCCTTCGAGAGCGCGTGCTCCTCATAGGTCTCAAGCAGGTAAGTGATGTTGAAGAATTTCTTGAGCGCGTTCGAGACCGCATCCAGACGGCCGTTTCCGACGCCGGTAACGGTGGAGGTTGAACCGTCCTTCGTAACCGTTAAGTTCACCTCGGCGGTGATGCCGTCCTGACCGGACACACGCTTAAACTCGCAGTCATTGATCGCGAAGCAATCGGTCTTGTTCACGTATTCCTTGCAGAAATCGTCGTAGATCTGATCCGGTGTAAGCTCTGCATGCGCACGGTCGGAGATGCCCTTCATCATGTAGCCGACCTCTTCGCGCATCGGATCCGGGATCACAACGCCGTGGGAGTTCTTTAGAATATAGCTGACGCCGCCCTTACCGGACTGGCTGTTGATGCGGATAACGTCGGCCTCGTAGGTCCGGCCGATGTCCACCGGATCGATGGGCAGGTACGGCACGGTCCAGTGCTCGCAATCATGCTCCTCGCGGTTTTTCATGCCCTTTGCGATCGCATCCTGGTGGGAACCGGAAAATGCGGTGAAGACCAGGTTGCCGCCGTAAGGCGCGCGGTCCGGAACGGTCATGCGGGTCAGACGCTCATATACGGCGCGGATGGCCGGAATGTCGGAGAAATCCAGACCCGGGTCTACACCGTGGGAATACATGTTCAGAGCGAGGGTGACGATGTCGACATTGCCCGTGCGCTCGCCGTTGCCAAAGAGGGTGCCTTCCACGCGGTCAGCGCCTGCCAGCATGCCGAGCTCTGCGTCGGAGATGCCGGTGCCGCGGTCGTTGTGCGGATGCAGGCTTAAAACGACGCTGTCGCGGTATTTCATGTTCTTATGGATATATTCCACCTGACTCGCGAAAATGTGCGGGAGAGCGATCTCAACGGTCGTAGGGATGTTGATGATGGCCTTGCGGTCCGGAGTCGGCTTCCAGACGTCCAAAACGGCGTTGCAGACCTCGAGTGCGTAGTCCACCTCGGTGCCCGGGAAGGACTCGGGGCTGTACTCAAAGGAGAAATCGCCCTCGGTCTCGGCGGCCAGTTTGTTCAGAAGCTCGGCGCCGTCGATGGCCAGCTGCTTGATCTCTTCCTTCGACTTTTTGAACACCTGCTCACGTTGTGCCACGGAAGTCGAATTATACAAATGGATGACGGCGTGGGGCGCACCCTTTACCGCCTCAAAAGTCTTACGGATAATGTGTTCACGTGCCTGTGTAAGTACCTGTACGGTCACGTCGTCCGGGATCATGTTGCGCTCGATCAGGGCGCGCATGAAGGCGTACTCGGTGTCGGAAGCGGCAGGGAAGCCGACCTCGATCTCCTTAAAGCCGATCTTCACCAAAAGCTCGAAGAATTCCAGTTTCTCCTCCAGACTCATGGGCTCGATCAATGCCTGATTACCGTCACGCAGATCGACGCTGCACCAGATGGGCGGCTTTTTGATGTAGTCCTGATGGACCCAGTCCATGCACTCCACCGGCGGCAGAAAATACTGACGTACATACTTTTCACAATTCTTCATAGGAAACCTCCAATCTCTCTGTGGGAGGGTGATCTCTTTCATGATCCTACGGATTTCTCCGTCCATGCGAGCATGTCCGATCGGGACTTTTCGTCCCTTGGATCATAAAAAAAACATCCTCCATCTCCATTGTTACTTAGAGACGAAAGACGAATCTTACGCGGTACCACTCTAATTCATGCGATATCGTTCGCATGCTCTCATTCGCGCGAGGCATATGCCTGACGCGTCACCTCTGTAACGGGAGAAACCCGGCCGATCCTACTGTTAGTTCAGATGGCAGCTCCAAGGGGAGTTCCGTAAAGTGCAGGTACCGTCTCACACCAACCGACGGCTCTCTGAAACTTGCCCAGAACGTACTGGTCCTTTTCATTGCGGTTAACACGTATTTTACCAAAGAACTTTGGAAAATGCAAGAGGAAAAAACAAAAATTTTTAGAAACGCCCATAACTGTCAAAGTCTATTGAAAAAATTAACAATAAGTGTTATACTAATACAAATACATTTGAGACTCGGAAGATGGATCGATTGTATTCTTAGTGGAGAATTCGTAGGGGAGTATCTGCCATGGTACAAAAACAAAACAGGGGATATGAATTCGCTATCGCTTTGTTGGATTCGATCTTGCTTTTTATTGCTTTTTACTGTGCGTCCGCGCTTTGGCGCATTGTCATCATGAACAGTAAGTTTGAAATCGATGATAATTTCAAACAGCAGTTCATGATGCTTTTCCTTGCGTTTTGGGTTACAAAGCTGTTCTCGGCGAGCAGCGGATCAGCGATCCGAAAGAGTCTGTTTGATGAGTTTTTCTCGATCATTCGGACGAACTTTATAACGCTGTTGCTCGACACCCTCATCATTTTCGTCGTGAACCAGAGCACCATGGTCAGCCGTGGTACATTGGCCGTAACGATGGTCTTCAGCGTAATCATAACCTGTTTGGTGCATATGGGACTGCGGTCCTATCTGATGCGCCGCCGCGACCGCTCGAAGGCGGTAACGCAGATACTCGTTGTAACGACGCGCGAACGTGTGGAGGAAGTTGTCGAACACATGGAGAAATACTGCGCGTGGAACCAGCGTATCTGCGGCATCGTTGTTGTGGATGAGGATGATGAGGAGCTGGGAAAACATTATCACGGACACGCCATCCTCGGTAACTTCAATAACATGTTTGAGGTAGCCAGCCGCCAGATCGTGGATGAGGTATTTATTTACGTTGCTTACGACACCGGTGCTTCGATGCGTAAGTATGTTGAAAGATTTGAGGAGATGGGGGTAAATGTACACCTCTATATCCAGATGCTTGAGAATTACGAAAGCACGAACAGCCGCGTTACTTATTTCGCAGGCTGCCCGGTCGTAACATTTTCCGAGAAGTTTTTCAGCTGGGGTCAGTTGTTGACGAAACGTATCATCGACATTCTCGGTGCGTTGGTCGGCATGTTTTTCCTGATTCTCGCGACGATCCTGCTGTTCCTTCCGCTGAAACTCGAGTCCCGCGGCCCGCTGTTCTTTAAGCAGAAGCGCGTCGGAAAGAACGGCCGCTATTTTACCATCTACAAATTCCGCTCCATGTACATCGATGCAGAGGAGCGTAAGAAGGAACTGATGGCGCAAAATGAGATGAAAGGCGCTATGTTTAAGATGAAGAATGACCCGCGTATCACGAAGGTCGGACGATTCATCCGCGCGACGAGTATCGACGAGCTGCCGCAGTTCTGGAATGTGCTTAAGGGCGATATGAGCCTGGTCGGCACACGTCCCCCGACGATCGAGGAGTTCCAGGAATATTCGCCGTATCATAAGCGCCGCTTGGCGCTGAAGCCCGGCCTTTCCGGCCTGTGGCAGGTCAGCGGACGCAGCGATATCTCCGACTTCGAAGACGTCGTAAAACTCGACCTCCAGTACATCGACAACTGGTCGCTGGCTCTGGATGTTAAGATCATTTTGAAAACCATTCTCGTCGTTTTTTCGAAGAGAGGTTCCCGATAGATCCGCACGAAAAATCTCACGTGACAGATCGGAGTTCACGATCCGTCACGGGAAAGGTCTCACGTCGCGATGCATTACATCGTTTTTGATTTGGAATGGAATCAAAGTCAGAATCCCGCGTCAAGCCTGCCGGAACTTCCGTTTGAGATCATCGAGATCGGTGCGGTCAAATTAGACAAAAACGGCCGTATCATTTCGCGATTCTCGGAACTGGTACGGCCGTCTGCTTATCCTTCCGTAAATCCCATCATAAAAAAGGTGACAAAACTGGATAGCGCCCAACTGAAATGCGCACCGGAGTTTCCCTCCGTCTGTGCGGATTTCCTGGAATGGTGCGGCGAGGATCCGGTTTTTTGCACGTGGGGAAGCGGGGATCTGATGGTCCTTCGTTCGAACATCGACTATCACGGAATGGAGTACGAGTTTCATTCACCGCTGACCTATTATGACGTTCAGAAGCTCTACAGCCTGCAGTTTGCGGATGGTAAGGAGCGTGTGGCGCTGGAGACTGCCGTGGAGCAGCTGGTGTTGCCGCATGCGGATGATTTCCACCGGGCGCTGCAGGATGCGTATTACACGGCCTGTGTGTGGCAGAAACTCGATTTGAAGCGCTTTGGTGCCTATCTGTCCGTCGACTATTATGCATTGCCCGCAGAGGGCGAATATTGGAATTTTGACTTCGGGACCTACACGAAGACGGTCACAGGATCGTATGAAACGAAGGCGGCCGCCATGCACGACGACGAGATCTGCCGCGTGCGCTGCAGCCGTTGCGGCGAGTACTGTGACATGCTGGTGCCGTGGTTCGCGGTATCCTCACGCTACTATCTGACATTGGCCGACTGCCCGTCCCATGGGAAGATGCAGGCGAAACTGCGTTGGAAGTCGTTGCCGGGAGGCGAAGTCTTCGCGGTGAAGACCGTTAAGTCGGCAAATAAAGAACGCGCGGAGAAGGTCCGCAAGAAGTATAAGGCATTTCTTAAAGGAGTTGCAAAAAGTGAACGAGAAGGAGATGAAAACGGAACTTCCGAAGATGGAACCGAGTGATCCGGATATTTCGTTTGATACAGAGAAGGCCGAAATCGAAGCGGCCGATATTCCCGCGGAGGAAGCGGAGAGTATCGATACCGAAGAGACAGCGGTAGCAGAAGCGGACGATGAAGACGATGAAGACGTAGTTCCGGCAACGTTTGCGACCGTGAAGGTATTTTCGAAAGAAAAGCAAAGCGGACAGATCGCACGTCGGGAGACGAAAACGGCGGGGGATGCTTCAAAAGAGGAAAGAGGATCCGCGACGGTCGGCACTGCGAAGGCATCGTCCTCACAAACGGAGAAACCGCAGACACGGAAGCGTCGCGCGATCTTTGACGGCTTTACACTGAAGATGATCGCGGTCGTGACCATGCTGATCGACCACAGTGCGGCGGTCTTCCTGAACGGCGCCTGGAAGGAAGAAGGCTTCGGGGATCCTGTGTGGGCGATCTACAACATAATGCGCCTGATCGGGCGTTTTGCGTTCCCGATCTTTTGCTTCCTGCTTGTGGAAGGCTTCTTCCATACACGCTCGCGCCTGAAATATGCGCTCCGCCTTGCGATCTTCGCAGTGATCTCGGAGATCCCTTTCGATCTCGCATTGGCCGATAAAAGTCTGGACCTGCCCGACCGTATCCTAGCCTGGAATAAGCAAAATGTGTTTATTACGCTGCTGATCGGGTTCCTGGTGATCTGGAGCATCGAGTGGTGGCTGCGCCCGTGGATCGAGCAAAAAAAAGCACCGAAGACCTTCGGCGAGATCAGCAAGTTTTTCTTCCCGATGCTCGGTTTCGTGATCCTCGGCGGTTTGGCCGCTGTATTCACGAATTGTGATTACGGTCTCGGCGGCATCATCGTTATCGTATTCATCTATTTCAGTCACGGCGAGCAGCATCCGGGCATGAACATGATACGAAGCAGTATCATCCTGGCATTCCTGTCGAGCCGCACGGAATTGATCGTGCTGGCCGGCTATCCATTGACCGAATTCTACAGCGAACAGCGCGGCCGCAGTTGGAAGTGGTTTTTCTACGTATTCTACCCCGCCCACCTGCTGCTTCTGTTCTTACTCTATAAGCTCATATAATAAAACAGCGTGACCGGTGAAAACCTGTCACGCTGCTTTTTTTATACGGTAGTTTCAAAAGAGATTTCGCATTGATCTTTTTCGATCTTATCCTCGGGGAGTCCGAAGAGACAGCCATTTGCCGCGCGGATATCCATGTGGCCGCTACAGCGATAGAATGAGATTGAACCGGTCTTGTTATTGCTGCCGAAAGCAACTGCCGAAGCGCTCTCGGAGCCGATATCGAAGGTACTGTCGATGATCGCCGTGTCGATATACGAATCCGGACCGCCGATGATGAAGACCTCTTTGCTTCGGAAAATAGACTTGAACTTCGTTCCGAAGAGGGCGACACTGCTGCCGGCCGCTGAGTAAGTCGTGATGCCGCAGACACGGTCACCGAACGAAACGATATCGACTTCGCTGTTCTTAAGGCTCGCCTCGACGCTGTAGCCTCCGATGAAGGCGCTGACGGAACACCGGGAGTCGTAGGAAACCTTTGTATTCTCGATATAGACAGATGCTTTATTCTCGTGGCAGCCGATACCCAAAGCTTCCCGGCCGGTCTGCTCGATGATCAGTTCTTTCATCCGGATCGTGATCGGGTTGCGGCCTTCGTTTAAGCCGCCACCGATAACGACGGCATTCGCGCTGTCCATGTGCAGGCGCATGGTGTTGTTCAGGAAGAGGTTGATCTTGCCATGGGAATGCGAGAGATCATGGCCGATCATATACTGGCTTTCGGATGCGGAAACCATGTTCAGCATGCCGTCGCCGACGATCGTCAGTTCCGAGTGCTCCGGAACCTTGATGCTGCCGTGGATATTGACCTCGCCCTGGATGTCCAGCGTCAGTTTGCTGTTCATTCCGAGGGTAATGCTGTCCGAATTGATCTCGGTACGCAGCATCAGGTCCTTCAAATGCATGGTGCATTCCAGATTATCCATGATGTGGATGGCGATGGAGGAGTCGATCTCGCGATTTCCGATCAGGGTGAAGTTCTTTTTCGTCACCATGATATCGGTGTAGTTCTCGAACTCGAGAGCTGCGATGGAGATCTCCATTTCATCGCGTGTAAAGAATGTCTTCTGGACGCGCTGGTTGCCACGCGTACGGTTCGCCTCGTTGATCTCCGAACGGATCGGGAACGGGATCTCCGGGATGATCTCCTTCGTGGGGCACGCGGTATAGAAGCCCTGAATCAGGTCGAAATCCATGGCGATGACAGTCGCCATTTCTTCGGGCTGTTCAACGCCTTCGGCCAACACCAGGAAATGATTTTCATGTGCGTAGTCGATGATATTTTTTGTAAAGTGCCGCTTGCGGCGGTCGTTGTGGATATTCGAGATCAGGCTGCGGTCGACCTTCACGTAGTTCGGCATGAAGTTTAAGAGTGAACTGATGTTCGAATAGCCCGTGCCGTAGTCGTCGATCGCGATCTGGTAATTCGTGCGCTTGCTGCGCTTTAAGAGCACGGCCAGCTGCGTCGGCGTCATCTCGGTCTGCTCGGTAAATTCGAGAACGACCTGGTCCATGACGTCGCCATATATCGAATAGAGCTGCTCGAAATCCGCGTCCGAAAGGATGAACGCCGGGATACAGTTGATGAACAGCTTCTTCTTTCCGAAGAGGTCGCGATGTTTCTTAAATATATCCAGCGTGTTGAACAGGGTCAGACGCTCGATATCGCCTAAGCGGCCGATGTCCTCCGCATGGTTCAGGATCGAGAGCGGGGAGATCTTGTATTTGCCGCCCGAACGCATAAGCGCTTCATAAGCGTAGATGTCGCCGGTGCGCGCGTCGATGATGGGCTGGAAAACATAGGAGAACAGGTTCTCGTTGATGAGGCGGATGACGTTGTTGCGCTCCTCCTCGTCCTTCGCGGAGATGGCGGCGTCCGCCTTCTGGGAACGCTGCATCTTCTGGTCGTTGCGCTTCTGCATGGAGCGCTGGTATTCCGCCTCATACGGCAGGTTCGCGATCACTTCGGCGCTGGTCAGCGGAGCCGTCACGCGTGCCATATGCAGGTTGATGCTGTAATCGCGATCCGAAGATGCATTATATGCATGGATCTGATAGTCCAGGTTCTTCGGAACGTCATCGAACTCTTCAGCCGAATTCAGGATGCCGGCGATAAAGAATTCGTCGCCGGTCACGCGCACGCAGAGGTCTCCCTCGCCTGCGCTTACGGTCAGGATCGCGGCCAATTTCTCCAGCATCCGGTCACCTTCGTCGTGGCCGTAGGTTTCATTGACCCCCTTCAGATTCTCGACGTCGATCGAGATGACACGAAGGAGCTTATTCGGATCGTCAAACTTTCCGGCGCGCTCCGTCATGATGCGTGTATATCCGCGCACGTTTAACAGACCGGTCAATGAATCGCGCACCTGCGTGTCCATGATCGTGTCAGAGTAGATCAGGTGCTTACGCTGGTTCTCCAAAGCACAGGTCGCCTTACGCAGCCATTTGACATAGTGTTCATTGTATACCTGGCCCGAATCCCCATAGGAGAGGACGGTGTAGCCGTAATTCAGTCCGAGGAAGTGCAGGGGCACGAAGATGTAGGCCTGCGGTGATGAGTGCGGCTCGAAGATCGCCGCCAACATCTGTTCCTTCGGGAAGTTCCGGAAGTGGTTGATATCGCCGATGCCGTCGACATACTCATACGGGACGTAGATCGTGTCCGTGTATTCCTTCGCGGGGTGCGGATTGCGCATGACGCCGTCGTTGAGGCACAGCCAGAGACTCTTAACATCTCCCAGATATTTCATGTGCGTCTGGATCGTCTGCAGGAAGTTGTCGAAGGAGTCGGCTTCCATGAGCATCTCAGACATGAAGTTATAATAGGAGTCGAAATGATCGCGGTTGAAACTGATGCCGGGACGGTAGTCGACGGCACCGGTCGCGATGCCCTTCAGATCGAGCGGGCGACATCCACAGGAGAAGCCCGGGATCAGCGAGTAAGTATCTTCGAAATCGATCGTGACCATATCGCCCTTCAGGATCTGCGCAACGAGTTTACGCGCAACATAGACCGCCATGGGCTTCTGGTTGCGCTGTACTGTCGTCAGATTGAAATAGTCCGCGATCATCGGTTCGTTCTTCGAGTAGCCGGTCACGATGACATCGTTCGGTACACCGAAGCCGCGATCCGTCAGTTTACGGATCACATGGACCGCAACGAGGTCGTTGCAGCAGATGATCGCCTGCGGCAAATGATCCTCGGTCAGTTTTGAGATCAGATCGTCATAGGAAGCGTCGCTGCCGGAGATCGTATAGACCTTCTCGTCATCGATCGGACAGCCGATATCTTCCGAAAGCGAGAGGATATATTCCTGTAGTTTTGTAGCGACCGGACGCTGTGCTTCGAGCGTTACATAAACGGCATCGGTCACGTTGTGGCGCATTACCAAGTGCTCGAGCAGCAGCTCGGCGCCGGACGAGTCCTCGATCGCATCGGAGTCAAAACCGGGGATCTCCTCATCAATGCAGATTACGGGCTTCGAAAAGTTCATCCGGATCTGCGTGATGATCTCCTGTTTTGCTTTGAGGTCATTAAAGGACGCAGGAAAGAAAACGATACCATCGAGGAGGTCGTAATTGATCATATGGAAGATCTCATTTTCCGATTCCGTGAACTTGTGATCATCGATCGTCATCAAACTGGAAAAGATCGCCACATCGACGTTCGCTTTAAAAAATTCTTTTTGCATATAGTAGAGCGCACCTGAGAGATGGCCTCGGTCCGCCTCATGTACGATAATTCCCACCAAAGGGCGTTCTTTCTTCAAAAGGATCCCTCCTTTTTTTCCAAGAAATGGTTACATCCCTATACCCATTCATCGGTTTTTTCTGCCTTAAAACCGTTGTCGCTCATACCCTTAGGGTACAATTGTCTATATTAAAACAAGTATAGCATGAGTTGGCGGAAAATGCAATGTATATCGCAAATTTAATAGACGATATCCCGGCGCGCTTTTGCTTAGCAGACCGTTGGTTTCGAAGTTTATTTTGTCTTTAAAGCCTTCCTTGACAATCGGCCGGAAAACGCGTAAAATAAAAGCACTGCCGAAGCAGTGATCGGTCCGGTATCGTGGATCGATCCGAAGGCTCGAACGCGAAAACGGAGGAAGAGAGCATGCGGAATTACCTCAGTGCCATTGGATTTAAAGGCGTCTGGTCCGCTCCGGAGTCGAAACTTTGGAGCCTTCTTTCCTCTACATCGAAAAACCCGACGCGCGATCGCCAGTTCCCGCTTCTGGACACCGGTGAGATCCGGCGCATCGCCTATCGCAGCTTCGACGGGAATACCGGCCTCGTGCAGGGCGGTTACCTCACGCACGACCGCTTTCGCCGGGTGTTTTATTTTCCGTACGTGATCGGATCCACGCTCACAAAGTGTGAGAAATGCGAGATCTATCCGCGTCACGACGGTTTTTCGGTTTTAGGCGTTTGGGATTATCCCGCTTTCGGTTGCACGGCGATCTTTCAGATGGCGAATATCTGGGATTGCATGTCGCGGCTGCCGCTTTCCGGGCGAACCCTGAAGCCCAACGGCGTAAGGTTTTCCGGCCTGGCTGCGAGTGGCATGATCCTGATCCCCATGGAGAAGAGCGAGGACGACCGAAAGTTCCAGAAGAAATACCTCGAGACCATGAAGAAGGACGAAGAAGCCTGGGCTCGCGGGGATTTTGCAGCGTCGAACCGCGTTCTGCGCCAAAACGAGATCTCCGGCCGTGCATCGATGCATATGATGGGCCGTGACGACGTTTATTCGATCGTCGATACATTCTTCCTGCCGGAAGGCTTTGAAAGCGACACCTATCAGATCCTGGGCGACATCACCGCCGCCCGCCAGGTGCAAAACGACATCTCCGGCGAGAAGGTCTGGATCCTCGACGTTTCCGTCTGCGCGACCACGATCACCGTCGCGGTCAATGTATCCGATCTTCGGGGCGAACCTGCCATCCACCGCCGCTTCCGCGGCAACATCTGGCTGCAGGGAGCTATCGAATTATAAATATGGGTCAATTGCATTGCCCCATCACATGTCTGCGTAGCTCAGTTGGATAGAGCGACCGCCTCCTAAGCCCCATGTGGACATGAACCCTTCCGAAAACGAGTCGGAGTTCGAAACTGCTATGTTACATATCTTTTTTTTCTCGAGGCGGTAAGGTATAGTATCATTTTTGAGCATGCCGCCGGAGTTAGAAGAAATATTTGATGAAACAAAAGCCTTTCCGTTGGCTTTCGGAAGTGCGTAAAACCCAGTAAATAAGCCGATAATCACACATTTTTGTTCCGGTAGTTTAATGGATAAAATAAGGGCCTCCTAAGCTCTGGCTCCGGGTTCGA
>DBXX01000108.1:0-4365 GCA_002309675.1 Lachnospiraceae bacterium UBA1201
GCCTGATGAAAGGCGTTCATCGATACATAGACGAAGCCCTCGATATTCATGGCTATGGAATTACCCTCGATGACGGTATCCCCGAGGGAATTGACCGAAGACTGGATCACTACGTTCGCCAGGGAAAAGATCACGCCCTGGAAACCTGCGGGCAGGCCGATGCGGGCGATTCGTTTCAGTTTGGACGCGCTGATATAGGGATGACGTATATCAAAATGCAGTTCGCCTTTATCCCGGACCAGACACAAAACAACGAGGAAGGCTGACAGTGTCTGCGCGAGTATGGTCGCGAGTGCAACACCGGCCACATCCATATGGAATACGATCACGAACAGAAGGTTCAAAACTACGTTCAATGCGCCTGCTATGGTCAGATAGATCAGAGGCCGTTTGGTGTCTCCGACGGCACGCAGGATGGAACTGCCGAAGTTATAGACCATCATGGACGGCATACCGCAGAAATAGACTGTGATGTATGTGACCGCCTTATCCAGAATCTCTTCTTTCGCATTCATGAGAACCAGAATCGGACGCGCAAACAGAATACCGATCACCGCCAGAATGATACCGGAGATCAGGCTGATGCTCATGGATGTCTGGATCGTATCCGTGAGTTTCTGTTGTTGTTTCGACGCAAAATACCGCGCGACCAAAACGCCGGTGCTCACGGACAGCCCGACAAACAGATTCGTTAACAGATTGATCAGCGATCCCGTACATCCGACCGCGCCCAGCGAAGCATCTCCGGCGTACTGCCCGACGACGACAATATCCGCCGCGTTGAACAAAAGCTGAAGGATGCTGGACAGCATCAGAGGGATCGTAAATTTAATGATATTCGGCAACAAAGGCCCGTCCAGCATATTGACCTTGCCGGAACCGTTTTTCAAATTCATAGATTAATTCCTCAGGAAGGACCAGTCCATGTTCCAATACTCGCCGTAGACACCCGGCGTCAGACTCTTCCATGTCTCACGGTCGCAATCGACCTTAAAATGATATTGGCCTGCGGCGTCAAAGCGGATATACTCTCCGTTCTTCATGACCTCGCACAGCGCATTCTTTTTCAAATATTGTTTCTTCCACTGCTCGACAAACTCCTCTGGCAGTTGGAAGTCATCGTAGCAAAAATAGGTCGGATAAAACCCATCCACGCAGGAATTCAGATCAACGGTGAAGAAAAAATTACGGATTCGTCCGATCATATAAGGAACATCATCTACGTAAGAAGTCACCCATTCCCCGTAGATCTTCTGCTTCTTAAACGCATCGACCACGTAAACGAAGCTCTCCTCACCGGACAGATCGCAGGTGTTGTCATACAGACGCCGACAGGTCGTATCGTGCATCCAATAAAAATCCGCTTTATTCTCCGTGTTCAGGGAGAGAACGAAATCTCCGCCCACATAGATGCCAAGAAGTCTCTCTTCGATGTCTCCGTCCGCCTGCATATCGGTGAAGCAGACCAGATCGCCTACCTTCACCTGCTCCCTGGGAACTTCGATCCCATAAGTCTCGATCTGCTCTGTTTCGTAAGGAAGGCGGATGTCATAACGTCCGAGTATCTCGCGCACAAAAAGCGCGGAGCGGTCCTTATGCGTCAGTTCCTGCTTCGACAGCGCCATGATCGTAAACGGATCGGTCTTCTCCGGGAAATACGGTTTCGAAAGAAAGCCCAGAGACGAGACCAAAACCTTCTGTCCGGATAATGTCTTGGTGGATGCTTCTCCGGGGCGGCAGATCGAACTCCCATCCGCCATACCGGGCAGAGCGGTCACCGTAACCTCGCACGCCATATCCTCATAGGCGATCCGATATGTATTCTCTCCTGCTGTCAACAGGGGCGACAGATCCGCAGACCAGCCCTGAGGATTCTCTTCGAGAACTTCTCCGTTCTGCATAACGCGAATCAGAAAATCATCGATCGCTACACGATCCATTTCGTATCGCTGCGGTCCGACATAATCGACAGACAGTTCGCGTGGTGCCTCGGTAACCGGTTCCTCGGTAGTGAAGATTGCAGTAGAAATATCTTCTGTCGAAAGAACATCTGCTGTAGTATAGACTTTAGTTTCGTCATCTGCCTCACCGGACACAGAAAAAGAAGGTCCCTCCGAAGAAGCAGCCGTACTATAGATCCCCTGTGTATCCGGCTCGGTATCAGAAACATGGCTGCTGTTGCAGGCGCATGTACCGGGCAGTAATATGAGCAAACATAGGAAACGGACTACTCTACGCAAAGAAAGACCTCCCTTCTTTGTTTCAGGTCACGCGCGGCGATCATCTGCCGCGGTAAGCTTGCAACTTCGTATAAGCCTGTGCCGACCACTGGCTCTCGGGATCGAGGGCGATCAACTGGTTCAGGCAGTTTGTCATAGCATTGATATTATTGACCGACTCATAACACAGCGCCAGATAGTACAGCACCGGCTCGGATGTCGGCTGAAGAGTATTTGCCTGTGACAGATACTCGATGGCACGTTCGTAATCCAACTGGTCACGATAACGCAGGCCTGCGTAATACAAACGATACCACATTGTTTCATGCATATCGTCCTTTATCGCACGATATGCCTCGGCGTAAACCTTATCCTCGGATTGCGAATCGAGATCCAGATATGCATTCATCGCCTTCAGGTAATCCTCATCGACGTACATCTTCATGACACCGATCAATGTCTGATACGAGGTCAACTGCTCCCGCAGACCAGCGATCGTTTCCGTCGCCGTCGAAGCGGCGCTGTCGCGCTCATTCACGCTTCTTTGCAAACGGTCGACCTCATCCTGCAGGTTCGAATTATCGGTCTGCAAACGCATGATCTCCGTTCGCAGGTTCGAGACCTGCGTGAGACTGTCGGTCAGCATGGCTCGCGCCTCACCCTGCTCGATCCTTCGCACCGAAGGCACGACGATAAAATAGATCAGCAATGCGCCGAGCAGAAAACCGATCGCGATATACATCGCGTAAACCACATAGGAACTGTATTCACGGATGGCGGACGTCGGAGTGATGACCCCATCCTCCTCGGAGGCAAAACGGCCTTTTACCACATCCGACAGGGATGTGTCGTTTTTCCGAGCTTCATTGATCGCTTCCAGATAACGGATCGTCGTGGAGTCGCCGCAGTCAATGGCTGCACACCGCTTCAGCAGTCGTTCGGCTTTGGTATAAGCCCCGTCCTGCATATACAACAGTGCCAGCAACTGATAGGCCTTGATGTTATTATAGGGTTTGGATACGATCCGCTTCAGGGACAGGAGCGCCAGATCACGGCTGCCCACTTCCAGATAATGCAATGCATTATTATAGCGGTGCAGGTTTGCCGACAAAGCCTTCTGTGTCGACTCGACCTGTTTCAGGTATCCGTCCGCAGGATTATCCTTATCCTTCAGGTTCTTACTGATGACCCACTCACGGAGTGCGAAAACCAGTTCACCCATTTCATAATAGACCAAACCTAAAAGATTGCGCGCTTCGTAGTTTTTCTTATTCAAGTTTAAACATTGGTGCAATGCCGTCAGCGCACCGGTCAGATCCCGACGTTTCGCCCGCTCCAGTCCGAGATTATAATACTGGTTCGACGTTTGAATGATCTCTCGATACAGCCGGATATCGGTTCCGCAGGTCAGGCAGACATCCTGCTTGGACAGCTTCGCTCCGCATATCAAACATTCCATGCTTTACTCCTTATCCGTTGCATCCTTCAGAATCCTGGCCAGAATGTCCGTAACATCGACCAAAGGGGTATTCTTTATCGTCTCCTCGGTATCCTTTAACTCGAGGCTCGGCTTAAATTTCGCCAATTCTTCTTCAAAATTCAGCATATGGGAAACCTCCGCGGAAAGTTTACATTTTATTATACTTTTTTTCCTCGGAAAATGCAAGACTGTATACAAAGAAGCCGGCTCAAACGGCCGGCTCTGTAAAATGATATATAAATGCTTTGTGTTGTTTTACGCCTCCAGACTCTTTTCGATCGCCTTCGTATAGATCTTCTTCGCAAGCTGATAGTATGCATCGTTATAGGATGCGAGGTTCTCCATCATGACGCCGTTATTGACCTCGAGAATCATGTAATGGTCATCAAAGGTACGGATCACGTCGCAGGACACAAAACGAAGTTTGAAAGCGTCCGTGACCTGTTTCGCCAGTTCGATCGACTTCGAAACCGCTTCGAGATCCTCATTGGGCACGTGGATCTTCGAATGATCAAAAGAATACAGAATCTCCGGCGCTGCTCCCTGCCCCAGATTATGCTTCCAGGACAGCACGTATGTCTCGCCCTTCTTCGGCACGTACGCACCCTTCTTATGCTTTTTATCGCCATGCTCGAAATCATAGGAAACGGTCTCGCCGGACAGTAA
>DBXX01000108.1:4430-6968 GCA_002309675.1 Lachnospiraceae bacterium UBA1201
CGGACGGCACTTGCGAAATACGACCGCGGGTTTTCCATCGAGCATGATGCAACGCAGTTCATCGCGGATCGGAACATAGGGGGCAATGCACATGGAAGGCGCTTCTGCGTAGATGCAGTGCGCAGCATATTCCAGTTCCTTCTGAGTCTGCGCCACAAACACCAGATGTCCGCCGGTCCCCTGATTGTCCTTACATACCACTTTTTTATATTTCTTGAGCAGTGCGATCATATCGGCGTAATAGCCGCTCTCACCGAAGATATACTCCGGATGTGCAGGCGACATAAAGCAGGTATGTGGCACGCAAGGGATGCCCAGGTGCTCCATCATATCTGCGGCGATCGCCTTATCCTTGCAAACGGCCGCCTGCGCTGCCAGATCGAGGCCGAACTGATAGCCGAAGATAAACGCTTTCTTATCTTCCTTCGTCAGCAGAAACGCCCAGTCGTCGGAAAACCCGGTGCAGGTAATGCCTTTTTCTTCACAGATCTCTTTGATCAATTTTACAAATGTACTCATAGTTCTCCTGTTTACGGCATCTCCAAAGTCTCGTTCGGGATCACCTCAGCGATGACCTGACGTACAAATTCGGTGTCGCTGTACGGGATCTTCACGCCATTGATCTCCTGGTACGTCTCCTGTCCCAGGTCAATGATCGCGATCAGATCGCCTTCCTGAACATGTTCGATCGCATAGCGGATGGCTTTCTTCCGGTTCGGGATCACTACGTAGTTTCCCTTCGTCAGTTTCAGCCCCTGCGCGATGGTCAGGAAGATATTTTCAAAGGTTTCATAGCGGTTGTGGCCGGAAGTCACGATGGACAGATCCGCCAGTCTTCCGCAAGCCTCGCCCATCTCAAATCTTCGGGACAATGCACGATTTCCATCCGCGGAAAATACGCACACCAGACGTTTCGGTAAGAACCTCCGCAAGGAAACCAAAAGATTTCGTGTACTGTAGCCGTTGTGTGCAAAATCAACGCAAACCGAAAAACGTGTGCTCTGGTAGACCATGTCCAGACGGCCGGGTACGTGGATGTGACTCAGGGTCTCCGCGATCGTCTCATAGGAGATGCCCATCAGACGCGTGACAGTAATGGCGGCCATCGCATTGCCCACCTGATACAAACCCGGGAAGTTCACGTCCACGGAAGCAGCCGGCGCATTTGCCGCGCCTTCCTCGTAAACATCCATGTGTACCATGGGCCGGAATTTATCGGAGATCTCACGAACATTATCCGCGTAGAACAACGCCTGCTCCGTGCCTTGCAGTTGCAGATTCGAAGGCTTCGGACCGGTTCCGAAAAAGACGGTATTCGTGATACCGCGGCCTCGGATCTCAGACAGAAACGCATCCAGATGCTGCGAGTCATAACAAACGATGGGCTGACGGGCCACATCCATGAGCATACTCTTAAAATGCAAGTACTCTTCAAAACTCTTATGCTCGATCGGGCTGATATGATCGCCCTCGACGATGTTCAAAAACAAAGCATAATCAAACGTGATGCCGGCCACGCGATCCATCATGATACCGGCCGAGGAGCACTCAACGACCGCGCACTGACAGCCCGCTTTCACAAAGCCGTCCAGAATGCGGAACAGTTCGTCGGAATCCGGCGTCGAGTTCGGCAGTTCTTCCATCTGTCCGTCCACGATAGCGCCGCTGGAACCGATGCTTCCGCTCTTAAGGCCGGATGCGCTCAGGATCTCCGAGATCATATGCGTGGTCGTCGTCTTACCCTTCGAACCGGTCAGGGCGATCATCTTCATCTTCCGCTCCGGATGGTCGTAGTAAGCCGCCATCAGAAGCGCCTTGGTCTTTCGGATGGTGTCGGTCGCCACGATGGTCACGCGGGACAGAGCAGCCGCAAAGCCGCCATCCCCGGTCCCCTGCGCCTCGATCGCCTTCAAAACCGCTTCGGTATGATCCGATTCGATCACGACCAGGGCCGCGCCGCGCCGGATCACGTCGCAGATCACCGTATGAGAGTCAAAGCGAACGCCGCGTACGCAAACGTACAGATCTCCGGGTATGATGCGGCGATGATCCATTTTAGCCGTCACGCCGGTGACTTCCGTTTCCGAAGCATGTGCTCCCTCGTATATCTTCCGGCACAAAATGCCGTCCAGAAGTTCTTCTTTACGCACCGAATTCTTCCTCCATCTGATCGTAAAGCTTTCCGAGTCTCTCGTCGGAAAGGTCAGTTTCGTTTAATATCGTATAACGGTCTGCGCGTGTACCGGCAGCTTTCTGCCAGGCACCGATAAAGACCTCTTTGGAAATGCCCAGTTTTGACGGACATACAGGGATCTCGTAATCCTTTAACATCTTCGTGATCTTCGCCAGATTACGGTTCTGGAACACGCAGGCGCCGTAACTTCCCACTGCCACCGCGATCCCATGGGGCAATGATACCTGATCCGCATAACATTCTTCCAGAGCATGACAGAACAAATGTTCGGAACCTGAAGAAGGCCGGGAACTTCCGGCGATCTCCATGGCCAGGCCACCCATGACCAGCGCATGTGTCAGCAT
>DBXX01000001.1:0-132 GCA_002309675.1 Lachnospiraceae bacterium UBA1201
GAAAACCGCGTGATCAAGCTGCAGTCTAAGATCAAGGTTCGTATCAACAAGAAGCTTGAGGACGGCACCGAGGTTTCCGGTATCGTAGATTCCACTGTAGGTCGTTTGATCTTCAACGAGATCATCCCGCAG
>DBXX01000001.1:259-522 GCA_002309675.1 Lachnospiraceae bacterium UBA1201
ATCAAGGCCATGGGTTATAAGTACTCCACGAGAGCTGCCATGACGGTTTCCGTCAGCGACATGACCGTACCTGAGAAGAAGAAGGAAATGATCGCAGAGGCAGAGAAGCGCGTAGAGGAGATCGCAAAGCGCGCACGTCGTGGTTGGCTGACCGAAGAAGAGCGTTACAAAGAGACCGTCGATACATGGAGAGAAACGGACGATGCGCTCACCGCAGCCCTTCTTTCGAACCTTGACAAATATAACAACATATTCATGATGGC
>DBXX01000001.1:539-3079 GCA_002309675.1 Lachnospiraceae bacterium UBA1201
ATCAAGCAGCTGGCCGGCATGCGTGGTATGATGGCCGATACGACCGGACGTGCGATCGAACTCCCGATCAAGTCCAACCTGCGTGAGGGTCTGTCCGTACTCGAGTACTTCATTTCCGCACACGGTGCGCGTAAAGGTCTGTCCGATACAGCGCTTCGTACTGCCGACTCCGGTTACCTGACCCGTCGTCTCGTCGATGTATCCCAGGATCTCATTATCCGCGAAGTAGACTGCTGCGCAGATAAGATCGCTGAGAAGGGTCCGGACGCGATCCCTTACATGGAGATCAAGGCGTTCATGGACGGCCAGGAAGTCGTTGAGAGCCTCGAGGAGCGTATTACCGGACGTTTCATCGCCGAGAACATCGTAGATCCGGAGACCGGAGAACTGATCGTTAAGGCGAACCACATGGTAACTCCCAGAAGAGCATCCCGCGTCATCAAGACTTTGGAGAAGCTCGGAAGAGATTCCGTGAAGATCCGTACCATCCTGTCCTGTAAGTGCCGCAACGGCGTATGTGCTAAGTGCTACGGTGCGAACATGGCTACCGGTGAGCCGGTACACATGGGTGAAGCAGTCGGTATCATCGCTGCCCAGTCCATCGGTGAGCCCGGTACACAGCTTACGATGAGAACGTTCCACACCGGTGGTGTTGCCGGTGGTGATATCACACAGGGTCTTCCCCGTGTCGAGGAACTTTTCGAAGCACGTAAGCCGAAGGGTCTTGCGATCATCGCAGAGTTCGCAGGTCATGTTACCATTACCGAGTCCCGTCGCGGTCTGCGTGAGGTTACGATCACAGACGAAGACGGACTTGCTAAGACCTACGCGATCCCTTACAGCTCCCGTATCTGCGTTCAGGACGGCAGTTATGTAGAGGCCGGTGATCCTCTTACCAACGGTTCCATCAATCCTCACGACATCCTTAAGGTTAAGGGCGTTCGTGCGGTTCAGGATTACATGACCCATGAAGTTCAGAGAGTATATCGTCTTCAGGGTGTTGAGATCAATGATAAGCACATCGAAGTCATCGTTCGCCAGATGCTGAAGAAGGTTCGCGTCGAGGCTTCCGGAGACAGCATGGTTCTTCCGGGCAGCACGATGGATGTACTGGATTTCGAGCAGATGAACGAGCAGCTGATCGCCGAGGGTAAGGCACCCGCAGAAGGCAAGATCAACATGATGGGTATCACGAAGGCCTCTCTGGCCACGAATTCGTTCCTGTCGGCTGCCTCCTTCCAGGAGACCACGAAGGTATTGACCGAAGCCGCGATCAGCGGTAAGATCGACCCGCTCACCGGTCTGAAGGAGAACGTTATCATCGGTAAGCTCATCCCGGCAGGTACCGGCATGAAGAACTACGGAGAGATCCGCTTCAATACCGACTTCGACATGGAGAACATCCGCCTGGCTGCTGAGCGCGAGCGCAACCGCAGAAAGACGACCGAGGAAGACGAGGACGATGATGATCTTCTGCAGCTTTCGCTGGACGAACTCGACGATGTCGAGGGCGATTTCGCGGGAGATGAGGATATCGACGGAGCAGATTCCGAGGACGAATTCTCTGACGATCTCGTAGATGCATTTAAAGATATTTTCGCTGATGAACTCGGCGATCCGTCTGATAAGGACGAATAATACAGGAAAACGGCCATCGCCCGAAAGAGCGGTGGCCGTTTTTTGCTTGACGAAAACCGGTTTTTTCGGGTAAAATGAATATGATGTGATAAGAACACAGTTTGAACTAGGAAGGTTCGCAACGCGAACCCATAACAAGAGGAAGATTTGCTCCGCAAATCCCATAGGCTCGAAATTTATTCTCGTGAGGAAACCGATGGTTCCTCCCAAGAACCAAATTTCTCACGTCGAGGGTTTGCGAAGCGAACCCTCGACAGGAAAGGAGCCACGATGATCAAAAAGAAAAAGAACGACATCGAAATGATGGAAAAATACGCACAGTTATGTACATGGTGCGGCACCATCGATGCCTCGTTGTATAAGAAATACAACGTAAACCGCGGACTCCGTGATATTACCGGTAAGGGTGTACTGGCCGGACTGACGAAAATATCACTGATCGAATCAAAGAAGGAAAATGAAGACGGAACGGTGACTCCGATCGATGGACGTCTCCTCTATCGGGGGATCGATATCCATGATCTGGTCAATGGCTTTGTGAAGGACGGTCGTTTCGGTTTCGAAGAAACGGCTTATTTTTTACTCTTCGGCGCTCTGCCGAACCGGGAACAGCTGAAGGAATTTGAGGGGATCCTGGCGCAGAACCGGACATTGCCCACGAATTTTACACGCGACGTTATCATGAAAGCTCCGAGTAAGGACATGATGACCTCCCTGTCGAAGAGCATTCTGACGCTGGCGTCCTACGACAATGACACGGACGACCTGTCGCTGCCCAATGTACTGGCGCAGTGCATCATGCTCATCAGTGTATTCCCGATGCTCGCTGTGTACGGCTATCATGCCTACAACCACTACGAGCGCGGCAACAGTTTTTATATCCACTATCCGGATCCGAAGCT
>DBXX01000001.1:3250-3564 GCA_002309675.1 Lachnospiraceae bacterium UBA1201
CACGGCGGCGCGAACCTGAAGGTCATCGCGATGATGCGCGACCTCAAGAAGCACGTGAAGCACCTGGACGACCCGGCGGAGGTGGAGGAATATCTGGTAAAACTCCTGCATAAGGAAGCCTTCGACCAGCAGGGCCTGATCTACGGCATGGGCCACGCGGTCTACTCGATCTCGGACCCGCGCGCAGAGATTTTCCGCGGGTTCGTCGAGAAACTCGCAACGGAGAAACATCTCGAGAAGGAGTTTGCCCTGTATTCCATGATCGAAGAGCTGGCACCGAAGGTCATTGCCCGCGAACGCCATATCTACAAGGG
>DBXX01000001.1:3712-38131 GCA_002309675.1 Lachnospiraceae bacterium UBA1201
GCGGACGAAAACACATACATCGATCTGGATGAAAGATAAGAAATGTCCCTGTAAAAGGAGCTGCTAAGCCGAGACTCGGTGAGGCAACTCCTT
Organism: Lachnospiraceae bacterium UBA1201; assembly: GCA_002309675.1. Classification (GTDB taxonomy): domain Bacteria; phylum Bacillota; class Clostridia; order Lachnospirales; family Lachnospiraceae; genus UBA1201. The sequence continues at coordinate 3,806 of DBXX01000001.1, forward strand.
TTTGAATCCCCTTCTATGCTTTTTCATTCAACTTTTTTTGGAGAAATTTGCAAAAACATGCAACCTTTTCGAAAAAATGTTGATATATATAGTGAAGGGGACAATGCATCATCTTAAAACACTGTTATGCAGGACCTTCGAAGCAGTTGCGTTGTCAGACCTTGAAAAAAAGAACGTATACAGGAGGTAATTCAAATGAAGAAACGAAGAATTGAAATCAGAAGGCAGCGCTGGTTCGTCGGCGGTTTATGCAGATTCACTTACCGGCACAAATAGGGAATACTATAAGGTTATATCCTCTCATATAGCGACTGTTGGTGGGAATACCATTTCAAACCCGAGTTTAACCACCATAGTACCCTAAGAAGCGGGAGAGTGATGTTGACTTCCATAGATGCAGAAACTGAGGAATAAAATACGGAGTCAGTCGCTTCGTTGGGTTGACTTGATTGAGCGGCTGACTTCATTTTAGTGGAGATCGAAATGAAACAAAGAAGGGTATTGACTGTGCTATGTCTAAGCATAGCTCTGCTTTCGTGCAAAAAAACTGATGATATACAGCCTATAGAGACAGAAGCGTCGGTGCCTGCAGATGCTTCCGTAAATGATGGTGTGAAGTTCGTATGTAACGATTCTTTAAATCAGGGATTTTTTACTGAGGATTATGCTCTTTATCATGATAATCACGGACAGCTGCAGATATTTGATGTCGCAACGAAAAGAGACCGGGTATATTGTTTTGATCCGGCATGTGAACACGATAAACGAAGGAAAATTGAAACCCTGGACAGCGGAATAAAGCAGGTGGTAGAGGAAGGATGCATGGGATACAACATCAGTCTCTTCCAGGTGATGATTCAGGGAGAACACCTTATTTTTCTGGACGACAACAGAGATATTGTTCAGAGCGACATTCAAGGTGCAAACAGAAAACTCATAATGCCCTATCCGGCACACTTTATGGCCGAAAGACTGTTTTTTTCCGAAGACGATATTATCTCGACTTACAGTACAAGATACGAGTTAATCGAGGTTGAGAGGGAGAACGGGGAAAAAGACTGGATCTTCGGAGATGAAAAAGATAAACAAACAGCCGGAGTGGGGCGCGTGAATTTGAGCAGCGGCCGGGCAGTTGAAGTCTTCAAAAGGGAGGATATGAGTGCCAGCATCTATTATACCACTATACGGGATAAACATTTGTATTTTGCTTATTGTTATTCTGACATGCCATTCATGATGCCGGATGGTGAAACTTGGGTTAATATTCCGGACGAATGGAAGGATCTATCCGTTGAGGAGTACCTGAAAGAAAAAGAAAAGCATCTGTGGATGGATATATATGACTATGATCTTGCCTCCGGAGAATTAAAGTGTATCGTGGAAAAACTGGTCCAGGGAAGGGCTAACTTTTGTAATGGCTTTTTTGCCTATTATCCCGAAACGCCGGAAAACAGCAATAGAACATATTTATATCGGTATTCCGGGGAAATGTTCCGCGAGTTAGATGGCTTCATGCCTTATTTGGATATGTATTGTGAGAAGCATTTGATTGGGCTGTGTGAGGGCGAGGTTCGTATGATCGATGAAGATACAGGGGAGGTTTTAAAGAGGGTGAAAGAACCCGAGAATTACTCTTTTATCCCGCAAGTATTTATAGGTAAGACTTGCTATGGAACTATAGTTGATGAGGACTATAGTTCCTGTACCGGATATATATCCATAGAGGATTTTTGGAGCGGAAGGTACGGGAATGCAATAAAGTTTAACGTGGATTAATCATCCAGTCGATCGAAGTGTTGACGATGCAACGAACCGCACCGCTCCCGGATTACACCTATCACACCACTATAGAATACAATGTTCTTGATACAAAAGATGTAAGATTTAAGAACGGGATTGAAGGGGCAAAAAATCTGCCGGCGCCGAGACGTGGACGCATTATCCCAATTCCAGTACGTATGTAAGCGCCAGATTTTATTGGGAAGATCGATACCATGGGTTCTATCCTGAGATCCGAAGGAGATGATAGGCAGTCGTCTGTTTTTGGTGATTCTCTTGTGAACACGAATAAGAATAACTATAAGTTTGAAAATGTGAAACTGATTAACAGTATAGAATCTGAATAAGGAGGTAATTTGTATGAAGATGCGAAGATTTGAGCGGCTGGCGCTCCTGTTGATATTGATGGCCTGTTTGTTCGCCTGTAAAAAAGGTGAACCCCAAAACGCAACAGAAGAACCTGGTGCGACTTCTCAGGAAGAAACAACCGATATGGATTCGACGGGATTCATAGATTTACTTCCCCCCACACCTGCTGAAAAAAATGAAACGCAGCCGACTTCGGAGAAACAATCGACGGATGCAGGGGATGATTCGGTTCCCCATTTGATTTGGGGATATTCCGAAATTAGGCCCATATCTGTTGAAGCGCAATCGGTAGTTAAAAAAAGAATAGCGGATGCAGGCATTGGATGTATCATTGATTTCATCGCGATCCCATCCGAAGTTTTTGAAGGAGGCCATTATCGAACATGGCTTGAGGAGCAAAAATCAGATAATATGGCTCCGGATATCCTAACTTCGGGAACCTGGGAACACGGGGCGCTGGACGTGGCAGATTTTGTGAGGGATGAATTCCTTCCACTTAATGATTATTTAAAGTCAGATGAAGGGCGTTTGGTTCAGGAAAACTTCAGTAGCGTGGAGTGGCTTCGTTCAACTATGGAACAGACAATATATTCCGTACCCAAGCGGCTTAAGGATGGCACGGGCAGAGACAAGTACCTTTATGTAAAAGACAGTTATATCGAGGATTTTAATGAAATATACGATTCCACCTATCAGTCCTTACGGAAAGTCAGTGAGAAAAATGCGAGTGGGAATCCGGTGATCGCTTTTTCGGGGGTTTCCTATGATCAGTTAGAAGTGTGGATGGGCTATTGGAACCTGTTCCTCTTTACATATGAGATCGAAAGCGGCAGAGCTAAGGATCTGACAAAACTGAATGAAACGAGAGAACTTCTGCAATTGATTTATACAGACTATCAGACTGGGCTGCTTATAAATGTCGGTGCACCTTCGGAACTTCCGGAAAACGCTATAGCCTATATGTCATATAAAAGGGCTCAGGATCTGAAAGGATACACGGAAGTCATGTTGACATCAGATCCGTTACCATCTGATTTCGGTGGAACTTATGGAATACGATCCGATTCTTCAAAGAAGGATCTTGCTTTGCAGGTGTATGGTGTTTGCTATTCGGATCCTAAGATTGCATCCATCCTTTATTGGGGAGAAGAGGATGAGGACAGTTGGAAAAAGATAACGGAGGATCTGAGCTCCTATACCTCCGGACCGTTAACAGGGTTTGTTCCGGTGTTGTCAGAGGAAGAAAAGGATTCGTTAAGCGAGTATCTTAGAGACGAGACCGATTTGGTAGCTAAGATGTTCAGAATAAAAGGACAGGGAATGCTGGAACTTAATCCGGATTATCCGGATTTTCTGGATGACTTCTTTGAAAACCCGAAGGATTACGGGACTGCCTTTGATACGATAAACGCTCAATTGGAGCAGTGGGCTGCAGATAAGAGCGAGTAAGCGGACGAAAACACATACATCGATCTGGATGAAAGATAAGGAAAAGGGGCTGTCCTGCGGGACCCCCTTTTTCGTTGTATTTGGTTCGGCCAGACGGTGAAAACGGCCGATTTTCCTCTATGAAGGTGCCGGCTTTTGTGTTATAATTTAAGGTAAGCCACAGATCCGGAAGAACGGACCGGCAACAGGGGGTAGAAGATGGAGCAGCAGAGGACCAAATTCAAAACGCCCGCGGACTCCCGCACGGAGTGGATGAAGGTCATACAATATGAGGACATCAACGGCAGCGGGCGGTTGTTCGGCGGCCGGCTGATGGAGTGGATGGACGAAGTCGCAGGTATTGCCGCGACACGGCATTGCAACGATTATGTAACTACGGCTGCGGTGGATAACCTGCAGTTTAAGAACGGCGCCTACATCAACGACATGGTGGTGATCGTCGCCATCCCCACCTATGTGGGGCGGACGTCGATGGAGGTCCGGGTGGACGTGTACGTCGAAAGCCGCGAGGACGGCAGCCGGCGCGTCATTAACCGCGCGTACTTCACGGAGGTGTGCGTGAGTAAGGAGGGCTGCCCCAAGCCGGTGGAATACGGCCTGCAGCTCGTGACGGAGAACGACCGCATCGAGTGGGACGGCGCACAGAAGCGGATCGAGGTGCGCAAGCACCGCCGCAATGAAGGGTTTTAAGCCTTTGGAGGCACTATGGAACGCAGTAAGATCATAATCCGGACCGGTTTCCTCGGAATTCTGGTCAATATGATCCTGGCCGCTTTTAAGGCGGTGGTGGGCTGGCTTTCCGGCTCCATCGCCATTATCCTGGACGCGGTCAATAACTTAAGCGATGCGCTGTCTTCGGTGATCACGATCATCGGTGCGCGTTTCGCCGTAAAAAAACCGGATAAGGACCACCCGTTCGGGCACGGACGTTCGGAGTACGTGGCTGCCAGCGTGATTGCGGTGATCATCCTGTACGCGGGTGTTACGGCGCTGATCGAATCGGTGAAGAAGATCATTCACCCGACCACGCCGGACTACGGCGTCCCGACGCTGATCATCGTCGCGGTCGCTGTCCTGGTGAAGATCTTTCTGGGACGGCATTTCATATCCGTCGGTAAGAAGGTGGACTCGGAGACACTCGTCGGATCGGGACGTGACGCCCTGATCGACTCGATCGTTTCCTTCGCGACCCTGGTCGCGGCGGTCATCTTCATGACCACGTCGGTGCGGATCGAAGCCTATCTCGCGGCGGGCATTTCCCTGCTGATGATCCGCGCGGGCATCGACATCCTGCGGGATACACTGTCCAAGATATTGGGAGAGCGCCCCAGTTCCGAGAAGGCCCGTGAGATCAAGAAGATCGTCATGGAGTACCCGGAGGTGTACGGGGTCTACGATCTGGTCCTGCACAACTACGGACCGGAGGTGCTGATCGGCTCGCTGCACGTGGAGGTTCCGGACGACATGACCGTCGCCGAACTGGACCGGCTGGAGCGCGACATTTCCGAGCGTATCTTTGACGACTGCCGCGTGGTACTGACCGGCATCAGCGTCTACGGGCGCAACATGCGGGATGACCATGTGAATGACCTTTTGAAGGACATTCGCAGGATCGTGATGGACCACGAGTACGTCCTGCAAATGCATGGCTTTTATTTGAATAAGGAAACTAAGGACATACAGTTTGACGTCGTCATCGACTACGACGCGCCGGATCGTATGGCCGTGTATCGGGAGACGGTGCAGGATGTCTGCGAGCATTTCCCGGAGTATAAATTCAAGATCACATTTGACGCGGACGTCAGTGATTGAGACAGGAGGTTTTATCATGGATGAAGTATTGGAGTTTTTAAAGAAGGCGGAAACGTATTATCTGGCGACGGTAGAGGGCGACCAGCCCCGTGTGCGGCCGTTCGGCACGATCCACAAGTTTGACGGTCGCCTTTATATCCAGACCGGTAAGGTAAAGGATGTGTCCCACCAGCTCGAGGCGAACCCGAAGTTCGAACTTTGCGCGTTTTGCAACGGCACCTGGCTGCGCATCGCGGGCAAGCTGATCCCCGACGAGCGTATCGAGGCGAAGGAGAGCATGCTGGATGCATATCCGACTCTGAAGCACATGTATGCGGCGGATGATGACAACACCGAAGTTCTGTACATGCAGGACGTCGTAGCGACATTTTCCTCGTTCACGACTTCACCGAAGACGATCGAATTCTAAAAGGCGGACAGGCACATGCAGAAATACAACAGTCCTTTGTTAAATGCAGTGGACGATATCGTTGATTACATGCTCTTGAACCTGCTGACGTTAGTGTGTTGCATCCCGGTGTTCACCATCGGAGCGGCGATGACCGCGCGTACATTTACCGCGATGAAGATGCTCCGCGGCCAGTCCGAGGGCATCAAGAAGCCCTTCTTCCGCTCGTTTAAGCAGAACTTCAGGCAGGCGACCATCCTGACCGTTTTGATGTTTGCGATGCTGGCTTTCCTCTTTTGGGACTGGTACCTGGTCGGCCAGCAAAATGCGTCCTTAGCGTCGAAGGCGCTGTTGTTCGGCGCGACCATATTCGTTCTGATGATCTCGTGGATGGTCTTCCCGTTCCTGTCTCGTTACACGGTGACGATCGGCGAGGCGCTGAAGGGCGCGTTCGTCATGTCGTTTACCCACCTGTTCCATTCGTTTTTCGGGCTGGTGATCATCATTGCCCCGATCCTGTTCGGTGTGTGGCACATGTACTGGGCGTGGCTGATCTGGCTTGCACTCACGACGGCGACCCTGATCATCAACACGAATTTCTTTATCAAAGCTTTCGATAAATTCGAACGCGAGCAGCGCATCGGCGCGTACGAGAATGCGACCGATGAGGAGCTCGCGGTGCTCGAGAAGCCGAAGAAAGAGCGCAAGTCAAAGAAGCCTGAGGTGCATAGACACACATTGTCCGAGGCGGCAGCGCTGGTGAACAATGCGGCGGAGGAAGAGGACGAGGCTGGCGAGGAACTGACGCCTGATGATGAGACGCCGGAAGGACACGTCGAAAGAGACGAAGACGAGGCTGAAAATTCGGAGAATTAGAAGAAGCTAAGAGGCCGAGAAAGCAGAAGACAAACCCGGAATTCTGAAGTTTCAGAAGAGAGAGTTCGGAAACTGTAAATATCGAATGATTAAATATGGAAAAATCGGGAGTGGCCTGTATGGTCACTCCCGACTTGCATTTTAGGCATTCAATCGGAAGCCCCCATCACTTATAAGTATTTGGCTACCGTCATTGCATCTTATAATGAGTGAGGTTTGTATAAGATGCAATTTAAGAGAAGCTTCATAAGCACATGCATCCGATAGCGTGTCGAGGCAGCATAGGATGCAAAAGCAAGAAGCCGGAATTTCAAAATGCATCCTATGGCGTGGCGATACGCGCCTGGGATGCATAGGGGAGCGGGCCGAAGACTGCCGTGAGGAGATAAAGCGTCCCGTTGGCAGTCTTTTAAACCCGGGAAGTGAGCCGAAGACTGCCGTGAGGAGAAAACGAGTTTCGGGGCAGTCTTTAACACGCGGAAAGTGACACAAAAACAGCGCCGTGGTTGACACGGCGCTGTTTATCCCCATCCTACCGGTTTTCATATTCCGCAGACTCTTTCGAGATCTGCATCTGGTAGTGGCTCGGGGAGACACCATACTCCTTCTTAAATGCACGGTAGAAGCTGGAGTAATCCGTGAAGCCGCAGTTGGTGAAGGTCGAGAGGATCTCGCCGTTTTCACGAAGCGCGTCGCGGAATAAGGCGAGGCGCTTTTTTTGGATGTATTTGTGGATCGAGATGCCCAGGTGTTCTTTGAACACGTGGGAGATGTGGCACTTGCTTACGAAGAACTCGCGTGCCAGGTCGTCGAGCGAGATCGGCTCGGTGAGATGGTTATCAATGTAGGCGATCAGGCTCTGCGACAAATGCGCCGTCTCACGCAGCTTCGGCGGATTATCCCGCTCGTAGATGCTGCGATTGATATCCAGGATCAGGCTGGAGATCAGCAGGTCGACTTTGGCATCCTTACCGAAGCGGGACTGGTGCGTCTCCTGAATGATCTCGAAGAACTTCGACTGGAAGGCGTTGAAGGCGATCGTGTCGTAGTGATGGATATAGCGGTGCTCCTCCTCCGCCAGCTGGAAGATATATGCAAAGTCGGGGGAAATGCTTCGGAAGTGCTGGTAGTAGTCGCGGCTGACCCACAGGACGAAACGCTGGTAGCGCTTTCCGGGATCGTGTGAGATCGCATAGTGCGAGACGCCAGGCGGCATCAGAACGACATCGCCCGGCACCAACTGGTGCGGATCGGTCCCGATATTGAATTCGATGTTCCCATTTACGAAGAAATAGATCTCGTAGTAAGAATGGGAGTGCGGCTGCGTAGGTGTAAAGTGCAGGTCGCTGTAATAGAAGATCTCGAAATCTTCGGATATCATATATTGGCGCGTCGTAAATACGGTGCGCAGATCTTTTCTGAGTTCGTTTGGCATATTACTCTTCCTATCGTTTTTGTGGATGTTTATACGATTTTTGTTGAAAACAGTCGCACAAACTGTGCGAATTGCCCCCAACCAAAACAATTATAACATAATAGCACAGGTTTTGCAATACAGTCGACAATGTTAGCAATGGTAGTACTTTTAAAAATATTTTATAATTCATTCAAGTAGGGAAAGCGGAACGGATAAAGGAGAAGCAGACTCCTGTTTCGTGATTTCCATACCAGACAAATCCCCATCAAGAAAAGAAGATCACATTTTAATGAATTGAATGACGTGTGTAGCGCGACCCCGGATGGGTGCGCTTTCGTTTTTGCGTGAAAGGATTCGTCTGTGGTTAGGAGGAGTAGAGAAAAAGTGGAAGCAGAAACAAAGCCTATAGAGCCAAAGGCTGATTACGGATTACCGACCACAAAACTCAAAGGTCACAAAACCAGCTACATGCGGCGTTACTGGCAGTTATATGCCATGCTGTTGCTGCCGGTCGTGTACTTTATCATATTTAAGTACATTCCCATGATCTATGTGCAGGCAGCCTGGAAGGATTATAAACTGGATGGAACCAGCATCTGGAACATGCCCTGGACGTCGAAGAACGGTTGGAAGCATTTCATTGATGTATTTAAGAATAAGCAGTTTAAGCAGGCGCTGTGGAATACAGTCACCCTGAACCTGTTGGATCTGGTAGTCGGATTTGCGGTTCCGATCGTATTCGCATTGATCCTGAACGAACTTCGTATGAAGAAGTTTAAGAGAACGGTGCAGACCGTTGCATACATGCCGCACTTCCTTTCATGGGTCGTTATCTACGGCCTGGCAGTTCAGCTGTTCGCAACGAACACCGGTATCGTTAACAATGCACTCGAAGGCATGGGAATCCCCCGTATCGGTTTCCTGGATAAAGAGATCCCATGGATCATCATGTATGTCCTGATCGGTATCTGGCAGAGTTTCGGTTGGAACTCGATCCTGTACCTGGCGGCGATCACATCCATTAACCCCGAACTGTATGAGGCAGCATCGGTGGATGGCGCCGGAAGATTTAAAAAGATGTGGCACATTACCCTGCCGGGTATTCGTCCTACCATCGTTATCCTGTTGATCATGAGCATCGGTAACATCATCGGTTCCGGTTTCGACCGTCCGTACGCGTTGCAGAAGCCGCTCGTGCTCAATGTATCGGAAGTACTTTCTACCTACATTTATAAGATCGGTATCGTCGGAAGTAAGTGGGAGAGAGGTATTGCGATCGGCCTGTTCCAGTCCGTAGTCGGAGTATTCTTCCTGCTGACGGCGAACAAACTGGCCAGAAAATTAGGAGATCGAGGTATTTGGTAAGATGAAGATGAAAGAAAACAGTACGCCGGAGTTGGAGCTTCCCGTTGCGTCGAAACGCAAAAGCAAACTCAACCGGCTTCATGCCAGCGATTATGTATTCATTATAATATGCATATTCGTGATCATAATCTGCCTGTTGCCTTTGGTGAACCTGTTGGCACGTTCGCTGTCCGGATCGGAATACCTGATCCGAAACAAGGTTTCCCTTTGGCCGAAAGGCTTTAACCTGACTGCTTACGAGGCAGTATTCAAAGAGTCCGAATATCGCTGGGCATTTGTATGGACCGTCTTCCTGACGGTAGTGGGAACATTACTTTCCCTGACTATGACGACGCTGTGTGCGTTCCCGTTGATCTTTGATAAGTTAAAGGGCCGCGGCGCCATGAACATCATGATCACCATCACGATGTTCTTCAATGCCGGCACCATGCCGAACTATTTGCTGTTCAAGCAGTTAAACATGCTGGACACACCGTACGTACTTTTGGTACCGTTCTGTCTGTCCGTATTCAATATGATCATCATGCGTAGTTTCTTCTACGGAATTCCGGACTCCCTGCGTGAGTCTGCAGAACTGGACGGAGCGAGCTTCTTCCAGATCCTCACGAAGATCTACCTGCCGCTTTCGAAGCCGGTCATCGCGACATTGGCCCTGTATTATGCGGTAGGCCGTTGGAACGGTTATTCCGACGCGTTGATGTTCGCACATAACAATAAAAAGAACTGGCCGTTGCAGTTGTACCTGTGGAACATGCTTCAGGGACAGAGCAACATCGATACAACACTCGATAACAGTTCCGTCGGTTACGCCGAACAGACGAAGGCGGCCGTCGTTATGTTTTCCACCATTCCGATCCTGTGCATCTATCCGTGGTTGCAGAAGTATTTCATCCACGGTGTAACGGTCGGAGCGGTTAAGGAATGATCCACGTTAGTAGCAGCAATGTTATTATATATATCAAGAAAGGAATTGTAACTATGAAGAAACAAGCTATTGCATTGGCGCTTGCAGCGTCCATGACAGCGACACTTGTTGGTTGTGGTGAGAAGGATCCTAAGGAAACTACCGCAGCCAATGCGACACAGGCTCCGGGCGGAACTGAAGCTACAAAGGCTACCGAGGGCGGCAACAATAATACTACTACGGTTGCAGATCCCGGCACTAAGGCTGAAACTCCTGAGTTCTCGAACGGTAAGTTCAAAGAGACTAAGAAGATCCGCGTAGAAGTTTACGATCGTTCCCCTGAGGGCGGCACAGATGCAGCTGACAACATGTACACCGACTACATCAAGAAGGGCATGTTGGAGGATCACAACGTAGAAGTTGAGTTCGTAAAGGTTCCTCGTTGGACCGAGGGTCAGGAACTGAACAACCTGCTTTCCGCAGGAACCGCTCCTGATATCTGCGTAACTTACGACTACCCGACCATTCAGAACTACGCTAACCGTGGCGGTGTTCTGGATATGGCTCCGTTCCTTAACGATTACAAGGCTGACTGCCAGAACCTTTGGACCTGGCTGGGCGACACCAACATCAACTGGAATAAGGATCCGAAGACCGGAACCATCTGGGCGATCGAAGGTAAGAGAGCTACATCTAACCGTATCGTTACTTTCATCCGTAAGGACTGGCTGGATAAGTTAGGACTTAAGGAGCCCACCACGAAGGAAGAGTTCGAGAAGTGCCTCGTTGCTTTCCGTGACAATGCTTCTACTCTCCTCGGCGACGACGCTGATAAGATGATCCCTTACTCCGTATCCTACGATGTAGGTTGGAGAGCAGGTACTCTTATCGAGTCTTTCATTGACCCTAACATCTCTGACCGTGACTACTATGTAAACGGTTTCGATGATAGAAAGTTCACCATGCCTGGTACCAAGGATGCGATCAAGCTCCTCAACAAGTGGTACAACGATGGCCTTATGTGGAAGGATTTCGCTCTGTATGGTGCGGATGACGCTACTGAGGACAACAACATGAAGGCTGGTTTCGTAGGCGCTATCACTCACAACTGGGATTACGTATTCCGTAACGGCGACAAGTCCATCAACGCTGAACTGAAGAACCTGGTTGGCGCAGATGCTAAGTTCGTAGCTATCGATCCGTTCGAAGATAAGAACGGTACACACACAAAGTTCGTTACCTCTACAGCTGGTGACCGTAAGTTGTTCTTCCCTGCTACATGTAAGGAGCCTTTGGCTTGCCTTATGTACCTGGATTGGATCTCTGATCCTGAGCACATCCAGTTCCTGCAGCTCGGTGAAGAGGGCGTAGGCCACGAGAAGTCTGCTGATGGTAAGTACTACATCACAAAGAAGATCGAAGGCGGCAACAAGGCGTTCATGAACTCCGGTAGCAACATCGACCTTACGATCACCTGCAACGGTCTCCGTCTTGCAACTGAGGAAGCTACCACATTGACAACCGCTAACAGCTATGCTGAGAACGATCCCGCTCTTGTAGCAGGCGCTGATAAGATCGCTAAGACCAACATGAGATACGACAAGAACGTAGCAGTTGGTGCGATCGAGGCTGAAGATGGCCAGGGCCAGATCCTCGGCGATAAGAGAAACGCTGCATTCCAGAAGGCTGTTGTATGTAAGCCCGATCAGTTTGATAGCGTTTGGGATGAGAACATGGCTGATTACATGACCTCCGGTGGTCAGGAGATCCACGATGAGCGTGACGAAGCATGGGTTAAGACCTATGGCGACGTTTCTTCTCTTCCGCAGTAATATTGCATAATCATTCGACACTAGTCAAATAGTTACTCAATAATCACGAATCCCCCTATTCATATCTGGTTTCAGTATGTTATAGGGGGATTTGTGCCTATTATAGTTTGAAAAAAGGGATTTTCAGTGTGTACGGGAAGCTCCGTCGCGAGCCAGGAAAGGGATAATCAAATTGTAGAGGAAAATAAAAAAGGAATAATAATCTGTTAGGATCATCCCAAATCAAAAGGAGAGGAGGCATTTAGGTTAGAAACAGATGTCGGAAAAAGATAGGGATGCGCTTTTTCTGCTTTGTAGAACGAGAGGAAATAATATGAAAGGAAAACAAATCATACGTAATCATGTATACGTTGTGCTTTTTGCACTTCTGTTTATTGCTGCGCTTGGTTTTGGCACTGTTTCAGCCGAAGCTTCGACATCTCGAGATAGCGGGATGGAGCTGGTGGCAGCGCCTGTGAGCGTGGATGCATTATTCGGCAGTTCATTCAGGATACACAAAGAGTTTACCCTGAATTTTAATAAAAATGGTGGCTCGGGAAGTCAGTCAGCTGTTTTCTCAAGCACCGGCTCTATTAAATTGCCGGAATGTAGGTATTCAAAAACCGGTTATCATTTTACCGGATGGAAGATCGGATCCCGTGTCTACTCAGCGGGGACTAATTTTGCATGCGATTCGTACGGATCCACAACTGCATATGCGCAGTGGTCGGCAAATAGTTATACGGTCAGATATGATGCAAACGGTGGTTCCGGTTCCATGTCGAATACATCTGCAACCTACGATTCGAGTTTTAATCTTAGATATAATAGCTTTTCCAGAACCGGTTATTCGTTTGTGGGCTGGTCATGCAACGGTTCGAATTACAGTGACCATGCGTCTGTGAAAAATCTTACAACCAGTGGTACGGTTACAATGTATGCCCGGTGGAGCCCGAACTCGATCACGATCTATTTTGAAGATGGCGGGGGCTATGGGTCGCAGTCGCCGATCTATACCTCATATGGCAGCTCGGTAACACTTCCGGTTTGCTCTTATGCACGGGATGGTTACCATTTTACAGGATGGAAGATCAACGGAACGGTTTATTCCGCCGGATCGTCTATATCAAACCCCTGTACCGGCGGTCAGGTCGCTGCAACGGCTCAGTGGGCAGTAAATACCTATACCATCGCGTTTAGTGCGAACGGCGGCTCAGGTTCCATGGGCAGTATTACTGCGGCGTATGGCACGGCGGTCACACTTCCGGCCAATGGATTTTCCAAAACGGGCAGTTCATTTACCGGATGGACCTGTAACGGAACCAGTTATGGCAACGGAGCTTCCGTAAAGAATCTTACTTCATCTAACGGAGCAACGGTCACTATGACCGCCCAGTGGAGGGCGAACGGTTACACGATCTACTTCGAAGATAACGGTGGAACCGGAACGCAGTCTCCTATCTCTACAACTTACGGCGCGACGGTGACATTGCCCGCATGTTCGTTCGCACGCACAGGCTACAGCTTTGCGGGATGGAAGATCAACGGAACGGTCTACAAAGCAGGCGATAAGGTACAGAACCTCTGCACCGGCGGCCAGGTTGCTGCAACGGCGCAGTGGACACCGATCACCTACACAATCGCCTTTGCGGCAAACGGTGGCAGCGGTACGATGTCGAGCATTACGTTGAAGTACGATGAGACCAAAGCACTGCCGAAATGTGCGTTCAGTATCACCGGTAGTTCATTTACCGGATGGGCCTGGAACGGAAAGACTTATGCAAACGGAGCTTCCGTAAAGAACCTTACCTCTACGAACGGGGCGACATTAACCTTTACCGCGCAGTGGAAGGTGAACAGTTATACGATCGTCTTTGAAGAAAACGGCGGAACCGGAACGCAGTCTAATATCAGTACAACTTACGGCGCGACGGTTACATTGCCCGTATGTTCGTTCGCCCGCACAGGCTACAGCTTTGCGGGATGGAAGATCAACGGAACGGTCTACAAAGCAGGCGATAAAGTAAAGAATCTCTGCACCGGCGGCCAGGTCGTGGCAACGGCGCAGTGGACACCGATCACCTACACGATCGCCTTTGCGGCAAACGGTGGCAGCGGTACGATGTCGAGCATTACGTTGAAGTACGATGAGACCAAAGCGTTGCCGAAATGTGCTTTCAGTATCACGGGCAGTTCATGTACCGGATGGACCTGGAACGGAAAGACATACGCAAACGGAGCTTCCGTAAAAAACCTTACCTCTACGAACGGGGCGACATTAACCTTTACCGCACAGTGGAAGGCGAACAGTTACACGATCGTCTTTGAAGAAAACGGCGGAACCGGAACACAGTCTCCCATCAATACAACATACGGCGCGACGGTTACATTGCCCGCATGTTCGTTCGCACGTTCAGGCTACAGTTTTTCGGGATGGAAGATCAACGGAACGGTCTACAAAGCAGGCGACAAGGTAAAGAACCTCGTAACCGGCGGCCAGGTCATGGCAACGGCTCAGTGGAAGGGCAATCCTTACACCATCACCTTTGCAGCAAACGGCGGAACCGGAACGCAGGCTTCTATCAGTACAACATACGGCACGACGGTGACATTGCCTGCATGCTCGTTTACACGCATCGGCTACACCTTTGCGGGATGGAAGATCGGCAGCAAGGTCTATAAAGCAGGAGATAAAGTCAAGGATCTCGTAACAAGCGGCAAAATCACTGCAACGGCGCAGTGGACACCGATCACCTACACGATCGCCTTTGCAGCAAATGGCGGAACCGGATCGATGTCCAAGCTTACCGTCAAATATGATGAAACAAAAGCGCTTCCGAAATGTTCGTTCAGCAAAGCCGGGAGTACGTTTGGAAGCTGGAAATGGAATGATAAGACATACGCAAACGGAGCTTCTGTAAAGAACCTTACCTCTACGAACGGAGCGACATTAACGTTTACCGCGCAGTGGAAGGCGAACAGTTATACGATCGTCTTTGAAGAAAACGGCGGAACCGGAACGCAGTCTAATATCAGTACAACGTACGGCGCAACGGTGACATTGCCCGTATGTTCGTTCGCACGCACGGGGTACACCTTTGCGGGATGGAAGATCAACGATACGGTCTACAAAGCAGGCGATAAGGTAAAGAATCTCTGCACCGGCGGCCAGGTCGTGGCAACGGCTCAGTGGACTCCGATCACCTACACGATCGCCTTTGCGGCAAACGGCGGAACCGGTACGATGTCGAACATTACGGTGAAGTACAATGAGACGAAAACACTTCCGAAATGTTCGTTCAGCAAAGCCGGGAGCTCATTTACCGCATGGAAATGGAATGATAAGACATATGCAAACGGAGCTTCCGTAAAGAACCTTACATCTACAAACGGAGCGACGATTACATTTACCGCGCAGTGGAAGGCGAACAGCTACACGATCGTCTTTGAAGATAACGGCGGAACCGGAACGCAGGCTAATATCAGTACAACGTACGGTGCAACAGTGACATTGCCCGCATGTTCGTTCGCACGCACGGGCTACACCTTTGCGGGATGGAAGATCAACGATACGGTCTACAAAGCAGGCGATAAGGTAAAGAATCTCTGCACCGGCGGCCAGGTCGTGGCAACGGCGCAGTGGACACCGATCACGTACAAGATCGCCTTTGCGGCAAACAGCGGAACCGGTACGATGTCGAGCATTACGTTGAAGTACGATGAGGCCAAAGCGCTGCCGAAATGCGCGTTCAGTTACACCGGAAGTTCGTTTACCGGATGGAAATGGAACGGAAAGACATACGCAAACGGAGCTTCCGTAAAGAACCTTACATCTACGAACGGGGCGACATTAACATTTACCGCGCAGTGGAAGGCGAACAGTTACACGATCGTCTTTGAAGAAAACGGCGGAACCGGAACGCAGGCTAATATCAGTACAACGTACGGTGCGACGGTTACATTGCCCGTATGTTCGTTCGCACGCACAGGCTACAGCTTTGCGGGATGGAAGATCAACGGAACGGTCTACAAAGCAGGCGATAAGGTAAAGAATCTCTGCACCGGCGGTCAAGTCGTGGCTACGGCTCAGTGGAAGGGCAATCCTTACACGATCGCCTTTTCGTCAAACGGCGGAAGCGGAAAGCAGTCTTCTGTCAATACAACGTACGGCGAGACGGTTACATTGCCCGCATGCTCGTTCACACGCACCGGCTGTAGCTTTGACGGATGGAAGATCGGTAGCAAGGTCTATAAAGCAGGCGAAAAGGTGAAGAATCTCTGCACCGGCGGCCAGGTTGTGGCAATCGCTCAGTGGAAGGGAAATCCCTACACGATCGTTTTTGAAGAAAACGGCGGAACCGGAACGCAGGCTAATATCAGTACAATGTACAGCGCGACGGTGACATTGCCCGTATGTTCGTTCACACGCACCGGCTACAGCTTTGCTGGATGGAAGATCAACGGAACGGTCTATAAAGCTGGCGATAGGGTAAAGAATCTCTGCACCGGCGGCCAAGTCGTGGCTACGGCTCAGTGGAAAGGGAATACCTACACGGTTCAGTTTGACCCGAGCGGCGGCGTAGGCAACATGGATGATCAGGTTATGGTCTACGGAACGTCGAAGAAGCTGAGCTTGAATACCTTTACGAAGACCGGCTACACATTTGCCGGCTGGACGCGTACAAAGGGCTCCACAACAGTAAATTTAAAAGATGAGCAGGCGGTTGCAACACTGGCACCGCGTCAGGGACAGGTAGTGACGCTTTATGCGGTTTGGCATCGAAATCCGACCTATTCATTGATCTTTAACCCCATGGGCGGCACAGGTTACATGGAGCAGGAATATTTCGTATGGGGTGTTCCTCAGAAGATCCAGAAGAACCAGTTTAAATACTTTGGAAAGGTATTTGTCGGATGGTCTAAAACCAGAAACGGAACCAAAGCCGACTATGTTGATGAGCAGGTAGTTTCTTCGGTCATCAAGCAAGAAGGCGCTGTTGTTGAACTGTTTGCTGTTTGGAAGGATTCGACTACCTACACATTAAGATTCAACTCAAACGGCGGCACCGGAACCATGGCAGACCAGCCCATGACTTACGATGTGTCGGAAAGCATCCGCGTGAATACGTTTAAGAAAAAAGGTTATTATTTTGCCGGTTGGAGCCTTACAAAGGACCCGCTCGTGAAGAAATACTCCGATGGTCAGTTTGTATCCAGAGTTACCGCAACAGACAAGGCAATCGTCACTCTGTACGCGATCTGGGAGGTGGCTCCTGTGTATAAGGTGAGATTTGACTCAAACGGCGGCTCAGGCTTAATGAGCATCCAGCAGCATGTTTACGGTGAAAGTACGGCGCTCACCAAAAATGCGTTCAAGCGTACCGGTTATACTTTCATGGGATGGTCGACAGATAAAAAAGCTACTACAGCGACCTACCGGGACGAGCAACCTGTAAAGAACCTTACGTCCACAAATGGCGAAACCATTATTTTATATGCAATATGGAGTCAGAACAAGTATTCCATCGTTTACTATCCGAACAATGGGACGCCGGCACTCAAAACGGTAGCTATGAAGGGCGGCAAGGAAGTGGTGATAGAAGCGAATACGTTCAAGAAGTCGAACAGTGAATTCGTCCTTTGGAATACGAAGTCAGACGGCACCGGAACGTGTTACACTGCAGGACAGACACTTAAGAAAGGCTTTGATGCGCAGAATAATGAGACCATTAGACTGTATGCGCAGTGGCGGTCAGATAGGATCACATCGACAGATAAAGGAAAAACCTTTAAGTATGAAGCATGGGTATTGCCCAAGACATATGTGTATATACCCTTTGTAAAACCGGCAACTGTTCCTGCTTCTAGTACGGGATTGTATAAGTCCGAATATTCTAATCCTGATTTTACTATCATGGTTAACGGTTACGATATAACAGCTCCGTTTGCGGATGGCGAATTAGATGGATATATTCATTTGCTTCCGGATGGAAGTGCACCGAATGCGCAGGTTTCAAGCAATGATCTATATATCTATAACAATGCTGATGAGCCCAAATATGTAAAATTGAGTTTTGTTTCGGATCAATATTCGTACACTCTGGATGGACATACATCTATGGTGTGGAAAGTTAACCCCTATGCATTGAGTTCATTTCCGGCGCCTTACAATTGTTCAATTTGGGAGGTGTATTTATGCCCGGATGACATATCCATGATTTTGACTATGGATGGTATGCAAAAGAAACTCAAAGAAGTGGAAAAATACATTAACATAAGCAAAGACGATTTTTGGAAAAACGCTAGCGGAATAGGTAAAGCTAGTCTTGAGATCGCCATGACGGTTATTCCTAAGCTTGATATCCCGTATGTGAGTAATATAGTTAAGTTTATTGGATATTTAAGAAAAGGAAAGAGTATTTTTGATATATTTGCGGATTTAAATAATAAACCTGCAGTCGGTAAATCGGCCGAGTCTCAACGAACGATGGTTGATTGGCTTTCAAATAGTGTAGAAAACATCAAGGGGGTTAAGTATATTGCTGAACCAGTATTGGATGTATCAGAATATATGAAACCTGGAACTGATCCGTCGAAATATGAGAATCTAAAGTATAAATTAGTACGGGTTGATTACGGCATTCACTTCACGATATTGGTGGATAATTCAGATCCTACAAAGGATGTGTTGTTTATTATACCGGGTGGAGATCTTAAACAGTGGGATTGTACGAATGTTTCTATGCGTTATGGGGCTAAGGGAGTAGCAGTTACAGGTTCTGAAGCAGCGTTTGAAGCAGCTTCACGATTGCAGAAGGTTAATGTTACTCCATGGGATTCTACTAATATTTCACAAGAGGGTGAATTGAAGTTCTCTTTACAGCCATAGACTAATAATCGGGCAATAAGAACGGATAAAACATCCATTAGTAGTAAAGTATACCCTAGGAAGGGGCCTGTGAAAAAACGAGTAATCGTTTTTCGCAGGCCCTTTCCTTCTAAAATCATATCTCGGGCGATGTGATAGCAAAGGGTTTATAAATATTTCATTTGCTTTTCCTTTGAAGATTATGTATAATAAGAGTAATGATGGCGCAATTTGCGTTTTATTGCGTTGTTAACTGAATTCATTATTGCTTTATCAGATTATTTCGGCGTTTTATCCGCCCGTCTGGAAGTGCGCCGGTCAGGGATGGGCATCCACAGGGTGCTAGGAAGGGTGCAATATGGATACGACAATAACTAAAGGGAATAGCAGAAGTCTCAGAATTGTGCAGATGCTTCTTCTGTGTGTATTTGGCATCGGCCTGAATGTGCTATGTTCGACGATTGCATCACATTTTTCTTGGAGGATCTACCTGGATGCCGTGGGAACGGTCTTCACGGCGGTCTTCGGCGGTTATATTCCCGGCGTTATCACCGGTATCCTGACGAACCTGTTCACGGGCATTCTGATCGATGACAGTTCGTTCTACTATGGCTCGCTGAATGTGCTTATTGCCATCATTTCCGCATACATGGCGCGTAAAGGCCTCTTACGGAAACCTTGGGGTGTTTTGGCGTGTATCTTAAGTCTGGCAGCGGTCGGCGGTTTTTTGGGCTCGCTGATCACCTGGTGCATCAATGGCGCTGTGAAGGAAGGATTTGGCGTAGATAAGGAAATCTTTTCTGCGGCGCATTGGGGAGAGTTCATCAACTCCATTCTTGCAGATCTGTTCCGGGATCTTTTGGATAAGACCGTTACGGTCCTGCTCGTGCTCATACCGTACTTCCTGATCCCGAAGAATATTCGCAGAAAACTTCGGTTCCGTGGCTGGCAACAGCGAGCGCTGAGCCATGAGGAGAAGGATGAACTGGCGAAACTGACAACGCGGCGCACTTCGCTCCGTACGAAACTGATCGTCCTGTTTCTCGCCTTTTCGCTCTTTATATCCGCATGGGCATGCGGCGTCAGCTTATGGGTATATAAGAAAAGCGCTGAAGATGAAAAAACCCGTCTGGCTCAGGAGACTGCAGCCCTCGCGGCGGCGGTCATTGATCCGGATCAGATCGACGCCTATCTGCTCTTGGGTCAGCATGTACAGGGATACAGGAAGACCGAGGACCTTCTGAAAGGCATCAAAGAAACATCTCCCGATATCGAATACGTGTATGTATATAAGATCGAGGAAGATGGCTGTCATGTTGTTTTTGATGTGGATACAGAATCAGTCGAGGGCCAGGAACCCGGGGCGGTTATCCCGTTTGACCCTTCGTTTGAGAAGTTTATTCCGGATCTGCTGGCCGGGAAAGAGATCGACCCCGTCGTTTCGGACGATATGTTCGGCTGGCTTTTAACGGTTTATCAACCTGTGAGAAACCAATACGGTGAAACCGTATGCTACGCGGCGGTCGACATCTCCATGAAACAGCTCACGGCGAATAATATCATCTTCCTGACGAAGATGATCTCCCTGTTCCTGGGCTTTGTGCTGTTGGCACTGGTCTTGGGCTGGTGGTTCGCGGAATACAACATTACCTTCCCGGTCAATGCGATGGCGCAAAGCTCCGGATCCTTTGCCTACAATAACGGTGAAGGACTTGAGGAGAGCGTTGAAAATCTGAAACAGCTGGATATTCGCACGGGCGACGAGATCGAGAACCTGCACCAGACGTTGATCAAGATGAGTACCGATGCGGTACAGCATGTGGAGGATCTGGAGGCGAAAAACGATACCATCTCGAAGATGCAGACCGCGCTGATCGTTGTGCTTGCGGACATGGTGGAAGGCCGTGACGAAGACACCGGAGATCACATCAAAAAGACCTCCGCTTACGTGAAGATCATCATGGACGGCTTGCGAAAGAAAGGCTATTATACGGAACAGTTGACGGACCAGTTCGTTAAGGATGTATATCATTCGGCACCGCTACATGATATCGGTAAGATCGGCGTTTCCGATCTGATCTTGAACAAACCCGGAAAACTGACCGACGAAGAGTTTGCGGAGATGAAGAAGCACACCTTGATCGGTGAAGATATCCTGAATAAAGTTATGGCAAATGTTCCCGAGTCCGGGTATCTGACGGAGGCGCGCAACCTGGCCGGTGGTCATCACGAGAAGTGGAACGGAAAAGGTTACCCACGCGGCTTAAGCGGGGAGGATATCCCGCTTTCGGCCCGTATCATGGCCGTGGCGGACGTATTTGACGCGCTGATCTCCAAACGCATCTACAAACCTCCGTTCTCAATCGAAAAAGCCCTGAGCATCATCAAGGAAGATGCCGGTTCGCATTTCGATCCGCTGGTCGCAGAAGCGTTCCTTTCGGAGGAGGAAGAAGTGCGGAAGATCGCCGAAGCATTTGGCGCCGATGTAGATATCCTTTTAGAGTAAAGGTTGAAATACTCCTTCACAAGCAGATTTATTTAGGAGGAGACTATGAAGAAAATCGGTTTAGTAGCGCTTATGTTGATACTTTCGTTGGCGAGTTGTTCGCCGGCTAAGGATGCACCTTCAACGGAAGCGGGAGGTTCTACTCTTTCACAAAGCGTTGAAGCAACTACGCCGGTTGAAACAACTAAAGCCGAAACGACACCGGCCGAGACCGGCCCGGTTAAGATCGAACATGGAAAGTTTACGATCTTTTGCATGAATTATAACAGTTATTATGTTGTGGATCCGTGGTGCCCGATCACAATGGAGAATAGGGATTTTAATGATGGTGACTGGTTCATGCCATATGATGGCACGTTCTATGAGATCGAAGCGGATGCTACCGGTTTCTCGGAAGACTCGTGGAATGTTGACCAATTGTTCAGCGCGAAGAGAATCATCTTAAAAGATGCAGTTGATACTTTCGGTATACCGGAATTAGGGGCGGGTAGCGACTCGGCCCTGCATGTATATAGATCCGGTTCGGAAGAATATATCCTCGCTCGTGACACAAGAGGATATAAAGTATTCTTTTATGATGCAATGCGGTGGCCCCAGTGCGTGGGGATAATTCCGTTCAATTACGCGCAGGATGGTATTTTGACAGCAGAAACCATGGAGCGTTTCCTGCATCCGCAGAAAAATGAAGGACCTGAAGTTGCGATCTTAGCAAAGCAGCTGACGGAAGGCTTGAAAGATGCTTCTGCGTCGTCGGATGACATTTCGGATGCGTTCGTTGCTGCCTATACGGAATTTGCCGATAAGTTGGCGGATGTGATGTTGGATCAGTCCGAAAAAGGAAGCAACTTCCTGATTTCCCCGCTTTCCGTTATGACTTGTATATCCATGGCTGCAAATGGAGCGGCCGGTGACACATTGACCCAGATGGAAGCTGCCCTCGGTGAAAACCTCAACCTGGAGGAGGTCAATCAGGGGCTTCAGAGCTGGTATGCTTATTGCAGTAAAAATGCTCCGGAAGCTCTCCGGTTTGCGAACTCGATCTGGCTCAATAAGGATTCGGACATAGAAGAACGGATACGAGAGGATTTTTTGCGTAAGAGCATTAATAATCTGGATACCAGTATCTATTCGACCCCGTTTAACACACAGGGGTTGGAGGATATCAACAACTGGAGCAGATCAAAGACCTTCGGTATGATCCCCAACATTTTGGACCGGTTTAATGAGGGGGACGCGATCGTCCTGCTGAATACACTCTTCTTTGATGCTCAATGGACCATTCCGTTTGATCCTGCAGCTACGGTAATTCAAGATTTTAAGGATAGTAATGGAAACATAGAGAAAGTGGAGATGATGCGTGGCTACGCGGAGTGTGAACTCTGGGAGTCGTATGTAGATCAAGATCCATTCGGCATGGTGAAATCCTTTGAAGGCGCTCCGTTTGTATTCGCGGCGCTTCTGCCGAGATGGGATGAGAGCGCAGAAGATTTGCTTAGAAGACTTGATGCACAGAAACTGAGCGAAATGTTCGAGACGTGGAAAGCAAATGGTTTCCCGGGAGAATATGGAATGGATATAGTTGTGCCGAAATTCGATTATTCGGCAGATTATGATCTTTCGGGATCTTTGAAAGCATTGGGTATAACGGATGCGTTTGATCCGGCATTGGCCGACTTTTCGAACATGACCGGTGATCGTTCCCTGTTTCTTACGCGTGCGGTTCATAAGACCAGCATTGAGTTAAATGAAAGAGGGACCCGGATCGCGGCCGGGGCAGCTACGTCCGGCGGCTATGGCATGAGCCTGCGTTTTGACAGACCGTTTGTATACGTGATCTATGAGTCAAACTACGGGCTTCCGGTCTTCATCGGCCTGGTAAACCATATCAATTGATCTGAATACGATTTCGATACCATACGGGGGCTTGATTTTTCCAAGTCCCCGTATTATAATATCTTCGTAACTGAATATAGGGGAGCTTGCGTAGGCAGGCTGAGAGTAAGCGAATGCTTTGACCCTTTAACCTGATTTGGATAATGCCAACGTAGGGAGATATGATGAACCGCGCGCAATCCTTTTTTTGCGTGCTTTTTTTGTATTGAAGTTACATTGTCCGAATCCCTCTGGAAAGGAGAGATCAAATGTTAAAAGAGATTACCGAAAACGTGCGGAAGAAAACTCCGCTGGTGCACAACATCACGAATTATGTCACGGTCAATGATGTGGCAAATGTCCTGCTGGCTTGCGGCGGCAGCCCGATCATGTCCGACGAACCGGACGATGTCGTGGACATCACGTCGATCTGCGGCGGCCTTAACATCAACATCGGAACGCTGAATAAGCAGTCCATCGAGGCGATGTTCGCGGCGGGTAAGAGAGCCAACGAACTGGGACATAAGGTCCTGCTGGACCCCGTAGGTGCAGGCGCGAGTGCGCTGCGCACGAAGACCGCAGTCGACCTGATGGAGCAGGTGCGCTTCGATGTGATCCGCGGAAACATTTCCGAGATCAAGACTCTGGCGACCGGAGCCGGCACCACGAAGGGCGTGGATGCCGATGTTGCCGACGCTGTGACCGACGCTAACTTAGACCGCTCGGTCGCATTTGCCAAATCGTTCGCAAAAGCGAGCGGATGCGTTGTCGCCATCACAGGAGCCATTGACCTCGTGGCGGACGCGGAGAGATGTTTTGTGATCCGCAACGGTCGTCCCGAGATGGGACGCATCACCGGAACCGGCTGCCAGCTGTCCGGCCTGATGACCGCGTTTCTCGTGGCGAACCCCGACCGCATCCTGGAGGCAGCCGCTGCGGCAGTCTGCACCATGGGCCTGGCGGGCGAGATCGGCTACGCAAACCTGCAGCCGAACGAGGGCAATTCGTCCTACCGCAACCGCATCATCGACGCTATTTACAACATGGATGGTGACATGCTGGAGAGAGGTGCGAAATATGAAATTCGATGAGAAGGATCTCCTTCTGTATGCGATCACGGACCGAAACTGGTTAAATGGGAAGACACTCGTGAGCCAGGCGGAGCTGGCCCTGCAGGGCGGCGCGACCATCCTTCAGCTACGCGAGAAGCACCTTGACGACGAGGCGTTCTTTAAGGAAGCCCTGGAGATCGGCGAACTGTGCCGCAGGTACCACGTGCCCTTCATCGTGAATGACAACGTGGAGGTGGCGCTGAAGGTCGGCGCGGACGGCATCCACGTGGGCCAGAAGGACATGGCCGCGGGCGATGTCCGCCGCCTCTTAGGACCGGATAAGATCCTCGGAGTTTCGGCGCAGACGGTTGAGCAGGCGCTCCTGGCAGAGAGAAACGGCGCGGACTACCTGGGCGTGGGAGCGGTTTTTCCCACGGGCTCGAAGGACGACGCAGATGACGTTAGCCACGAGACATTGGCCGCGATCTGCAAGGCCGTAAAGATACCCGTCGTGGCCATCGGCGGCATCACGAAAAACAACGTTCTCGAACTGAAAGGCACCGGCATCGACGGAATATCCGTGATCAGCGCGATCTTCGCGCAGCCGGACATACTCGGGGCCACGCAGGAACTAAGGAGCTTGTGCGAGGAACTGGTTAAGTAAAACCAAACAACGGAAGATACAAGGAAGGTTTGCTCCGCAAACCTCAGATGCTCGAAGTTTATTTTTTTCTTTGAAGCATGCTTCAAGAAAAAAACCAAACTTCTCACGTCAGAGGTCAGCATAGCTGACCTCTGACAGCGGGCGATCGGGGGCACCACCTTCACCCGCTATAGAAAACGTATATGCTGAAATAATAAAAACATTTGAGTGAGGTAAAAGACATGAAAACAGCATTGACGATCGCGGGAAGCGATTCCTGCGGAGGCGCCGGTATCCAGGCGGATATCAAGACCATGACCGCAAACGGCGTTTACGCCATGAGCGCGATCACGGCACTTACCGCGCAGAATACGACCGGCGTTACCGACATTTTAAACTCTACACCCGAATTCCTGGCAGCCCAGCTGGATGCGGTATTTACCGACATCTTCCCGGACGCCGTGAAGATCGGCATGGTATCCCAGACGGAGCTGATCGATGTGATCGCACAGAAGCTTACCTTCTACAAGGCGCGCAACATCGTGCTGGATCCCGTTATGGTGGCCACCAGCGGTTCGAAACTCATCTCGGATGACGCGATCGACAGTTTGTGTAAGAAACTGATCCCCCTGGCGTTAGTCATTACCCCGAACATTCCGGAGGCAGAGGTCCTGTCCGGCCTGGATATTCGCAGTCCTCAGGACATGGAGACCGCGGCGCGCGCGATCTATGAGAAGTTCGGCACGGCAGTCCTGCTGAAGGGCGGCCACGACTTGAACGACGCAAACGACCTTTTGTACGACGGAAATGAATGCCGTTGGTTCCATGGTACCCGCATCAACAACCCGAATACCCATGGTACCGGATGCACACTTTCGAGCGCCATCGCTTCAAACCTGGCGAAGGGCCGCGACCTTGCGACTTCAGTCGCTGCGGCGAAGCGTTACATCACCGGCGCGCTTTCGGCGATGCTGAATCTCGGTAAGGGCAGCGGCCCGATGAATCATGCGTTTGATATCAAGGGGGAGTACTGATGGGCGAAATTAAAAAGCAGAAATTTGACGGTTATGCAAACCACTACGATCAGTGGTTCATGGAAAATGAAAATCTGTTCACCAGTGAACTGCGCCTCTTTGAGAAGGCGCTCGGCGACATCAAGGGAAAGAAACTCCTGTCCGTCGGCTGCGGGAGCGGGCTCTTTGAGAGCTACATTGACCACAGCAACATCGAAGGCATCGAGCCTTCACGGGACATGGGCGCCATCGCCGAGAAGCGTGGCTTAAAGATCCTGAAGTATGGTCTCATCGAGGATGTGGACCTTCCGGATCAGGCCTATGACATCATCTATTTCAACGGCAGTTCCAGCTACATGGAGGATCTCAGGCCTGTGATGGAGAAGAGCCTGCGAGCCCTGAAGGACGGCGGCAAACTGATCTTCATCGACGTTCCGAAGGAGAGCGCGTTTGGTTTCATGTACATGCTCGGGACCTGCGCGCAGACCTATGATACGAAGTTCTTGGACGGCGTTATGCCGGCCTGCCCGTATCCGATCGAGCTGGCATCGTCCGGCGTGTGGCATTCTACCGAGGAGAAGATCGGTCTGTTACAGGAACTCGGCATTCAGAAGTTCGAGTTCTACCAGACATTGATCAAAAACCCGATGTACACCAACGAGGAGCCAGAGGAGGTCTCGGAGGGCTATAAGAGCGGTGGCTACGTGGCCATCGTGGCATACAAAGCCTGAGGGGAGCGCGGCTCGGTAACGGGCAGCCCTGGCGGGCTTGCATCCGAACAACCGGAAAACATGTCATATGATGAAAGAGGAGAATAGACTATGAAGTTTTCAGAGAAACTTGCGGCGACCGTAGAGGAGCGTTGGGAGCAGGCGGTCGCACAGCCGTTCGTACAGGAGATGGCGGCCGGCACACTGGCACCCGCGCGTTTTCGCTATTACATGCTGCAGGACTACTACTACCTGCAGGAATACATCAAGATCCTGGCGGTCATCCGCTCGCACGCGAATACTGAGGAGGTGCTGGCCTTCGTTGACGGCACGACCCAGGTCGTGCAGGAGGAGCTGCAGCACGTGCACATCCCGAACATGAAGGAACTCGGCATCACCGCGGAGCAGATCGAGACGACCGGCCTGTCGGAGGCGGGAAAAAACTATCTGGCGTACCTGCACCAGACCGCGGACGGCCCGGCGTTGTACGGCCTGACGGCCCTGCTGCAGTGCTCCTGGCTCTATGCGCACATTGCCCGCGTGTGGACCGATAAGAGTGCGGACACGATCGCGACCTCCCCGTATCGCAGCTGGTTCGAGGCCTATACGAGCGAAGGTTATGTAGCGGGCAATGATGCTTGGATCGATCTGGTGGACCGTCTGGCGGAAGGTGCCGACGAGCAGGAGCGTGCTAAGCTGTGCGAGATCTTTCTGACCTGCGCCGGCCACGAGAACAAGTTCTGGCAGGCGGCATACATCCGCTTATGATCCGCCGGCATATCACCCTCTCCGGATCGGTACAGGGCGTGGGACTGCGCTATCGTGCACAGTACGCCGCGCAGAAATTCGGCTGCACCGGATGGGTGCGCAACGAATGGGACGGCAGCGTGACGCTGGAGATCCAGGGGGAAGAAGAGAACATCGACGAGGTGCTTCTGGCCATCGAGCGCGGCACCTATGTGAAGATCGAAAACATGCGTGATAAATACATTCCCGTCGTCGAAGACGAGCGGGGATTTACAACCGACGAATGGTAAAACAAAGGCCGGGGACTGCTTAGTGTGGCAGTCCCCGGCCTTTTGCAGTTCTTGCGCCGGGCAGGCGCAGGAGGTAGCGGATTCTCTGAAATAACTGATGGATCGTGTTTTTTACTTGTATCTTTTGCGACATTGCGTTACAATGGTTTCGTTGGCGCGCCGATCGCGGGGGTCGATGGTCCGCATTCGGGCGGACGGTTTATGCGCCGGTTTAGAGAAGATGGATGAGGTTAGAAACAATGAAGATATTTGTAAAAGATCCCGCGTTTTATAAGAAGACGGCGCTGATCGCGTTGCCTATCGCGGGACAGAGCATGATCACCATAGGTATCAACCTGGCGGATACGATCATGGTCGGGGCACTACCCGGCGACGCGCCGCTGACGGCGGTGGCGCAGTCCAACCAGTTTGTAAGCATTTTCCAGATATGCTGTATGGGTCTCGGTATGGGTGCGAGCGTTCTGACGTCGCGTTACTGGGGGATGAAAGATAATAAATCGCTGAAAAAAGCGGTCACCATCATGTTGCGCCTGACGATCCTGCTGGCAGGGCTCTTTACATTGGCATCGCTTTTCTTTCCCCGGGGGATCCTGCGGCTCTATATCAAAGAACCTGAGATCATCGATGAGGCGACACGATATTTTGTCTACATGGTGCCCTGTTACATCCTCCTGGGACTTTCGCTGACGAGCACTATCGTCCTGCGAACTACCGGGCAGACGCTCGTTCCCCTATTGGTGTCGATCGGTGCGTTTTTTGTGAACGTGTTCTTCAACTACATGTTCATCTTCGGTAAATTCGGCGCTCCCGAGATGGGTGTGGCCGGTGCCGGCCTCGGCACATTGATCGCCCGCGTGTTCGAATTCACATTGATCTGCGGATACGTAATCTTTTTGGATAAGCGTATCGGCTACCGTGTCCGGGATCTGTTCATGAAGTGTAAAAACATGGTGCCGGAGTATATCCGCATCAGTATCCCTGTTTTGATCTCCGACACCCTCCTGGCGCTCGGAAACAGCATGGTCGCGATGATCATGGGACAGATCGGCGGAAGCTTTGTTGCGGCAAATTCCATCACTGTCGTTACTCAGCAACTCAGCACCGTACTGATCCAAGGCATTTGCCAGGCGGGCTGCATCATCACGGGCCACACCCTGGGTGAGGGTAAGGTAAAAGAAGCCCAGGAGCAGGCGGTCACGTTTTATGCGCTCGGTACCATCGTGGGCCTGGTCGGCGCGGTGATCATTCTCATCGCGAGCCCGTTTATCATCGGCATGTACAATGTGGAGGAGGAGACGAAGGTCCTGGCGGCACAGTTGATGGACTCCATTGCGATCATCGTCGTGTTCCAGTCCATTAACAGCATCATGACGAAGGGCGTGCTCCGCGGCGGCGGCGATACCAAATTTCTGATGGTCGCCGATATTCTGTTCTTGTGGATCGCTTCGGTACCCTTAGGCGCGGCGGCCGGCCTGGTCTGGGAACTGGATGCTTTCTGGATCTATTTCCTGTTGAAGATCGATCAGGTCATCAAAGCTTTCTGGTGTATTTTACGTTTACGCAGCGGAAAATGGATCAAAAGAGTCAAATCTGCGTCAGATGAGGAGCGTTTTTCCGGCCGAAAACAGGCAACCGAGGGTTAAATCGGTGAAAATCGGTAAAAAATTCATAAAAATTCACATAATTTCGATATTATGGGTGGAAATCTCGAAAAAACCATGCTATAATGATTATACGACTGATTCTCTCCAATTGTGGGTATGCGGACCGCATGTTCCGAGGGAGAGGGAAGAGATATAAAAGGATGTTGTTTTGAGTAATAAACTCGAATGGAGGAAGAGAATTATGAAGAAAAGACTTCAGGGTATTAACTTAGTTCTCATGTTGGTGCTGATCTTTGCATTTGCCTGTGCATCGATCGTTTCCGCTGCGGGTACTACTGCAGGTGGCGGAGTTCCTGCGCCTACGGTTACGGTAACGGATACGAATAATACAGTCAGCATCCGTAAGGATTTGATCTTCATCAATGATGCAGCTACCGCTGTGCGTGAGCCGAACACCACGTATACGTACACTCTGTCTGCAGTAGATATGTCGGCGGCGACAGCTACCGTTAAGGACTCCGACGGCATGTCCGGTCCGGTAAAGAGCGGCGTTGAAGATGCGATCACTACGAAGACTGCAACGATCACATTTGCCAGCACGGCTACGTCTGCGACTTCGGAAGCCGGTGTTACCCAGACCCGTTATGCGGATTTCACATTCGACCTCGCAGGAACCAAGTTCCCGGGCCCGGGCATCTATCGTTACAAGATCGTAGAGGCCAATGCTACCAAAGCAACTGTTGGCATCGATGCAATGGCTACTTACAACGATACTCGTTATCTGGACGTATATGTTAAGAAGACCTCGGAGACGGATGATACTCCTGTGATCTATGGCTACGTTTTGTTTGAGTCGGACGATGCTACGATCTCTTTTGACGGAACGACAAGCCAGACCAACATTGCGAAGAAGTCTTCCGGTTATGTAAATACGTCCAATACGGCTAACAAAGTATATACAAACGTTGACGTATATCGCACACAGAACGTGACGATCAACAAGACGACCACCGGTCTGATGGCAGATAAGAACAACGACTTCCCGTTGACTATTACATTTTCTGCTCCCGCAGACGGCATGGCAGCTATTCCTGTAGATGTTACGCTTGTTGATGATGCTACGCTGGCTGGTACATCGTCCGATGCGATTGGGACCTATGTAACGCTTGCAGCTTGTGCAGGCGAATTGAGTGGTACCGTAGATAACGGAAGTTCCATTT
Source organism: Lachnospiraceae bacterium UBA1201 (assembly GCA_002309675.1). Lineage (GTDB taxonomy): Bacteria > Bacillota > Clostridia > Lachnospirales > Lachnospiraceae > UBA1201. Next base: position 34,501 of record DBXX01000001.1, read on the forward strand.
CCTTCATCGGTGTTCCGGAGGGCGCGACCGTTTCCCTTGTTGAGACGAACAATACACCCGACTCCTACAAGGTGAAGGCTGAGGCTACCGTTGGTTCGACAGCTTCGACACCTCTCGCAGAGGCTATCGTTGCAGCGAGCGCCACAACCGGTACATTTACTGCTCTGACCATGTCTTCCACCACGACGATCGATCTGACGAATACGTTGGATACCATTTCTCCTACCGGATTTATCACACGGTTCGCTCCGTATGTTCTTCTGTTGGTAGGCGGCATCCTGCTGATCGTTCTTGGAAGAAAAGCTGTCAACAGCACAAAAAAGAAAGAAGCGTGAGTTCACGCGATAGATAAACAGTCCCACGGATAGTCGGGGCGAATAAAGATCCGACGGCTATATATCTCATACAGCTGTCGGGTCTTTTACCTTAATTGGATGTGAGGGTCGACGATGGCCACGATAAAAAAGAAAATTAAGCCTGCTTTGAAGAATAAGGCAGTCGATCCGAAAAAACCAAAGGAGACCGAGCCTGACCAGGAGGATCTGATAAAGGAACTGGAGCAGGATGAAAAAGGTCTGAAGAGTTATCATTGGTTTCTGATCTACCTCGGCGTCTTCCTTTTGCTGATCTGGGTCCTGTTTTTTAAGATCATCGGGATCACGCATATGCCGAACGAAGATATGTCACCCCGTGTAGATGCGGGGGATCTGTTGATCTTCTACCGGCTGGACCGCCAACCGATTTTCCAGGAATTGGTCGTATTTGAGAAAGAAGTCGACGAAGGAAAGAAACAGATGCTCGTCGGACGCGTGATCGCGGTTCCGGGAGATAAGGTAGAAATCAATATCGGAAATCGTCCCGTAGTTAACGGGCGTGTGCTTTCCGAGCCGATGATCTTCTACGATACGCCGAAGCGCGGCGAGAGAGTGAACTATCCCCTGGTACTGGGGGCCGATGAATACTTCATCCTCGTGGACTGCCGAAAGGATGGCATGGACAGTCGTTATTTCGGACCGGTTAAGAAAGATGAGATCCTCGGAACGGTCATTACCGTGATCCGAAGGAGTAAACTGTAGATTTAGAAAAGAAAGGAGGACGACGGGTGCGTTTCTTAAGAAAAATCAAATTGATCGATATGTTGAGTGTCACCGGTATCCGTGTCCTCGTAGCTGCTTCTGTTATGCTGGGATCGGTGCTCGTTCTGTACAGCGGCTATTCCCTGTATGAGCAGCTCTATACGCAAAACCGTGCATTTGCCTCAGGAGGCCTGGATTATGGCGATGACATCCTGAAGGACGAAGTTCAGGAAGAACTTTCATTGGCCCGTGAGGACTATCGAGCGTGGCTGCGCGTGGCTGATACGCACATAGATTATCCGGTTATGCAGTCGGATAATGACCTTTACTATGCAAACCATGACATCGACGGCAATTCCAGCCTGACCGGTGCGATCTACATGGCGTTTGATAATACGTCGGATATGAGTGACCCGTATATCGTGATCTTCGGTCATCATATGGACAATGGCGCGATGTTCGGTGATCTGGACCGTTTCCTCGATGCAGAGTATTTCTATAAGCATCAAAAGGGTACATTGGTTTACCCGAACGGAGTGAATGAGATCACTTTCTTTGCGATCCTCCATACGGACGCTTATGAGAATGCGATCTATTCCGTCGGAAACCGAAACCTGGATGAAATCATTCAATATGCTACCGCCCATGCAGAGATCATGGATACGGGCGCAGTGCAGGATGCAAAACAGATCATCTGTCTCTCTACCTGTGCGGATGCTGTGACGAACGGACGTTTGGTACTTCTCGGAGTTATGGAGCCGTCGATCACACCGATCGAGCCGACGACTGAGGAAGAGTCCTCTACACCGGAGGAGAGTTCCTCGGAAGAAGAGTCGACACCGGAGGAGTCTACCGAAGAGGAGTCGACGCCGGAAGCATCGACCGAAGAAGGGTCGACACCGGAAGCATCGACTGAGGAACAGTCGACACCGGAGGCATCTTCAGAAGAGCCTACGACATCAGATCAGACCATCAGTCCGGAGAGCGCGGCGGGAACCGGCGTAAAGGAACGCTGGCCCATCTTCAGCGGTTTCTTCGATCTGTTCATGCCGGGCGGCAGTTCCTATGGACGGAACGCCTGGGCGTTTGTAAACCTGCTCTGTCTGATCGTTACGGTTTATATCCTGGCACCTGTGACGATGCTGAAGCGTAAATACGGTCGCATCCGTAAGATGCGTAAGGTAAACGAAGCGAAGAACGAGAAGATCTACGATGTCGAGCCGTTCGCACGTAAGTTCTACACCGGTATCGCTATCGAGGGCGTGCTCACAGTTCTGGCATTACTCGCTTTCCTCTCTACGGAGAATATGCGCCTGCCTATGATCCTGATCGATAAATGGACACCGCTCATGCTGATCCTGATGATCGGCACCTGGACAGCGGACGTTCTGTTTACCCGGTATCATCGCGATGATCGCGAAGCAGTAAAGCAGGAAACTGAAGAATAATCAATAAAAACGATACATTGATCGTCGGTCCGTGCCTAGCACAGACCGACGATTTTTTAGACAAACGAACCGTTCCATGGTATAATGAAAGATAGGTACACGTTGTCGGATCACGGTTGATCGAAGAAGGATTTCAGGAGGAGAAAAATGAAGATCGGTATCATCGGATATGGTAGTATGGGGAAAATGTTCCTTTGGACTTTTTATGAAACGGGCGTTGCCGCGAAAGAGGATCTATTCGTTTCCAACCGCACGCCGGAGAGGCTGCAGGAGGCGGAAAGCATTGCCCATATCGGAACGAACCGTGATGTCGCGAAAGCTGCCGATATCGTTTTCCTTAGCATTCGGCCGGGCGACATTAAGATGGTATTGGAAGAGATAAAGGATGACCTTAAATCGGATGCTTTAGTCGTTTCGCTGAACGGAAGTGTTTCGTTCGCTTTGCTGGAGCAGGTGACGAAGCGCAAATTCGCGAAGGTCATTCCGAGCGTTACTGCGGAGATCCGATGTGCACAGACTCTCGTTTGCTATAATGATTTGGTACAGGAGGCAGACCGTGAGGCCCTCCGCCCGCTTCTGGCCACCATGGGTGATGTAGTCGAGCTTCCTGAGCAGGAGATGGGCATGGGGTCGGAGCTCGCCAGCTGCATGCCGGGGTTCATCGCGTCTATATTTGACGTGATCTGTACGGAGGCGAAGAAGCACACGACGATCCCGCGTGAGCAGATCGTGAACATCGTTCTGCGTACCATGTGCGGAACGGGTGAACTGATGCTTCAGAAGAACATGAGTTTTGACGATGTCGTGGGCAGAGTCGCCACGAAGGGCGGAATTACCGCGGTCGGCTCCGAGGTGATCTATCGCGAGTTTGCCGGGACGGCAGAGGAATTATTCGTGAAAACGCTGGAGAAACGGAGACTGACCGCCGAGGCGGCCACGAAGATCTTCGAAGAGTGAAGGGATCCCGGGATAAATGAATACAATAACTAAACAACAGGCTGCGCAATTCATCCTGGCGAAGCAGGGGCTGCTCGGAACGCACCGTTTCGTCGGAAAAGACGGGGCGTATGCGTATGTGCGGCAAGCCGGATGTATCCAGTTCGACCC
>DBXX01000001.1:38266-60630 GCA_002309675.1 Lachnospiraceae bacterium UBA1201
GGATTGGCCGTACTTTTCGTCCTATCGGGAGCGGAGCCGCGACCAGGGTGCCGCTTTTGAAGGTTTGGAAGAATTAAAAGAGCAGGCGATCGCTTACATACGGGAGAATGGTCCGGTCAGCAGTGATTCGCTTCCCATCGAGGGTGAGATCTACTGGCACTCGTCGATGCATTGGAGTGGAAACTGGAATAAAAACTCGCCGGCCGCGCGCTCGGTGTTGGAGCAGTTGTATACGGACGGCGTGCTGATCATTCATCATAAGAACGGCAGCCGCAAGTTCTATGACCTGGCGGAGAGACATTTGCCGAAAACTATACTGGAAGCGGAGAACCCGTGCCGTGATGAGGACGATTTTATCATCTGGCGCGTACTTAGGCGTATCGGTGCGGTAGGGCTGCTCTGGGATAAAAACAGCACGGCATTTTTGGGCATCGGCCTGAATGCCGAGAAACGGAAGCATGCCCTGGTGGAACTGACATCGGCCGGAAAGGTCTGCCCGGTCATGATCGAGGGGCTTAAGCCGCTGTTTTACTACCTCAGCGAGGACGAGGCGCTGATGCAGCAGGTTTTAGCAGGACAGGCGGACACGAAGCCGCGCATGGCTTTTCTGGCGCCTCTCGACCCGCTCATGTGGGATAAGGATCTCGTCGCGGCGATCTGGGATTTCCGCTATTCATGGGAGATCTACACGCCGGCGGTGAAGCGAAAGTACGGATATTATACGCTGCCGATCCTGTTCGGGGACCGTTTCATCGGACGCATCGAGGCTGTTCCGGACCGAAAGGCAGGAACGCTTAACGTGAAGGGTCTGTGGTGGGAGCCGCGGATACGGCAGACGAAGAAACTGCAGGCGTCGCTCGAACAGACATTGCAGACTTTTGCACAGTTTAATGATTGCCGGAGCGTGGCATTTGCCTGCGGGGATACGGCGCTTTAAAAAGACAGACGCGCTAGGCCCCGTAAATGCGATAATAGGGCTTCGAAAGGAAACGAGATGATGAAGGTTGCTGCTTACCAGTTTGGTGTGACCGGGGATATCCGGCAGAATATGGTTGAGATGGAAGATGCGATCCGCCGGGCCACAGCGCAGCAGGCGCAGCTGATCGTGTTTCCTGAGTGCGCATTGACCGGCTATACTCCGCGAGATCTGCCAGATAGTCGGGCGGTCGATGCGGAAGCAGTCGCACAGGCACTGACGCGGCTGCAGGAGCTGTCTGACGCGAATGAGATCCACATCCTCGTGGGGACGATCGTTTTTGACGGCGCATACCGCAACCGGACGTATTGCATCGCGCCGGGCACGCCCATGACTTGGTACGACAAACGGGCACTGTACGGTTGGGACAGCGATAATTTCACCGAAGGTGAACAGGATGGCGTGTTCACGATCGGCGGTTACAGGATCGGCCTGCGGATCTGCTTTGAGGTGCGTTTTCCGGAGTATTTCCGGGAACTATACCTGGCGGGGACGGACCTGGATATCGTCCTGTTCAATGATGTTGCGGACGCGGATGACATCGGCCGCTATCAAATGATACGCAGTCACCTGATCACGCGTGCGGCGGAAAATGTGACACCGTTTCTGACGGTGGACGCGACTGCGCCATACCAGACCGCGCCGACGTGCGTGATCGACGCATCCGGGCGCGTGGTGAGCGAGCTTAAGCGAAATGAAGCGGGGTTGCTGCTTTTCGATTTCGAGAAGCAGGAACTGAATTTCGGGGAGATCGGGAGGAAGAAAGTGTCCGACAGGCTCCTGGGTATCGATCCGGATCGATAGACGGAGCGAAGAATTTTGGGTGGAGGTTTTGTTATGAAACGAAAGAGTATTATCAGCGTTTTATTCATTTTCCTGCTGGTTCTGGCAGGCTGCAGTTCGAGTAAGGTGAAACTGCCGGCGCAGAGCGAGGTCACGGATAAGACGCTGAAGGATGTATTTGCCGAGCACGGCATGAAGGTCGGGACCTGTATCTCATCGCAGGTGACGAAGAAGACGGCGACGTCCGACCTGATGGTGACGCAGTTTTGCAGTTGTACCATGGAAAATGCCATGAAGCCGGACTATATTCTGGATCAGGCGCAGAGCCGTTCGTCGGGTAAACCCATCGTCAAATTCAACAGTGAGGCGCTGTCGCTCATGAGCTGGGCGAAGAAGAACAGCTTCTCCATGCGAGGTCACACGATGATCTGGCACAGCCAGACGCCGGACTGGCTCTTTAGGGAGGATTTCGACCCGAGGGGTTCCTATGTCGGCCGTGAGGAGATGCTCAGCCGCATGGAAGCGCTGATCCGCGGCGTGTTTGAGGAACTGAAAGCCCAGGGGTACATCGACCTGTTCTACGCATATGACGTGGTCAATGAAGCGTGGATGGAGGACGGCAGTATGCGCGACAGCAACTGGCGCCGAATCATCGGCGATGACTACCTTTGGTATGCATTCTACTATGCGGATAAATACGCGCCCGAAACGATCGACTTATATTACAATGATTACAACGAACAGTATAAAGCGGACAGTATCGCGGCGTTCGTCGACACGCTGAAGGACGATGACGGGAGATCGCTGATCGACGGCATCGGACTGCAGGCGCATTTGTTTACGGCGGATGATGTGAACACATACCTGGAAGGCGTGGATATATTGGCCGAGACCGGACTGAAGCTGGAGCTGACGGAAGTGGACGTGGGCCTCGGAAAATACGAGGGTGCGCTCACGAACACGGATGCTAACCTGAAGATGCAGGGGCGGTATTGCTACGAACTGTTTCAGGGCTTATTTGAGCGCGTAGACGCCGGAAAGGTCCGGATGGACGCAGTAACCTTCTGGGGTTTCTCCGATGGCTTTTCGTGGCGGCGTGAGTACAGCCCGCAGCTCTACGACAGCGATTTGGATCCGAAGTACGCCTTGTACGGCGTCATGCAGATCAAAGAATACGCGGGTTATGACCCGGCTGAATAAGACCTTGGTATGTGACAGTGCGGAAATCAACGCCTGGTGGGATACGAAAGAAATCAGAATAATGAAGCATAAAAACAGGGAGCGTCTCGATGAGACGCTCCCTGAAACTTTGTATGTTTTGATTTGGTTTAATGGTTGCGATGACGCTTGCGTGCGCGAGAGGATACGACGGCTCCGCCGCAAAGCGCTGTTCCGAACAGGGCCATCAGAGCAAACGGCATGGCGTTCGTCCGAACATCGGTGGGAGCGATCAGAGCAGTGCGCGTATTGGTGAATACGAGCGAGATCGTTTTTTCCTGACCGCCGACGTAACCGTTGATTGGCAGTGAAGGAACGAATGTTTGGGAGAATGCATTGCCGGTTTCATAATCCGATCCCCATCGCGAAGCAAATAATAAGCCGTGCTCCGGAGTCGGGAGCGGTCTTGTGTCCTCAGGATAATCAAAACGTTCAGTAACCATATCAAAATCATCTCCGGTCATGCTCACATCCGTAACATATCCGTCCTTACCATCCTGAGATATACTCAAGTAATATCTGTAACCACCGACAAAATCCGGAGCTCCATTACGATTGGCACGGGTCACCAGACCGTCTTTTATGATGTTTCCGTTGCTGTCGAGCACTTTGATTATAACGCTGCAGCCATCCCAACTGCCTGGCTTATGATACTTAACGGTTACGAGCACAGTATACATTTCGTTGTTTTTCAGGTCAACTGAGAAGGTGCCCCAGTCTGTATCCGAAGGACCGGCAGTGTTTTTACTGGGCTCTGCTTCTAATTTGCCCCACACCTCGGCATCCGTTACGGTTATGTTATAGGTGAACGTATCGTCCGGATTGCCGTTTACAACATGGTTTTCAACGTTAAATGTAAATTCCTGTGGCGTGCCTTTCGTCCAGGAGGTATATATGGTCTGATTCGTGGAAACGGGATTATCAAAATTAAACAGGGAACTCTTGTACGTGCCGTTGTTTGCAAACGTAGTTGTGTTCGATAAAGAGTTGACTGTTACCCATGAGAGAAAGCCCCAGGTGGACACGCCGGAATTCGGTGAGGGATCCACTGGCTTCGGAAGAAGTTCGCCGACCGCCATTCGATAGGTGACAAGGCGAGGGTTTGAGGGATCCTGATAGAAAACATAGCCATGGTCGACATTAGAGAGTGCCGGACCGGTCCAGTTATGGAGTTGGCTTCCGGTTTTTGTCAAATCGAAGGTGACTGTGACCGCATCAGAGTAGACCGCATACAGCGTCTTTTCATACGGCGGATCCTGACTGAAATCCCAGAGGAGTTCCGCTTTAATCTTCTCCATAATGCTGGCATAGTTGTCGATCGTGATGACGGTTTCGCCCCAGGTAACGTCGTGTGTAGCGGAGAAATCCGTGCGGGCTGCAATATCCTCGTATTCCGTCCAACCGATAAATACCTTGGTGGCATGTCCGGGATCAGCCGGTTCATAGTTGTTGTTGTTTTGGATAATGTCACTGGCCTCGATGGCGTACAGATTGAGATCTTCGACCTGCTTATAGTCATCCGATGTCTCCGTCCAGATACCGTTGCCTACGTCAAAGATCACGCGGGTATCGGGTACTTCGGTATAGGTGACAGTGATACCGTTCGCATCCAGTTTCAGAGGAGCGGTATAGATGACCGGGTAGTCATCCGGGATCTCTACAGAACCGGTACCGTGCGGTGCACCTTCGAATGTTCCGCTGACAGACATTTTCTTATGCGGATGATCATTGATCGAGGTAGCTGTGAAGGCGTCCGAAACGTTCGGATCGGTGGAGGCGGTAGGCAGGACGATCTTCAGCTGACCGTTTACATCGCCCGATTTCGCGGGAACGACGATCGTCGAAGACGCAGCTTCACGGTCGTATTCACCGGTGACGGCATTGACGATACGAACCGTATCCGTACCGGTTCCGCTCAGGTTGATCGTAATCGGTTTGTCGGTCGTATTAACGAAGGTCACATAGATCTTCGGCTCCCACAACGCGTAGAGGGTAACATTGTCATCTCTGGTGACGGAGATCACGGAGTCCGGAGAATATGCCGGAACAAACGCGCTTCCTGTGGAAGGGTTCTCCGGATCGGCGCTCGGATCAAAACCGAGCAGCGTATACGGGCCGTCGTTCTTGAAGAACTGGATACCGGTGATGCCGTTGAATTCCTTAGTCGTAGCGTATTTGTACAGATGTACAGCTGCATTCGACTGGAAATCGCCGATCAGGATCTGGTAAGGAAGATTGAAATCTGTACTTCCGGTCCAGTCCAGAGTCGGAAGACTGCCGGCGGATGAATCGAGGTATCCACCATAAGGCTGGTTAGCGTCCAATGTAAGATTTGTAACATCTGGCCGGCGGAAGGTAGTATCCACAGGTTCGTAGTAAGCCTGTACGTGGATGATGGCGCCTGCGCCGCCTTCCGGGTTATCCGTTACATATTGAGAGTCGATCACGAAATTCTCACCGGGCTGGTAGTAGATCGAGGCGCCGTTGCTATCCAGTTCCATCGGCTCCCAGTTGTCATATTCGTGAGTTCCGGTGCTGTCCGTGTAGGACTTGGTACCGTTTTTCTTAACGATACGCCAGCCGCGGAATACCCAGCCGCCGGGAACGTCTTTGGGAGCGTGCAGGATCTGTGTGCGCGCCTGATCCGAATATACTTCTAAGCTCGGGTTTTCCGGGTCGGTCCACTGTGTGATATTACCGACTACGCGGATCGTCGTATTGTTTACCGTATCTTCGTAATAGAATTCGGGGTTGTACAATAAGTAGTAACCACCGTCCAGACGCCACATTGCGCGGATCTCCAGATCCTCCGTGATCAGGGTGTTGAAGTTAAAAGGAACGCTGGAGACCTTGCCGTCGATCACAGGGTACCAGCCCATGAAGGAATAGTGCTCCGCGCCGCGAAGCCGGCGATATTTCGGCAGAGTGGCTAAGTCATGGCCGCCGAAGTAAGCGTCCATCCAGTCGTCTTTTTCGGTCGCGGAGTATTTATGTGCACCACGGCGTGTAAACTCGTTTTCAGGGACACTCTGGTAGAATGCCCAGTATTCATCGACCTCGGATGCAGTCAGATACAACGCGTCACGGAGTCTGGCAGGAATGTAGGTACCGTCCAGAGCTTCGCTGCGGTAAACGGTCTTATAGTAGTAGAAGATCTGGTCGGAATTAAGTCCCAGAGCTGCGATCTCTTCATCGTTCGTCTGGATGAAATTCCGCTCGAGGAAATCATAGGAACTGATCGCTTCGTTGTAGTCTGCACGGAAACCGGTGGAAGCGCCGGTAGATGCGCGCCAGTGGTCGATCTCGGCTCCGTTCGGGTCGATCCGGATCATGTAATTCAGCTTTTGAAATACAGGGTACAGAATCAGATTCTCGCAAGGCATGATTTCGTTTGCGAAATCAAACGGTTCACCGACGCCGGCTTCGTTGGTGTACCAACCGAGGAAGACATAGCCTTCCTTCTCCGGGTCTGCGTATTTTTTGGCCTCGGCCAGAGGCTGTTTGTAGTAGTAGGTATCTTCCTTAACGTCTGCTGCCCGTTCATACTTAAAAGTGAGCTTGTATTGCTTCGGACGGTAGAAGAAATATATATGATAATCCTTTTGACCCGATACAGATGTGCTATTCTGCTGGACGGGGTCGTAACAGCTGTAAAAATATTCGTAACCATCGTATTCCCAACCGTTTTGGAACTGCGGCTCCAGGTTGGAGATAACAGGCTTCGGCGAAGTGGCCGGATCTTCATAGAAGATATGTCCCAGAAGTCCATCCTGCGTCTGGTTGTATGCCTGGCTCCAGGTGGTAAGAGGGTATCCGAAATAGTCGGTGCCGTGATGCAACTCAACTGTATTCGGATCGTAGGTGCCGTCGATCGCCTCGAAGATCGAGTGGTATTGTTTAAACCGCTTTGTGTTTGTACTGTTGCCGTAATAGGCCACGACGTGGACCACCTGGTTCTCGTTGACGATCTCGTTGCCGTCATATTTACTGATGAGCTCTCCGGACATGTAATTGTAGATACCGTTGATATCCGGGTTAGCGCCCTGGGCGTTGCCGTAGGTGGAACGCGAACGCGCGATCTTGCTGTAAAGAGTATTGTAGTAGTAGGCCCATGTGTACATGGTTCTTTGAGCACTCGGATCATCCTGGAAAATAAAATTCGGGTTCACAGGTGTGGGCCAGCGGTCGCCGATGTATGCGCCGTATTTCGCCTCGATCACGTATACGTTTTCATCGTCGGCCGGAACATAGTCACCCTTAATGTTATCCTCGGTGAGCTCATAGGCTGAAGTGACGGTCTTGTTCTCGGGCACGTAGGTCATGCTTACGTTATTGGGTTTGGAATTAGTTCCGCGGCCTTCGTGGTGTAGAACGGCTGTGAGCGCCGAGTCTTTATACATGAATTCGGCCCAGTTTCCATCGGGGTCACCGACATCGGTGATCTTCTGATTACCGCCTTCCTTCGTGTAGCCGTCACGGCCGATGTGGAACACCAGTTTGAAGACCTTACGTTTGAAGTATACGTTGAAGACAGAGCTGCCGTCGCCGTTGATGGTCGTCTGAACGTCGGACCGGGTCTCATCCAGGTCGAAGAAGATATCCTCACGGGCAGTCATGGCAGTCGGGTCCACTTTCTTTTCGACCGCGCCGACTTCGTCCAAAATATCGCGGTCAACGACGCAGATACCGGTGTCCGGGTCGGCGAAGGCCTTCAGGTCTTCCAGTGTGAGTACGGAACCAGAAGATATGGCCCGACTCAGCCCCTGGCTTAATTGATCCGTGTCAAGCGCTTTGATGGCGCTGGCCGTGAAGTTATCATCCAGGGCATTCTCCAGCCAGTAAACGATCGTAATGTCCGTAGGGGCGGGATTCCACTTTGCGGTCAGGGACAGGCGGTCCAGAGCGTCGTGAAGTTTCAACTTCCCGCCGGTCGCGCTGAACAGATCCACAGAACCATCGGGGGTCGTCAGGGCATAGGTTCCGTCGTAAATGACGGCACCGGTGCCATCCGTGATCGGGATCGCTGTGGTGTTGATGGTCACAGAATGCGTATGATAATCGCTGTCGATATATGTAACGGTCACGTCCTGCGGAGTCGTAAGGTTCGTGATCTCTCCAGTCGTCTGATCCATTACGGCAAATGCGTACCAGCCGCCGAAATTATAGCCGGCGCGTGTGGAAATCTCGAGAGAGGAGGCTACATTTTTGCCTTCCTCTTCGGGAGTCTGTGCGGTCGTCGCGGCGCCCCATGCCTCGAGATAACGGGAACCGACGAAAGTTGCACCGCTGCCGCTAAGGCCAGATGTGAAGTCGATCCATCTGGCTTCGATAAACAGCGGATACAGGTCAATGCTGCTGGTATCCGCCAGGTGTGCATCGAGGTAAACGCCATCTCGGCCGGGATCTTTGATCTCGGCGCCGGTGTGGTCGATGGTCGGAACTTTCACCCATTCCGTTCCGTTATTGTATTCCCATCCTGCAAAGAGCAGGTGAACGCTGTCCTTACTGTTCGAACGTACATCGCTGATCTTAACATCGACGCCTTCGGAACTTCCGACTGCGGCCAGCTTACGTGTCATCAGGTTATTGACATCCGAACTGCGGGAGTAGAGCATGAAGTTGATAAAGTTGTATTTCTCATACAGGGGCGCGAGGAAAACGTGCAGGTTTCCGTCGCCGTCCACGATGCCGGAACCGGATGCTTCACCCAGAGTCCAGTTCACGGTATCACCGATCTGAACGTCGGTCTCTGCGATGCTGATCGCTGTTTCGAAATCGACACGGTTCGGATTACCGGGCCAGGTGTAGTAGAGGTTGCCGTTTGTCCCTACGCCGAAAGCGTCTGTTTCGGAGCATACATAGGGATTGACCACATACCAGCCGTAGAAGAACGTGTCGGTCTGGTTGCCGGGATCGGTGATGAGTTCGAGTTTCTCACCGCTCTTTAAGATCTGTGTGGTCTGTGTATCGTTATGCTTGTTTTTGAATTCGTAAGGAGCAACCGCGTAGTAAGCGGTGGAATTATTCGTGTCGGTCAATGCGGCGCCGAAGTAGGGGTTAATGAAGTGGAATTCCACGCGAGGAGTATTTACCGTGCCTTCTTCGTGGTCAATGACTGCGTAAACGGAGAAACTGTCGGCCTCGAATTCCACACGGCCGTCCACAACGGGGTAGGTGCCCACATACTCGGGCGTAGCGTCGATATCCGAAAGATGGTATACGTCGACCTTTTTGATCTCGGGATCGACGGGAAGGGAAACGGTGATGGCATCGCCGTCGGGCTGCCACTCGCGTCCTTCGTTCTGGTGATCCTCGCTCGCATATACGGTAATGTTGTAAGCGAGCAGGGGTGTGGTACCGTTGATGTCAACATCGACCGGCTGTACATCTACGACAGCGTCGGTCGGCATGATACCGGTCAGGTACAGGTCGTCGTTGAACTTTACGGCGTCCTCGGGAGACGTGCGGTCTACCAGAACTACGTCTTCGGCCGGCTGCTCCGATGCTGTTTCGCCGTCTTTATTCGTTACTTCTTCCGCCGGAGCAGGATCCGTTGTGAGGTCGGACGTTTCCGTGGTTCCGGTCGGTGTAACATCGTTGGTCGTATCTGTGGTGGCAGCTTCCGTGGAGACAGCGGGCCCTTCCGTGGGCGTCTCACCTTCGGCCAGTGCCGAAACAGGCAGAACACTCAACAACATGAGCACTGCCAGCAGTGTCGCTATTCCTCTCCGAAGTCTTTCTTTTGAAACTATCATAAAACCTCACCTCTGTAATGCAAGTAATGAACGGACGTCCTTTCGCGGCTTTAGCCCGCGCATCCCTTCCGGACGTTCCGAAGTGAATGATTAGGGACCGATTGCACCTGATTTTGGCACAAACTACCCCATAATGATTCAATATATATTATAACATAGGAAGAGAGAAGTGTCTATAATATGAGGGCTTTTTTTCTCTTTTTTGAGTTTTTTCCCCTTGATTTTCGGCGTTTTTTCGCCTCTTTTATCCGGATAGACGGATCGAACAGGCGAAAAAACCAGACTTTCGGTTCGTCACGGCAAATGCTTGTAAGAGTCGAACAGTTTGTGCGGGCGGTATTGATTTGAAATCGATTTTTATGCTACTATACACCTGTGTTTCGATGTTCACCGAAGGAGCCCCATTCCCCCAGAAAAAGATCCTTGACGTGATCCGTAGGAAAACATAATAGAGAAAATGAAAATATGTAGCGATCCTGCCGTTACGATCGTGATCGTAGCGCTGTTTTCCATGGTCGGAATCAAAGAAAAAGTAAACGCTACATCGTGGCCGAATGCTATAGGGACAGTGGTGGGTTTCGCTTGAAAACTGAGAGAAATGAGGAATGAGAATGAAAAGAATCGTATCACTGTTGCTGGTCTGGGGAGTGCTGTTAGGGTTCCTCTTTCCATGTATGGATGTTAACGCCGCACAACAGTCGCCGAATCTGCTCTCGATGAAGTTCGATCTGGGCGGGAAAGGCGCAGCCTCAGGCTACATCGTAGTCTCTGCAACGGAGGCATACAGTGCCTCCAAAGGCTATGGCTTCTATCAGACCCATCTGGCCCAGAATGTGGAAACACCCGGACAGGGAGCGCTCAGCGATGCCGTCCGCTTCGGCGGCGCAAACGGGCGCTTTTGCGTGGATCTGCCGAACGGAGTATATAGGATCACGGTGACCACGGGGAACGATGTTTCCTCCATCATCACGGCCGAGGGAGCATCGCAGCTGTTCTTTTTAACGGGAAACCATGCGGTCGACTCCTTCACGATCCCGGTCACGGACGGTCAGCTGGATATCTACACGACCTCCGGGGTGGGGGATGTGCATTCGATCAGTGCGATCGAGATCCAGCAGGTAGCCGCTGCGAAGCCGGTCATCTGGATCGCAGGCGACTCGACCGCGGCGACCTACTACAACGTTCCGGAGGGGACGAAACGCGGCTGGGGCATGTATCTGCGTGAGTATATCGACACCAACAAATACGATGTCCGCAACATTTCCATCAGTGGACTTCGTGCGTCCGGGCTGCGCGCATCCGCATTTCCCACGGTCGAAAGCTTCGGAAAAACCGGTGACATCATTCTGTTTGCAGTCGGGATCAATGACTACGCGGATGAACATGCGGCGCATCCGGACGCAGTCGACCCATCTGCGTACATTTCCGACATGACCTACCTGGTTCAGCGGGCGAAAGCGAAGGGCATGCAGGTCTATCTGGTGCAGGAGCACTGCGAGCCCGGAGAATTCGCGAAGTATCCGCTGATCAAATATAAATGGTTCGGCCGGGAACTGGAGGCCATCGCGAAAAGTGAGAAGGTCGGCTGGATTGACCTGGTCAGCCCTTGGTTGGAGCAGCTTTTGCTGAACTACTTTTTCGATCAAAAAGAGTATTACGCGGATGGCATTCATCCGAATGCAGAAGGAGCGGATATCCTGGCCCGCATGGTCAGCGAGCAGTTATTCCCCGATCCGACACCGGTCGATCACGGGGATCTGATCCATGATTTCAAAACTGCGGCGACCGCGGTATACGAGACACAGGTCGCGGGCGGTCCGATTTCGAATCCGCATAAGGGTTTTTCCATCACAGCCTATGTTCCGAACAATGTCGAAAGCTCCCACGGGTTTGAGTACGGGATCGGCGGATCCGCAGATAATCACGCCTGGGACTGCTGTACGATCGTCACCGGAGAGCCGAAATGGAGCGTTCTGAACCCGGAACCCGGCGTCTATAACTGGGCCTATATTGATGACATGCTGGATGTATGTGGAAGGTACGGACTGACGTACGGTATCCGTGTATTCCCATTCTCGTCATATAATTCTGCCGACTATGTTCCGCAGTGGGTCTACGAAGCCGGAGCGAAGAAAAACAAAGCCACGCGGTGGGACAGGCAGGAGGAGATCGAGTTCCCGAAGTGGGATGATCCGGTCTATCTTCAGGCTCATAAGGATTTCGTGACCGCGATGGCGAAAAAATATGACGGGGATCCCCGCGTCGAATATGTGGACGTCCGTCCGTTCGGCGATTTCGGTGAATGGCATAATTCATTTACCACAGGCGACTACATGCCGTCCATCGAGATCCAGAAGGATATGTTGGCGTACTACGCATCCGCCTTTAAAAAGACGTTGCTGGCGCTCCCGAACGGCGTTAAGGGGGAGGTCTATAGATATGCGCTGTCACTCGGGATCACGAGACGCGACGATGGCCTGATCTGCACTCCGAATGAAGAATGGGATCTGGTTCCGGCCTATCGTGCAAATATGCCGACCATCGGTGAAAACCTGTGGCCCTACCGCATGATGAAGCATTACCGGGATGTTCGGGCGAATGATTACGACTACATCAACTGGTCGCCGCAGCGCCTCAGGGAGACGATCGAGATCGGCCATCTTTCCATTATGGCGCTCGATCAGGACAGCTACTGCAGCTATGAGTTCTACAAAGAACATCAGGCGTTTCTCGACGAGATGTGTAACCGCCTGGGTTATAATTACACGGTGATCTCGGCGGCACGTCAGGATAACAAACTGGCAGTGACCATCCAAAACACCGGTGTGGCGCCGAGCTACTTTAACATACGCCTGTGTGCGGAGATCACGGATGCGTCCGGCCGGAAGATCGAGAGCTTCGGAACCCCGGTCGTGATCGAAAAGGGTACGTTCCGTGAAGGAACGCAAAAGACATTCCTGTTTGAATACCCGGGCCGCGTGCCCGCGGGTGCGACCATTTGCCTGGCCATGTACGACATGGACAATAAACTCGTTGCAGGTAAGGATCCGACCATCCGTTTCGACAACAAGAATAACCTGCCCAACAAACGACTGAAACTGGTGGAGAAAAGCGGTCTGCCGAAGGTGACCGTCCGCTCCGGCAGTTCCGCCGAGTTGGCATCCGGAGTTGTGGGCGACACCATTAAGATCACAGCTACCGCTTCCGGAACGGGTACGCTTAAGTACCAGTGGCAGTCCCGGAAAGACTCGAATTCTGTCTGGGTGAATTCCGCCCAGAGCGGAGCGAAGACAGCCACGCTTTCCGTTGCAACCACTGCGGGCCTGCATGGCTGGCAGTTCCGCTGCATCGTGACGGACAGTAAGGGGCAGAGAGCCTCGGAAATGATTACGATGTCGCTGCGTCCGAAGATCACGAAGCAGCCGGCGAGCACGACCATAACGGTCGGAAACACTGCGAAATTCACGATCGCGGCGACCGGTCGCGGCACACTGAAGTATCAGTGGCAGTCACGTAAGGACGCTGCTTCTGCATGGACGAACTCGGGCCAGAGCGGGGCGAAGACAGATACATTGTCCGTCGCAACGACTCCGGGCCTGCATGGCTGGCAGTTCCGCTGCGTCGTAACGGATGGAAACGGACAAAAGTCCTACTCAAATGCCGTGTCTGTATACACGGTCCCGAAGATCACAAAGCAGCCGGTGAGCACGACCGTAACAGCCGGAAGCACCGCGAAATTCACGATCGCGGCGACCGGTCGCGGCCCGCTTGCGTACCAGTGGCAGTCCCGAAAGAATTCCACGGCGGCCTGGACGAATTCCGCCCAGAGCGGGGCGAAGACAGCCGCGCTGTCGGTTGCAACGAGTAAGGGTTTAAACGGCTGGCAGTTCCGCTGCATCGTGACGGATGGAAACGGACAGAAGTCCACGTCCAATACGGTGAACGTATATGTAAAGTAATCATTGTGTGAATGTGACAAAAAGAACCGTCCCCGTTGTCACATGTGACAGTGGGGACGGTTCCGTTTGTCACATCTAATGAAACATTGAGAAGGAGGATGAATATCATGTTGCCTGTTATTAAGCCGAAGAGCAGGGAGATCCTGCAAGTGGAGCGAAGGGAGGATGTGCTGGTCCTTCGCGCGGACTATGGGACGCTGTACCTGGAGCCGAAGTCGGAGTCGATCGTGCACGTGACGTACGCGCCGGAGGAGGTGTCCGGGAAGGAACGGCCGGGCGTGATCTGTAAGGAGACGTTCGGAGAGTGGAGCTATCGGGAGACGGAGAAGCGGATCCTGATGATCCTGCCGAGGGTCACCGTGAGCGTGAAGAGAAAGAGCGGCGCGGTGTCGTTTTTCACGCCGGAGGGGAAGCTTCTGTTCGCGGAGCGAAACAGCGAGCCGAAGGAGTTCGAGCAGTTCGAGACCTATCGGCTGGCGGACGTTGAGCAGAAGACGCGGATCGTTGAGACCGCGGATGGTAAAAAGGAGATCCTCGAGGATCCGCTGAAGATCCCGACGGGGCCGTCCTACCATATCCGCTGGCATTTTATGCCGGCCAATGAGGCGCTTTATGGCCTGGGGCAGCAGGAGAAGGGCTTCGGCTCCCTGCGCGGGCGGACGCTGTACATCCACCAGGCGAACCGCAAGATCGCCATTCCGATGTTCGTTTCAACGGCGGGCTACGGTGTGCTTGTGGATACGTATTGCCCGTTCATTTTCCATGATGATAAAGACGGGGCCTACCTCTACCTCGAGGCAGACCGCGAATTGACCTATTACTTCATCGCTGGCACTATGAACGAGGCGGTGGCGGGCTACCGTTTCCTGACCGGTAAGGCGGCCATGCTGCCGAAGTGGGCCTATGGCTACGTTCAGTCGATGGAGCGTTACGAGAACCAGGACGAGATCGTGGAGACCGCGCAGAAATCGCGCGAGCTCGGCATTGGCATGGACTGCATCGTACAGGACTGGTTCACATGGCCGGACGGCGAGTGGGGGCAGAAATCCTATGATGAGTCCCGCTACCCGGATCCCGTCTCCATGATCGATAAACTGCACGCACAGCATGTGCATTACATGATCTCCATCTGGCCGACCATGGCCGGAGGTACGCCGGACAATGCGGAATTTGCCGCGAAGGGACTGCTGCTGCCGGCATGCACGGCCTACGATCCCTTTAAGAAGGAGGCGCGCGACCTCTACTTCGACCAGCTGAAGCGGACACATTATTCGTACGGGACGGACGCCTGGTGGTGTGACAGCAGCGAGCCGTTCACGCCCGAGTGGAGCCGCCTCATGCGCATGGAGGAGAGCGAGAACTACCGCGAATTCTGCACGGAGGCGGGACTTCGCATGTCCTACGAATACGCGAACGCATTTCCCCTGTACCATGCGATGGGCATCTACGAGGGGCAGCGCGGGGCAATGCAGGAGCATCCGGAAGTGCCGGAGAAGCGTGTCTGCAACCTGACGCGCAGTGCCTATACCGGACAGCAACGCTACGGCACGATCATGTGGTCGGGGGATACATCTGCCAGCTGGGAGACGTACCGTGACCAGGTCGCGATCGGCCTGCATTTCTGCGCATCCGGCCTGCCGTACTGGACCATGGACATCGGCGCGTTCTTCGTGAAGCGCGGTCTGAACTGGTACTGGGACGGTGACTATGATGAGGCACTCGATGACAACGGTTACTGCGAACTCTATACGCGCTGGTTCCAGTATGCGGCATTCCTGCCCATGTTCCGCGCTCACGGCACGGACTGCCGGCGTGAGATCTGGAATTTCAAGGGCGAATTCTACGATGCGTTGATGAAGGCGAACCGCCTGCGCTACCAGCTGATGCCGTACATCTATTCGGAGGCTGGCAGGGTGTGGCTTCAGGACCGCTCCATGATCCGCTTCCTCGCCTTTGATTTCGCGGAAGATCCGCAGACCTGGGAGATCACCGATCAGTTCCTGTTCGGCGAGTCGATGATGGTCTGCCCCGTCATTCGCCCGATGTATTTTGACAAGGATAATAAGACACTGTGTAACGTGGCGAAGACCCGCGAGGTCTACTTCCCGAAGGGCTGTGACTGGTTCGATTTCGAGACCGGACAGAAGTACGAGGGCGGCACCACGGCGACCGTGGACGCGCCGCTTCCTCGTATCCCTGTCTTCGTGAAAGACGGAAGCATCATCCCGATGCGCGCGGATGCGCTTTCGACCGAGGAGCAGACGGATGCGATCATTTGCCGTCGTTTCGGGGAAAATGCAAGTTACGAAATGTACGATGATGCCGGCGATGGCTACGCGTATGAAAACGGCGAATATACGCTGAAAGTGATCGAGTGAGAGTATGGATAATCAAATGGAATGGAGCCGGGCGCGTGATGAGCTGGCGAGGACACTCGCCGCTATGGGACACCCGGTAGAATTTGCCGACGCATTCGCAAAGCAGCTCGGGAGCCCGAAGGCGATCCGGCGTATGACGACGTATCTCCGTCAGGCGAAGCCGCGCACCATCGAGGAGATCGTGGATGAGATGCTCGCGATCAGTGCGGAGATCGACGCCTGGCGGGATAAGAAAGAGTCCGAGCAGGCCAATGCCAGCTATACGGCATATCTGAACCGAAAACGGACAGACGAAGAGTAATAGAGAACGGATCTGAAAAACGGGGTTTGTGACAAATCTGTTACATCTTGTTACAGATTTGTGTAGTTCGCGCCGACGATCCGTGAGGCGGACATCGCGGCGATCAATCTGGAGACGATACTGGTGGATAACGAGCGTTCGGTCAGTGATTATCCTCGGTTCGGAACGCCGATCGAAGTCGGCGAGGCTCTGGTCAATGCGGGCTTCGACGTGTTCAACATGGCGAATAACCACGTGCTCGATAAAGGTGCCTATGGCGTTGACACGACTGTAGCATTCTTCAAAGAGCATGACCTGCCGTATTTCGGCGCGAACGGGACCGCCGGTTACACCGGAAACTACAAAGACAGCGTCGCCTTCGTAGAGAAAGACGGCATTACCGTGGCGTTCCTGGGTTACACCTACGGGATGAACGGCCTGCATTGCCCCGAAGAGTATCCTTACATGACGGAGACCTTCGATGACACGGACCGGATGATCCGCCAGATCAAATACGCCCGTGCAAACGCTGATGTCGTGGTCGTATATGCGCACTGGGGCAGGGAATATAAGACTCAGCCGTCGAGAAGCCAGGTCACGTGGGCGCAGTTCTTCGCGGAGCAGAAGGTGGACATCGTGATCGGATCGCACCCGCACGTGTTGCAGAAAACGGATGTGGTCACAGATCCCGAGAGCGGCCATGAAACCATCGTATACTATTCCCTCGGGAATTTCGTATCCGGCCAGCAGAAGCCGGGAACGCAGGAAGGCGGGATCGCGAAGATCACGATCGCCCGCGAGGCGGACGGCGCGGTCCGGATCCGTGAACATTCTCTGCAGAAGACCCGGATGATCCTGAGTGAAGAGGGTTGCTGGGCAGAATTGGATACGGAAAACTGAAGCGTAGACGCCCTATAATAAGCGGCGAGGTATGGAGAAGATACTCCCTGCCTCGCCGTTTTATATGCGGGCGGGAGCTGCGGATTTGACGCTTTCGGGTAGCCTGTGCTACAATAGGGGCGTTGAGAAAAACCATAACTGCCAAAAGGAGTGTGCACCATGAAGTGTAAGAGTTGCGGCGGCGAGATCCGCCTGACTGATAAAACCTGTCCCTATTGCGGACGGGTGCTGACCGAAACGGCCGGGCATCAGGCGGAGCCTGAAGCGTTTCAGAAGAAAAGCGAGAAGTCCAAAGGCGGTCTGCGAAAAGCATTGTCCGATAACATACCGATCGTCATCAGTGCGGTCGTGATGCTTTTGCTCATCGTCGGTATTTGCGTTGCGAGTTATATCAGCGAGAACGCCTACCATTTCCGCGAGGACGCGATGCGCAGGGAGTCGGTAAAGAAATACGATGAGTATTCCGTGAAGATCCAGGAATACCTGGACGGGGGAGATTATACTGGCTTTTCGGCGTTTAAAGAGTATCACAATATCGCGGAGTATGAAGCGCCCTATGACGACCTGAACCAGCTCTGGGATATAACGAAAGTGTATACGAGGTTGGTTTCCGCCGTGGAGTCGGCGTTGATCCAGGGACCGGAGGCAAAACTAAGGGATCAGGACTCGGATGTTTTTGACGTCCAGATGGCGATCTCTCGTTTCTATGATGAGTTCAAATGGAACCAGTCGAAGATCGACGCGGATCCATATAAGGACCGAATGTACGATATGAAGAAGAAAGCTGATATCATCCTGAAGATCTATCTGGGCATGGACGATGCGGCGCGCGAAGCCTACTTCGAAGCCTCTGATGCCAAACAGAAAGCCTATCTGGAGGAGGTGATCCTGCATGACTAAGAAAGTGATCCTGGGGATATCGATCCTTATCAATCTGGTCCTGGCATACTTCCTCATCCAAGGCGTTATAGATGCCAGAGAGGAACTGAAATTTGAATATGTTGAGCAGGAGACGCTCCGCCCGGACAGCCTGCGTATGTATCTGGAACGGGAGAATTACGGCGTTGCGGCTTCATTGTCCCACCCGATCCGCGGCGGCGCCGAGGTCGACGACCTGGACGAAGATTATTACCTGCTCGGAGAATATGCGGATACCCTCTTCCTGAAAGCGATATTTGTGAAATCGGGCGATTCCGCTACTGCGGCGGCATGTGACCGGAGACTGGCCGAGATCCGTGAGAAGATGCCGTCCTATTCGGAACTGCTCGATAAGATCGAACAGAGTGTGAAGAAAACGGTTAGGGAGTGACGGATATGGCGAAGGAAATCATTTGTAAGAGTTGCGGAGCGAGCTTTGATGAAGCTTTGGTGCGCTGCCCGTATTGCGGCACCGGACACCTGCCCGCAGAAGAAAACGAACACATGCAGAACCTGGAGGATATTCGCCAGGATCTGCAGGAATATGAAAGAGAAAATGTTAAAAAGCCGGGTAAGAAGCTGGCAGCAGCGCTCCTCATTGCCCTCCTGGTGATCGCCGCGATCGTTTGGTTCGTGCTCAGCGGCATATGGTCGGCGAGCTCCAGAGAGCGGGATAAAAGCGAGCAGAGAAAAGATGACTTTCTGAAAAATCAGGGCATCAGTACGCAAGTGGAGGAGTCAAATCGATGAAATGTGAGAATTGCGGCCGGCAAGTCGGACCGGAGGAATTAAAGTGTCCGCATTGCGGCGCGGATAACCTGTTCGCCCTGTTGCATCAGCAAAATATGGAGGAGTTCGGCGAAACATTCCACCAGACGGAGCAGGATGTTGCAGCTTCAGCGAAGAAGATCTCGAAGATCGGAATAAAGGCGGTTGTACTGATGGCTCTTTTGATCGGATGCGTCGTATTATCCATGATCTCATCCGCGAA
Organism: Lachnospiraceae bacterium UBA1201; assembly: GCA_002309675.1. Lineage (GTDB taxonomy): Bacteria > Bacillota > Clostridia > Lachnospirales > Lachnospiraceae > UBA1201. The sequence goes on from DBXX01000001.1 coordinate 57,425, forward strand.
TTATAAGGATCCCGATCCGGACGAGGCAGTACGGAAAGATGCGGTGAAACATGCGGAGGAATACTCTGCGCAGATCGACGGATTTTTGAAAAACGGGGAATACATGGAGTGTGTTGACTTTATGTATGCGCACGAGATCATGAATATCTCCGCGGATGAATATGATCATCTTCGGAATATCAAATATGTACTGCATGACTACGAGAACTGCATTCAGAAGATGGAGGAGATGGTCTTTCGGTCCACGGACCCGGATTACTTCGACAGTCTGGACACGGCGATCAGCTCTTTCTGCAGAAGTCTGGACTCCTTCTATGAGACGTGGAACGGTTATGTGAGAACAAAGGAGAAGAATGCGGACTACAAGGCTTACATGGAGGACATGGAGCAGGAGCTTAAGCTTGCCATGAAGTTGTATTTCTCTTTGGATGACGAAGAATTGGCCGCGTTTATGGAATTGACACAGGGACAGAAAGCCGTGAAGATCGAGGAGGTGATCCGTGATGAAAAATAAAAAACTGAACCTCATCTTCAATATCCTGCTCGGTATAGCCGGCGTTGCGTTTTTTATCTGCCTTATTCTCTTTGCAGACTCAGTTAAATACAAAAACCGGGAAAAAGAGGACCCGGCAGAAGCACACGGTAGGGTATTTGAGTACGAACTGAGACATCAGGCGTACAATGAGATCATAAGCCATTATTCGGCAGACCGGCTCAGTAACTTCGAACCGCAGCCGGGTTTTGAGGACAGCTACCGGGTGGCACAGTACGCGCACGCTGCGTTCATGTCCGCGATCTATGAGGCGGAGCAGAATGAAAGCAAGGCGAAGCGAAACGATGCGACGCGGGAGCGCCTGAAACAAGGACTCGGAAGATATTCTTACACTGCGGATCAGATCGACGAGATCATCCGCAAAGCGCTGGCGAAGTAGACGGACGGCGGGCCACTGCGCGGAAAGGAGAACGAACATGGCAGGAAGATCCTGTGAAAACTGTATGTACTATGAGTACGACTATGACTATGAGGAGTATTGTTGTACGCAAGACTGCCTCGATGAGGATGACATTGCCCGCCTGGCGATGGACAGCCACTATGTATGTCCGTTCTACCGGGAAGGTGACGAATACACCATCGTACGAAAGCAGATATAGTAAAACGTCCTGCGGACGAAAAGAGGTGCCCACGAAAAGCTTGGCTTTTCGTGGGCACCTTCATTTGTTTTTACGAGACGAGTACTCGTTTTATTTTTCTTCGGGCATCACGATCTGAATGTGAACTTCGTCGAGCTGCTTTTGTTCTACGGCAGCGGGCGCGCCCATCATCAGATCCTGCGCGGTCTTATTCATCGGGAACGGAATGATCTCGCGGATGCTGTCCTCGCCGGCCATGAGCATGACCATACGGTCCACGCCGGGGGCGATACCTGCGTGCGGCGGTGCGCCGTAGCAGAATGCGTTGTACATCGCGGGGAATTTCGCTTTTACATCCTCCTCACCGAGGCCGACCAGTTCGAACGCCTTGATCATGATCTCGGGATCGTGGTTACGAACGGCACCGGAGGAAAGCTCTACGCCGTTGCAGACCAGATCGTACTGGTATGCGAGGATGGAGAGCGGCTCCTGTTCGCAGAGCGCCTTCATGCCACCCTGCGGCATGGAGAAAGGATTGTGGCAGAATTCCAGCTCGCCGGACTCCTCACCGATCTCATACATCGGGAAGTCAACGATCCAGCAGAATTCGTAGCAGTTTTGCTTCATATGGTTGGGGCACAGGGCGCCGAGCAGCTTACGAAGTACGCCGGCCGTCTTCTGGGCGGTGAGCTTCTTACCCGCGGTCAGACCCACGAAGTCGCCGGGCTTTAAGCCCAGAGCTTCGATCACGGCAGCCTTGCGTTCCTGCAGGAACTTCGAGATACCGCCGACGAATTCACCGTTTTCATCCAGACGGAACCAGAACGCCTTCTGGGCGGTCTGAACTTCTACGTCTGCGCACAGCGCGTCGATCTGCTTACGTGTCTTATCGAAACCGGAAACCACAACGGCCTTTACGGTCTGGCCTTCGAACGGTCCGAAGCCGCAGCCGTCCATGACCTGTGTTGCATCAGTCACTTCGAGGTCAATGCGCAGGTCCGGCTTGTCGCTGCCGTAGCGATCCATAGCTTCCAGATAGGGGATGCGCTTAAACGGAGCTTTAGATGCGGTGGAGTAGGTTCCGTATTTAGCGAAGACGGGCGGGAGCACGTCCTCCATGATGGCGAATACATCTTCCTGTCCGGCAAATGCCATCTCCATGTCCAACTGGTAGAACTCACCCGGAGAACGGTCCGCACGCGCGTCCTCATCACGGAAGCAGGGCGCAATCTGGAAATAGCGGTCGAAGCCGGAGGTCATGAGCAGCTGNNCTGCTTGAACTGCTGCGGTGCCTGCGGAAGCGCGTAGAATTTGCCGGGATGGTTGCGGGCGGGTACCAGGTAGTCGCGCGCGCCTTCCGGCGAAGAACAGGTCAGGATGGGGGTGGTGATCTCCATGAAATCATGGGCCATCATGCCGGCACGCAGTTCGGCTACGACCTTGCTGCGGAGCACGATCTTGGATTTCACCGCGGGATTGCGGAGATCCAGATAACGGTATTTGAGACGGGTGTTTTCATCCGCGTCCCGGGAGTAGTTGATCTGGAACGGAAGTTCGTTGTAGATACATTTTCCCAGAACTTCGATCGCGGTGGGAACGACTTCGATGTCGCCCGTGGGTATCGCCGGGTTCTTATTGGAACGTTCGCGAACGACGCCGGTTATGGCGAGAGTCGACTCGACATTGACCGGGTCAATGATGTTCATCATCTCTTCGGTCTCGATCACGACCTGTGTTACTCCGTAAAAATCGCGGAGGATCAGGAAACCGAGGTTCTTGCTGACCTTACGAAGGTTGTCGAACCATCCGGTGATCCGTACCTCTTCGCCGACGTTTTCGATGCGAAGCTCGTTGCATGTATGGGTTCTGCCCTGCATGATTGCTTTCATAGTATTGACCATCCTTTAAATCGTGGTTTTGCATCCGAAAATGAATGCATCTTTCATTATACAAGCGGGCTTTGGGTTCGTCAAGCATTTCCGCGGCCCAGGCGGCCCGTTTCACCGCGGAAAATGCTTACTTCTTGTGAATGAAAATTGACAAAAAGGCGGTGGGAGAGTATGATTATACTAGGT
>DBXX01000001.1:60780-81433 GCA_002309675.1 Lachnospiraceae bacterium UBA1201
TCGGCGCTGTTTCTGATGTTTTCCGTTTTTCTTCCGTTTTACGGTAATATGCCTTCGGAACCATCATCGTATTGGGCCTCATTGATCGAATTAGGATATGTAGGTTATGCGGTTTTTGCATTGGGCTTTTTGGCGTTTGTACTTAACTGCTACAGGAAACATGGGGTGGCGGCGATCTGCGGCGGCTTCGTATTACTCTTTTGGCTCTGTCACTTTATTTCCCGAACACTGGACACGATTTTTAAATCTGAGTATAGATACTGGTTCTTCCGGTACGGGTTCGGTTGGGGTGATAATGATACATATCGGCATGTTCGGATGATCGGATACTGGTTGGCCCCGATCGCGGCAGGACTCGTGGTGTATTCCTCATTGGCCTTGTGGAAGAAAAATCGTAAGCAGAAAAACGTAGAAGAGCAAGAGGCGTGATCATGAAGTATTGTTCAAAATGCGGTAACCCGATGGGGTACCATGATAAAGTGTGCGGTTTTTGCCATCCGGCGAAAAAAACGGAAATGGATGAGATAAAAAGAAAGCATTGTAAGGTAGCGGTGTTGGTGTCGACGATCCTGGTCGCCCTCATCGGTTTTTATCCCCTGGCTGTAGTCTTTTTAAACATCGGTTTCGGTTTCCAGAGTACGTTTTTCAATTATGAGTTATTTATCAGCGGGGTGCTGGTCTTGACGTGCCTTATGTCGTTTGTGGCATACGTAAGGGAATCGTGGGGCTTTACGTTTTTCTGCGGGTTATTGGGACCGGTGTCGGCGGTGATCATCTCCGTGAGTTGCGGAGGCTTGTTTGAAACCAGTGTGGAAGGCTGGAAAAGTTGGATACATTTATTTGCGACCTACTTCCTTCCGAACATCGTTTTGATGGCGGCTTCCGCCAGATTACTCTGCCTGGGACGGGAAGGAGAGTCCGACTATACGCTTCACTACAGACGCTTGCAGAAGCTCACGATCAACGATGAGGAGTCCATGGTCTGAAGGATTAAAATGTTCATTTACAGCGTTTGTAAAAAAGCGCTTGCAATGACAGGAAAACTATGATATAATAGTTCCTGAAATATGTTAAAAAATTAACAATCATCACTTTGGAGGATATTTCAATGGCAAAGAGAATTGTACTTGCCGGTGCATGCCGTACGGCGATCGGCACAATGGGCGGATCCCTCAGCACCACTCCCGCAGCGGATTTGGGTGCTATCGTTATCAAGGAAGCTATCAAAAGAGCCGGTGTTCCTGCGGAAGCAGTTGATCATGTATACATGGGTTGCGTAATCCAGGCTGGTCTGGGACAGAACGTAGCTCGTCAGGCATCCATTAAGGCCGGTCTTCCGGTGGAGACTCCTGCTGTTACCGTTAACGTAGTTTGCGGTTCCGGTCTGAACTGCGTAAACATGGCAGCTCAGATGATCCAGGCAGGCGACGCTGATATCGTAGTTGCAGGTGGTATGGAGAACATGTCCATGGCTCCGTATGCGATCCCGAACGGACGTTTCGGTTACAGAATGACATGGCCCAGCCAGAGCCAGGGCGCTTTGGTCGACACCATGGTTAACGACGCTCTGTGGGATGCATTCAACGGTTATCATATGATCCAGACCGCGGACAATGTAGCAGAGAAGTGGGGTCTGACCCGTGAAGAGCTCGATGAGTTCGCACTCAAGAGCCAGTTAAAGGCTGAGAAAGCTCAGCAGACCGGTGCATTCGACGATGAGATCGTTCCGGTTATGGTTAAGAAGAAAAAGGAAATGGTTGAGTTCAAGGTGGATGAGGGCCCGCGTCCGGGTTCCACAATCGAAGGCCTTGCAAAACTTCGCCCGATCAACCCGAACGGCGTAGTTACCGCAGGTAACGCTTCCGGTATCAACGACGGCGCTGCAGCGATCGTCCTGATGACCGAAGAGAAGGCAAAAGAACTCGGCGTAACTCCTATGGCATATTTCGTAGCAGGCGCTCTGGGCGGTGTTGATCCGTCCATCATGGGCGTAGGTCCTGTTCCGGCAACCCGCAAGGCTATGGCTAAGTGCGGTTACAAGATTGAAGACTTCGATATCATCGAGGCAAATGAAGCATTTGCCGCTCAGTCCGTTGCAGTCGGCAAGGACCTCGGTATCGATGTTGATAAGCAGCTGAACCCGAACGGCGGCGCGATCGCGCTGGGTCACCCGGTAGGCGCTTCCGGTGCTCGTATCCTCGTAACCCTTCTTCACGAGATGGTGAAGAAAGATGCAAAGAAGGGTCTGGCTACCCTCTGCATCGGTGGTGGTATGGGATGCGCAACCATCGTAGAGAGAGACTGATATGATACAAGGCTCGAAAAGTCAGGATCGACCATTTATGGTCGTATCCGACCTTGAGAGACGAACAAACATGAGCCGTACCGATTTCCGCAGGAAAGCGATAGGACGGCGAATGTTTGTAGGATTTCGAGAGCGTCAAAGACGCGGAGAAATCCGTAGCATATAGATGACAGATATGTGATGTATAAACGACCGGGCGGAAGGCAAATTTTGCTTTCTGCCTCGTGTCGTGTTAAAACGAAAATTGCGTTTCAAATCCAAATCTGGATTTATTTTTTCTGAACTTGGCGCGCACTGTGCCTTTTTCAGAGCACATTTCACGTGTACGGGGTGTTGAAAGGTTTGCCTTGTACCAGAAAGGATCAAAAATGGAATATATTCTTTATGAAGCAGCAGGTGGCGTTGGCGTTATCACCATCAACCGCCCGAAGGCGCTGAACGCGCTGAACAGCCAGGTTCTCGACGAACTGAACGAGACACTGGACCAGGTAGACTTAAGCACGGTTCGCTGCCTTATCCTGACCGGCGCAGGCGAGAAGTCTTTCGTAGCTGGCGCAGACATCGGCGAGATGAGCACCTTGACGAAAGAACAGGGCGAGGCATTCGGTAAGAAGGGCAACGACGTGTTCCGTAAGCTCGAGACATTCCCGATCCCCGTGATCGCTGCCGTTAACGGTTTTGCACTCGGCGGCGGCTGCGAGATCTCCATGAGCTGTGACATTCGTCTCTGCTCGGACAATGCAGTATTCGGTCAGCCGGAAGTAGGCCTCGGCATCACACCGGGCTTCGGCGGCACCCAGAGACTGGCTCGTCTGGTAGGCGCAGGCATGGCGAAGCAGCTGATCTACACCGCGAGAAACATCAAGGCACCGGAAGCGTACCGCATTGGCCTCGTTAACGAGGTATTCTCCGCAGAAGTGGATGAAGCGGGTAATGTTACAAAGACTGCGCAGGAAGTTCTCCTTGCAGCAGCTAAGAAGATGGCGGCTACCATCGCGAAGAACGCTCCGATCGCTGTTCGCAACTGCAAGAAGGCGATCAACGATGGCCTGGACGCAAATATGGACGACGCGATCGTGATCGAAGAGAAGCTCTTCGGCGACTGCTTCGAGACCCAGGACCAGGTTTACGGAATGGCATTCTTCCTCGATAAGAATAAAGATAAGGTTAAAGAGCCGTTCAAGAACGCATAATCAAGCAAGTTACACTATTCCCAATCATATATAAATACATTTAGGAGGTACTATCATGAAGGTAGGCGTTATTGGTGCCGGTACAATGGGTTCCGGTATTGCTCAGGCATTTGCCATGACAGAAGGTTACGAGGTTTGTCTTTGCGATATTAAGCAGGAGTTCGCTGACGGCGGAAAGGCTAAGATCGCTAAGAATATGGCATTCCTGGTAAAGAAAGAGAAAATCACCCAGGAGCAGGCAGATGCAATTCTGGCAAAGGTTACGACCGGCCTGAAGGATATTTGTACAGATTGCGACCTCATCGTTGAGGCAGCTCTGGAAGATATGGCTATTAAGAAGCAGACATTCAAGGAACTCGAAGAGATCTGCACGAAGGAAGATGTTATCTTCGCTACCAACACTTCTTCTCTGTCTATCACCGAGATCGGCGCAGGCCTGAAGCATCCGGTGATCGGCATGCACTTCTTCAACCCTGCTGACCGTATGAAGCTCGTTGAAGTTATCGCAGGACTTAACACACCGGCTGCTACCGTTGACCGCATCAAGGCGATCTCCGAAGAGATCGGCAAGACTCCGGTTCAGGTTGCAGAAGCTCCCGGCTTCGTTGTTAACCGTATCCTGATCCCGATGATCAATGAAGCGATCGGTATCTATGCAGAAGGCATCGCAAGCGTTGAGGGTATCGACCAGGCTATGATGCTCGGTGCGAACCACCCGATGGGCCCGCTGGCTCTCGGCGACCTGGTAGGTCTGGATATCGTTCTTGCGATCATGAACGTTCTTTACAACGAGACCGGCGACTCCAAGTATCGTCCTCACACTCTTCTTAAGAAGATGGTTCGCGGCGGTAAGCTCGGAAGAAAGACCGGCATCGGTTTCTATGACTATACCAATAAGTAAGATAAATAGATTATTTCGGAGGAAAACAAAATCATGGATTTTACATTGAGCAAAGAACATGAGATGGTGCGCACCCTGTTTAAGGAATTCGCACAGAATGAGGTTAAGCCTCTTGCTCAGGAAGTGGATGAAACAGAGAACTTCCCCAGAGAAACAGTTGAAAAGATGGCAAAGCTCGGCTTCATGGGTATCCCGATCCCGAAGGAGTACGGCGGCCAGGGCTGCGATATTTTGACCTACGCTATGTGCGTTGAGGAGCTGTCCAAGGTTTGCGGTACCACAGGCGTTATCGTATCCGCACACACTTCTCTGTGCTGCGACCCGATCCTGACATTCGGTACCGAAGAGCAGAAGCAGAAGTATCTGGTTCCGCTGGCAAAGGGCGAGAAGCTCGGTGCTTTCGGTCTGACCGAGCCGGGTGCAGGTACTGACGCACAGGGCCAGCAGACGAAGGCAGTTCTGGACGGCGACGAGTACGTTCTGAACGGTTCCAAGATCTTCATTACCAACGGTAAGGAAGCTGACGTTTATGTTATTTTCGCGATCACAGGCGTTACAACAGACGCTAAGGGTCGCTCCAAGAAGACCATCTCCGCATTCATCGTGGAGAAGGGTACACCCGGATTTACATTCGGCGTAAAAGAGAAGAAGATGGGTATCCGCGGTTCTTCCACATACGAGCTCATTTTCCAGGATTGCCGCATCCCGAAGGCAAACCTTCTGGGCCGCGACGGCGAGGGCTTCAAGATCGCCATGCACACACTGGACGGCGGACGTATCGGTATCGCTGCTCAGGCTCTGGGTCTTGCAGAAGGCGCTCTGGATAACACCATCGCTTACACAAAGGAAAGAAAGCAGTTCGGTAAGGCGATCTCCGCATTCCAGAATACTCAGTTCCAGATCGCAGATATGGCTACGAAGTGCCAGGCTGCTCAGTATCTTGTATACGCTGCAGCTCGCAAGAAGGATGAGTATCAGAAGGATCACAAGACTGTTTACAGCGTAGAGGCAGCTATGGCAAAGCTTTACGCAGCAGAAGTTGCTATGGAAGTTACCACAAAGGCAGTTCAGCTGCACGGTGGTTACGGCTACACCAGAGAGTACGACGTTGAGCGCATGATGCGTGATGCAAAGATCACCGAGATCTACGAAGGCACCAGCGAAGTTCAGAGAATGGTTATCTCTGCAGCACTGCTTAAATGATACAAGGGTCGAAAAGTACCGACCGGGCATTATGGCCGAGTCGGACCTTGAGACCCGAACAAACATGAGCCGTACCGATTTCCGCAGGAAAGCGATAGGACGGCGAATGGTTGTAGGATTTCGAGAGTTTGAAAAACGGAAAAATCCGTAGTATCAGTAGAATAGAAATTACAAATAATTAAGGAGCGTAAGATTGTGAAGATCATAGTATGTATCAAGCAGGTACCCGATACAAAGGGTGGCGTAAAGTTTAATCCTGACGGAACATTGAACCGTGCTGCTATGCTTACCATCATGAACCCGGATGACAAGGCCGGCTTGGAAGCAGCACTTAGATTAAAAGATCAGTATGGCGCAGAAGTAACCGTTATCACCATGGGTCTTCCGAAGGCAGAAGAGGTTCTTCGTGAAGCATTGGCCATGGGCGCAGATAAGGGCATCCTCGTAACCGACCGTGTACTCGGCGGCGCAGACACCTGGGCTACTTCTTCCACACTCGCAGGCGCGATCCGCAACCTGGATTACGACCTCATCATTACCGGACGTCAGGCGATCGACGGCGATACCGCACAGGTTGGTCCGCAGATCTCCGAGCATTTGAATATTCCGGTCATCTCCTATGCACAGAAGATCGAGATCGACGGAGACTCCGTGATCGTTGAGCGTCAGTACGACGACCGTTATCATGTAGTTAAGGCGAAGATGCCTTGCCTCATCACGGCTCTGGCTGAACTCAACGCACCCCGTTACATGACTCCGGGCGGCATCTTCGATGCTTTCAAGGCAGATATCACTGTTTGGGGCAGAGCTAACCTGGTCGATGTTGAAGACTCCAACCTCGGTCTCAAGGGTTCACCCACACAGATCGCAAAGGCTTCCGATAAGGTACGTAAGGGTACCGGCGAGAAGGTAAATCTCGATGCAGATGCTTCCGTTGAATACATTGTCGGCAAGTTAAAAGAAAAGCACGTAATCTGATAAAAGCGTTTCCATTATACTATAGGAGTGATGAATAAAATGGCATTAGAAGAATACAAGGGCGTATATGTCTTTGCTCAGCAGGTAGACAATCAGTTAAGCAGCATCGCTTTTGAACTTATCGGCAAGGGCAAGGATCTCGCAAAAGATTTAGGAACTGAAGTTACCGCCATTCTTGCAGGTTATCAGGTAGCAGACCTGGCTGACGAACTTGCAGCTTATGGCGCAGATAAGGTCATCGTTATCGATGATCCTGAACTTAAGGATTACAGAACCGAGCCGTACGCACATGCGGTTGCTTCCGTAATTAAGGAATTCAAGCCGGACATCGTCCTGGTTGGTGCTACAGCGATCGGCCGTGACCTGGGTCCCCGCGTTTCCGCGAGAGTACACACCGGTCTTACCGCAGACTGCACGCAGCTCGATATCGGTGATTTCCCGCTCGTAGCGATCCCCGGTAAGGAGCAGCTTCACAACCAGCTCCTCATGACCCGTCCCGCTTTCGGTGGTAACACCATCGCTACCATCGCCTGCCCGAACTTCCGCCCTCAGATGGCTACCGTTCGTCCCGGCGTTATGCAGAAGCTTCCGAAGCAGGAAGGCGCTAAGGCTGAGATCATTAACTACAACCCCGGCTTTACTCCGGATAACAAGTACGTTGAGATCCTGAAGGTCGTTAAGGCTGTTACCGATACCGTAGATATCATGGATGCTAAGATCCTCGTATCCGGCGGCCGTGGCGTAGGCAGCGCTGAGAACTTCAAGCTTCTTGAAGACCTTGCTGCTGTACTCGGCGGTACCGTAAGCTGCTCTCGTGCAGTTGTAGATGCAGGCTGGAAGCCGAAGGATCTGCAGGTAGGACAGACCGGTAAGACCGTTCGTCCTCACGTATATTTCGCGATCGGTATCTCCGGTGCGATCCAGCACCTGGCAGGTATGGAAGAGTCCGACATCATCATTGCGATCAACAAGGATGAGACCGCTCCGATCTTCGAAGTTGCTGACTACGGCATCGTAGGCGACCTGAATAAGATCGTTCCTGCACTTACCGCTTCTTTGAAGGCAGAACTTGCAAATAAGTAATTGACCGGGGGATTTATCCCCTGCGGAAGACGTCGGTGATACCGGCGGGTTCCATACACGGGCAGGGAGGTTTCTCTTCCTGCCCGCTCTTTATATCGGGGCAATGCTCCTGAGCGGGCATTGATCTTCGTGAAACGGAGGTTTCTACAGTGAGTACCAGCACAAGTCAGGTCGCGCGTGGCGCGGGAAATCACAGAAAGCGTTCGAAGCGCAGTTCGTATATTTTCATCGGAGCTATGGCGATCCTGGTCATCATAGCCGGCGTATTATGGCTCAAATCCGCTCCGTCGAAGGAAAAGAAGGGCAATAAGGACGGGTTCACGATCGTCAAAGGTAAGCATACGGTCGAGATCGTAGTAAAGAATTACGGCACGATCATGGTGGAACTGGATGCGGATGCCGCACCTACCACTGTGTCGAACTTTTTGGATCTGGCAAATGAGAAGTTTTACGATAACCTGACGTTTCATCGTATTCTTCCGGGCTTCGTGATCCAGGGAGGCGACCCGACCGGCACCGGTGCCGGTAAGGAAGGACAGCGCACCATCCCCGGTGAGTTTCCGAACAACGATGTGGATAATCCGCTCCTGCACGAACGCGGAACCATTTCGATGGCTCGAAAGGTCGATCGTCAGAACAGCCGTGCCTACATGAATACGGCGACGTCGCAGTTCTTCATCTGCCTGACGGACCAGCCGAGCCTGGACGGAAACTATGCCGCTTTCGGAAAGGTGATCGAGGGTATGGAGATCGTCGATCAGATCGCAGAGGAATGCGCAGGCGACGGTGATAACGGCGCGGTTTCGAAGGAGCGTCAGCCTGTCATCGAAAGGATCCGCGAAGTAATTCCCGGCGCAGATCTCTCGGACGACGACTGATCGTATGTATTCATATAAATCATAGAAAATAATATAACGGAGCATCCCGGTGCGGTCTTGAACCGCGCCGGGATGTTTGCGTTTACATATGGATTTACGAAAAAACGTAAAATATTTTAAAAAATTACGTAAATACGTATTGACATTGCCCTCAGGATGGTATATTATGTAATTACGGAACAACATAAATCAATTACGTAATTGCAAACACACCGAAATTCACTTTACGATCAGGAGGTAAATATCATGTCAAAGGATTATGGAGTAGAGATCGAAGAGATCAAAAAACAACTGGAGGAATTGCAGCAGTTAGTTTCTTCCGTAATGATCGGCTCATCAAAGGAGCCGAATGAGAAGGTCGGAGATATAGAGAAGATGCAGAAAATGCACCCGAACGAGCATGTCAACGCGATCATGAACGAGATCCAGGATGCCGCGGGTACGAACGGACAGACCGGAGCCATCACATACATGGGCGTTTTTGCATCGGGCGGAAGACAGTCGAACTGGGTAAAACACCGCGTCAACACCGACGACCTGCTTAAACTCATCGCCGACAACGTGGCGGAAAAGGTACTGGCCTGCCTGGGCAATGCGGACCGTCTGAAGATCCTGCTGGCGCTTTTAAAGAAGCCCATGAGTGTGGCAGAGCTGGTCACGGAGTGCGAACTGAACTCCACCGGTCAGGCTTACCATCACATGAAGCCGCTTCTGGCGGCGGATCTGATCGCGGAGGAGACGAAGGGCATCTACATCGTGAAACCCTACCGGGTCCAGGGCATCATCATGCTTCTGGCAGGTATCTGCGATATGTACGATGAGACCTACGCGAAGAGCAACTGGGAAGCAGAAGAATAAACCAAAGTCAAATGACCGGGAGGGTGTCGCACAGCGGCATCCTCTTTTGTCTTGCGAAACGGTGAAATCGCATCTTGACAAAGGGGGGACTATTGATGTAGAATAGACTACATAAATAGTCCGGAGGTATATTATGAAGTTATTTGACAGCGAGATCAAACTGATGGAGATCATTTGGGCGAATGAACCGGTCAGCGCGAAGGAAGTCAGCAAGATCGCGGAAGCAGAGATCGGCTGGAATAAAAATACGACCTACACAATGATCAAAAAGGTGATCGATAAAGGATATGTGAAGCGGGAGGAGCCCGGCTTTATCTGCACGGCATTGATCAAAAAGGGAGAAGCGCAGAAGAGCGAAGCGAAGGGCCTCCTGGAGAAACTGTTCCACGGCTCGAAGAAAGCGTTGTTCTCGGCATTGTTGGAAGATGAGAAGCTCTCCGATGCGGAGATCGATGAATTGCGCGAACTGATCCAAAAGAGGTAGGCTTATGGATGTTGTTTTTTACTGGTTGCTCAATATGAGCATCCTAGCAACGGCGGTGGGCATTATAGTGCTCCTGATCCGAAAGATCCGGCCCATCCCCCGAAGGGGCATCGTCCTCCTTTGGGCCATCCCTCTGGTGCGTTTTTTGGTGCCGTTCGGTATCCGGTCCAAATTCAGCCTGCTGTCGATGCTTCCGAGATACGCGGTGCGGACCGTGCCCATCTCCGAATTAGTGGCGTTGCCCGCTCAGGGGCAGGGTTTTTTGGATGTCTTTCCTTCGGAGAAACCAGTGGCGATGACAAATATCGGAAGGTGGGCTATATCCTATAGACCGATGACATATAAGGTCGACCTTTTGGCCGACGTGTTCGATTATGCTTCGTTTGTTTGGGCTGTGATCGCCGCCGCCGTGCTTATTACATTGACCTTGATCTATTTCGTCACAAAAGCGGAGCTACGGGGCGCGAAGCGCATGTATGACAATGTGTACAGCTCACAGAAGATCACATCGCCGGCGGTATACGGGATCCTGCGTCCCCGCATCATCATCCCGGAACATTTGCGCGATGCGGAGGGGTTGGACCTGATCCTGCTGCATGAAAAGCGGCACATTCGCCGCGGGGACAATTTCTGGCGCCTCCTGGCGTTTATCACGGCGGCGATCCACTGGTTTAATCCGTTCGTCTGGATATTCCTGAAATGCTTCCTCTCGGATGTCGAACTGGCGTGCGACGAGTCCGCGCTCGCGAAACTGCCGCGCGAGAAGCAAAAAGCTTACGCGTTGGAGCTTCTGAATGTCCAACAGAGTAAAACGGTGTTTGCGTCTGCCTTCGGCGGTGCGAAGATCCGTACCCGGATCGAGCACATCATCTCGTATAAAAAGATGACTGTGTTTTCTGCCCTTTTATTTGCAGCCTTCGTTGCGGCCGTCGCCTACATGCTGCTGACAAATGCGGCGTAGTATTTTGAAAAAATGAATAAAACAACAGGCCGTCCGGTATGTGACCGGACGGCCTGTGTTTTATGTACTATTTAATAACTGATCAATAGTTCATGGCTTCTTCTTCGCCGTTTACGACGCGGAGCGCGCCCTGGCACAGCGCCAGAAGTTCGTCCTCACCGGGATATACGGTGAACGGAGCGATGAAGCCTGCATATTCCTTAAGGTCTGCTACGACGTTCTTATCGTATGCTATACCACCGGTCAGGATGATCTGGTCTACCTTACCCTTCAGTACGCAAGCCATGGAACCGATGTCCTTAGCAACCTGGTAAACGAAAGCGTCGAAGATCTTCTTCGCTTCGGCATTGCCCTCGCCGATCCACTTCTCGACGTCGCGCATGTCGTTCGTGCCGAGGTAAGCGTTCAGGCCGGCACCGCCGACGAGCTTCTTATAAACCTCTGCCTCGGTGTATTTGCCGGAGAAGCACATCTTAACCAGTGCGCCGCTCGGAACTGCGCCTGCTCTCTCAGGGGAGAATGCGCCGTCGCCGTCGAGTGCATTGAACACGTCAACGACCTTACCGCCAGTGTGTGCGCCTACGGAAACGCCGCCGCCCATGTGAACGACGATCAGGTTCAGGCTGTTGTAAGGAACGCCCTGCTCCTTCGCGTAGCGCTTCGCAACTGCCTTCTGGTTCAGTGCGTGGAAGACGGACTTGCGAGGCAGCTCCGGAACGCCGGAGTAGCGGGCTACGTCCTGCATCTCGTCAACTACAACGGGGTCTACGATGAAGGACTTCGCGCCGATCTCGTCACCGATCTCACGGGCAATGATGCCGCCTAAGTTGGAAGCGTGCTGGCCGGAAACGCCGGCCTTTAAGTCTGCGAGGAGAGCGTCATTGACCGGATAGGTACCGCCCGGGATGGGGCGCAGCATACCGCCGCGGCCGACAACGACGTCCAGAGACTTGATGTCAAAATTTTTACGAGCCAGAAGATCCGTGATCAGGTTCTTACGGAAATCCTTCTGTGCTACGATGGAAGGGTAGGAAGAGATCTCCTCGGTGCTGTGACGGAGGGTCTCCTCGAACAACAGGGTCTCATCCTCGAAAACACCGATCTTCGTGGAGGTGGAACCCGGGTTGATGATCAGAACTTTATGGGACATGGTACTACCTGCCTTTCGATTATTTGCTCATGGCGTTTGCAACGACTGCTGCGAGCGCGATGGAGTTGACCTTTACCTCGGTGGAGTCGGAACGGGAGGTCAGGATGACCGGAACTGCGGTACCGCACAGGATGCAGCCGTTCTTCGCCTTCGTGGTGTGGGTCAATGTCTTATAAACCAGGTTACCGGAGTGGATGTCCGGGAACAGAAGGATGTCCGCGTCGCCGACGATCTTACGTCCCTCAGCGCCCTTATGCTTAGCAGCCTCTGCGTCGATCGCGAGGTCTAAGGAAAGCGGTCCGTCGATGATACACCCGGTGATCTCGCCGATTTCGTTCAGGCGGGTCAGCTCGGCAGCCTCAACGGTCTCCGGCATCTTCGGGTTAACGACCTCGACAGCGGCCAGAGGCGCGATCTTCGGGTTAGCGATGCCGCAAGCGTGTGCAACTTCGACTGCGTTGTGGATGATGCCTGCCTTTTCCTCGAGGGTCGGGTAGGTGTTGAATGCAACATCGGTCAGGAACAGGAGCTGGTCGATGCCCGGAACCTCGAACAGTGCCACGTGGGACAGCTGGCGTCCGGTACGGAGACCTACTTCCTTATTCAATACGCTCTTCAGGAACGACTTCGTGTCGATCTTTCCCTTCATGTACATATCTGCCTTGTGGTCGTGTACGAGAGAAACAGCAGCCAGGGTAGCCTCCTGCTCATCCTCGATATCTACGATCTCGATCCCGGTCAGGTCAATGGAAAGCTCCGCTGCGATCTCTTCGATCTTCTTCTTATCTCCTACGAGAATGGGCTCCGCGATGCCGCGTTCCTTTGCGATCTTAACCGCTTCGAGTACCGGACCGTCCTGAGCTACCGCTACGGCGACTTTTTTCATCTCACACTCGGAAAGGTGTGACAAAAGTTGTTCAAATGAAGTGCTCATCTTAGTTCTCCTTAGTTATATTTGGAATTCATTGTGTTTGCGGGCAATGCATAAGCGGCAGGAAAGCATCCGCCGGAAAAAACACCCGTAAAAATAATCTTAACACCCCTGTGAAAAAACGTCAATAGATGCCTGGGATTTTTTGACTTTTTTGGCGGAAATTGACATTGAAATTCAAAATGAAATGTGCTAAGATAATCAAAGAAATGCCCTGGGGCGGTTCATTTTTTTCGAATGAACTGTCGCGGGTTAAAATATTGGAGGTCATTTCCTATGAAGAACCGCAGACGAATTACGTCTCTGCTTACTGCATTATCCCTTATAGTGACGATGTTCACGGTCACTTCGGTCCCCGTTAAAGCGGAGTCCTTTACTAAGGGGCAGGAACTCGAAGATGTTGTCTTCCAGATCTATGCGCAGGACAGTGTGAACTATTCGTGGCATGTATATGATGAGAGTCCCACAATATATAATGAACCTATGCAGATCACCTGGAGCCAGGATCCCAACGAGAAGTTCGGTGAGATCGGCGGAAGCCTTTCTTTCGGTTTCCAGCTTGCCGACAACGCGCTGCAGATCGGCCAGAATGCAACAGTTCATTTTACCGTAAAGAATATCAAATTGACATTTTCCGGAATGCCTGAATTCTCAGGTATCCCCGACATCGATAAGACCGCAAACTTCTTATGTAAGGAAGCGACCTGGGGTAAGACCGGCAACTCCGTCGAAGTCAGCCTTCGTGAGGACATTCGCCGTGCATATCCCGATCTGCCGCTGGCAGGCTTGGTAAAATCCTTAGTAAAAGTTACCTGTACTTTCCAGTTGGTTTCCTATGAGCGTGGTGAGTGGGTCGGCCCGCAGAACCCGGATGGATCCGAATTCCGTGGCAGAGATGATCTCCTCGCTGATATGGGCGCAGGCGTTAGCATTACGAACGCCCTGGATAAGGCAGACTGCACAGGTGATGAGATCACCGATGCGATGCTTGACGCATATGCGGGTATGGGCATTAAGTCCTTATATGTTCCCGTAAACTATGACAGTCACATGGGTGAAGACGGAACCATCGACGATGCCTTCCTCGAGAAGGTTAAGACCATGGTAGATCATGCGATCTCCAAAGGGTTCTATGTGATCCTCTCCCTGACTGGATCCGGCGACTGGTTGTCCCCGCTGCCGGAACTGAGAAGCTCAACCGACAGCCGCCTGACGAAGATGTACGTTTCGATTGCGAATAAGATGGACTCCTTCGGTGACCATCTGCTGATCCAGGTTTTGCATCATCCGGTTGCCACTAAAGAGCCGACCGTAGATCCTGAGGCTGAGGAACCGCCCGCACCGCTTGGAATCTCCGATTATAATACCGTTCTTTCTGCATGGCAGGATAAGATCGTCCGCGTTATCCGCGGAACCGGTACCAACAACACGGTCAGAACGATCCTGCTCTCCCCGTATAACAGCGATCCGGAACTGATCGCTTCCATGTCGTTTACGGAGGTAACGAACCTGGCTCTGTCCGTTGAGTTCGCCCCTTATGAAGATAAGGACTGGGATAAGAACGTTGCAGCGGGTATCCTGAAGGATGAGATCGCTAATGCAAATAACGAAGCGAAAAAGAAGAACACTGCGGTGATCGTAACATCGTTCGGTGCGCTCAATAAAAATAACTACGATGCGCGTGTGCAGTATGCATACGATTTTACTACCGGTGCGAGAAATGCCGGTACCGTTGCCTTCTGGAAGGAAAACGGTAACACGGATGAGATCGGCCTGATCTCCTATGCCGATGCTTCTTATGCATTCCCGATCATCGGCCTTTCACAGGCAGCAGCTGCTGCCGGTGAGAAGAAGCCGGCGATGGATGCTACGGTCGTTACGACCGAGCCGGAACCGGAAACCGAGGCGCCTACCGAGAAAGCCACGGAAGAGAAGCAGACCGAAACTCAGCAGGAGACAGAGACGCAGGAGCAGACTCCCGAAGAGACGAAGAAGGGTAAGAATACTACCGTGATCATCATTGCGGTCGTACTCGGTGTCGTTTTCATCGGAGCGGTCATCGTCTTGGCACTGATGTTTAAAAAGAGGAGCGGTTCGTTCTTCTAAAACAGGGAGTTATCCCGAATATATACAACGAGATCGGCTGCTGTACGCCCCGTAATTACGGCGTTTGGCAGTCGATTTTCTCAAAATGAGATTTGAATAAGAAGGTATGTGTATGGATATCGTAAGAGTACTAGCAGAGGAACAGAAAATCAGGACCACACAGGTTGAGGCGGTCATCAAACTGATCGACGAGGGCAATACGATCCCGTTCATTGCCCGTTATCGTAAGGAAGCCCACGGCGGTTTAAACGATGAGATCCTGCGTAATCTGGATGAGCGGCTGCGCTATCTGCGCGGCCTCGAGGAACGTAAGGAAGCGGTTCTGTCGTCGATCGAGGAACAGGGGAAGCTGACCGATGAACTGAAGAAAGAGATCGAGGCGGCCATGACCCTCGTTGCAGTAGAGGATCTGTACCGCCCGTATAAGCAGAAGCGCCGTACGCGTGCGACGATCGCGAAGGAGCACGGTCTGGAGCCGTTGGCGAACCTGATCCTGCTGCAGATGACGAAGAAGGATCTGCTTACGGAAGCAGCGCCTTATGTGGACCCGGAGAAAGAGGTGGCCACGCCGGAGGATGCCATCGCAGGCGCGAAGGACATCATTGCGGAAAATATCAGCGACAACGCGGAATACCGCACTTATATCCGCGACCTGACCATGAAGCAGGGAACGGTGGTCTGCGAGAGCCGCGTCGGCGAAGAGTCCAGTGTATACGAGACTTACTATAAATATGAGCGCCCGGTCGCTAAACAGCCCGGATACGCAACCCTCGCCATCAACCGCGGCGAGGAGGAAAAGATCCTCTCCGTAAAGATACTGACGGACACCGAGCGGGCCATCGGCTACCTGTGTAAGAAAGTCATTGTCCGCGATAATCCGAACACGACGCCGGCGCTGAAGGAAGCCGTCGAGGACGCTTATGAGCGCCTGATCTGGCCGTCCATCGAGCGCGAGGTGCGCAACGAATTGACAGAGGTCGCTGAGGATGGAGCGATCAAGGTGTTCGGTAAGAACCTGCGCCAGCTGCTCATGCAGCCGCCCATCAGCGGCCATGTGGTGTTGGGCTGGGATCCGGCCTTCCGTACCGGCTGTAAGCTGGCTGTTGTGGATGCCACCGGAAAGGTTCTGGACACCGTCGTGATCTACCCGACCGCGCCGCAAAATAAGGTGCATGAGGCGAAAGTCATCCTGAAGAAACTGGTGGAGAAATACAACGTGGAGCTGATCTCCGTGGGCAATGGAACGGCGTCCCGTGAGAGTGAGCAGGTCATCGCGGAATTTATTCATGAGATGAACCGACCGCTGCGATATATCATCGTTAATGAGGCAGGCGCGAGCGTGTACTCTGCGTCGAAACTGGCGACGGAGGAATTCCCGAAGTTCGATGTGGGACAGAGAAGCGCGGTATCGATCGCCCGCCGTCTGCAGGACCCGTTGGCGGAGCTGGTGAAGATCGACCCGAAGTCCATCGGCGTGGGGCAGTACCAGCATGATATGAACCAGAAGAAGCTGTCCGATACCCTCGGCGGCGTTGTGGAGGACTGCGTTAACCAGGTCGGCGTGGACCTGAATACCGCATCGGTCTCCCTGCTGGAATACGTTTCCGGCATCAATAAGACCATTGCGAAGAACATCGTGACCTACCGTGAGGAAAATGGTAGTTTTAAGGACCGTAAGCAGCTGCTGAAGGTGGCGAAACTGGGCCCGAAGGCTTATGAGCAGTGCGCGGGCTTCCTGCGCATCCGAGGCGGCAAGACACCGCTCGATGCTACGGCCGTGCATCCCGAAAGCTACGAGATCGCTGAGAAGGTGCTCGCGAAGGTCGGAGCGACCGACCGCGAGATCGGTAAGCTGGCCGGTCTGAAGAAGCGCGTGGGCGACATCAAGAAGATGGCGGCAGAGCTTTCTGTCGGCGAGATGACACTTTCCGATATTATCGGCGAGCTCGAGAAACCTTCGCGTGACCCGCGTGAGGAGATGCCGAAGCCGGTGCTGCGCGCCGATGTGCTCGATATGGAGCAGCTCACGCCCGGCATGGTACTGAAGGGCACCGTCCGCAACGTCATCGATTTCGGAGCCTTCGTCGATATCGGCGTGCACCAGGACGGCCTGGTCCACATTTCCCAGTTGACGGACCGTTTTATCAAACATCCGTTGGAGGCCGTTTCGGTCGGCGACGTGGTCAATGTAAAGGTTCTGTCGGTCGATGTGAAAAAGAAGCGCATTTCGCTCACCATGAAAGGCGTGGAACAGTAGAAATATAAGGTCTTTACGATCCTGTACTTGACGTTTTTCTTATTCCGTATTATAGTCTTTCTGGTCGGGACCACCGACACCGATAATACGGGGCTTACAATTATTTAGAATTCAGGAGTTGAAGCAACAAAATGAACGAATGGAAACCGAAACTGTTTTCATCCATGAAAACCTATTCCTCGAAGCAGTTTGCAAAGGATGTCGTAGCGGGCATCATCGTGGCCATCATTGCCCTCCCGCTGAGCATTGCCCTCGCGATCGCTTCGGGCGTTGCACCGGAGCAGGGCCTCTACACGGCCATCATCGCGGGCTTTTTCATAGCCCTTCTGGGCGGCAGCAACGTGCAGATCTCCGGACCGACGGCGGCGTTCGCAACGGTCGTAGCCGGGATCGTCGCACAGCATGGCATGTCCGGACTGGCCATCGCCACCATCATGGCCGGCATGCTGTTGATCGCCATGGGCCTTTTGCGGATGGGCAGTCTCATTAAGTTCATTCCCTATACCATTACCACCGGTTTCACCGCAGGTATTGCAGTTACCATCGTGATCGGTCAGATCAAAGATTTCCTGGGGCTGCGTCTGGAGAAGGCGCCCATCGAGACCACGGAGAAACTCGTGGAGGCGGTGAAGGGCTTGCCCACCACCAGTCTGCATGCCCTGCTGGTAGGTCTGGCCTGCCTGACCATCCTGATCCTGTGGCCTAAGATCAATAAAGTCATTCCGGGTTCGCTGATCGCGGTCCTGGTCGGCATCGGCCTGGTTAAAGGTCTGGATCTGAAGGTCAATACCATCGGCGACCTGTACAACATCTCTTCGGGACTTCCGAAGTTCACCGCACCGTCGCTTTCGTTTGAAACCATCCATAAACTGTTTCCGGACGCCGTGACCATCGCGGTCTTGGCGGCAGTGGAGTCGCTGCTGTCCTGCGTGGTTTCCGACGGTATGTGCGGCACGCGGCACCAGTCCAACACGGAACTGATCGGCCAGGGTTGCGGTAACATCCTGTCCGCCCTGTTCGGCGGTATTCCCGCGACCGGCGCGATCGCGCGTACCGCGGCCAATGTTAAAAACGGCGGACGTACGCCGGTGGCCGGCATGGTACACGCTGTGGTCCTGCTTCTGATCCTGGTGATCCTGATGCCGTACGCTAAGTGGATCCCGATGCCCGCGATCGCAGCGATCCTGTTTATGGTTGCTTATAATATGAGTGAGTGGCGCTCGTTCGTCTCTTTGTGCAAAACTTCGCCGAAGAGCGACATCCTGGTGCTGGTCCTCACGTTCGTTCTCACTGTGGTCTTCGACCTGGTCGTAGCCATCGAGGTCGGCCTGCTCGTTGCCGTTATCTTCTTCATGAAGCATATGGCGGACACGACGAAGGTCAGCGGCTGGGAGTACTATACCGAGGAAGAACTGAAGAACGATGAAAACGCCATCGGCCGTAAGGCGGTGCCGTCCAACACACAGGTGTTTGAGATCATCGGCCCGATGTTCTTCGGCGCGGCGGAGAAATTCGCTGATTTCCCGCTGGGAAAAGGTATCAATGTTCTGATCCTGCGCATGCGCGGCGTACCCGTCGTGGATGCAACGGCCATGCGCTCTCTGAACCATGTCCTGGAGCATTGTAAGCGAAATGAAGTTACACTGGTGCTGTCGCACCTGCAGCCGCAGCCGCGCACGGTCCTGGAGAAATCCGGTTTCCTGGAGAAGGTCGGCGAGAAGAATATCTGTGCGAACATCGATGCGGCGCTGGAACGTGCGGCACAGTTGAAACAATAACGAAACGCCACGGCGTTTGAGGGCATAGAAAGGAGTTTTACCATGAAAGTTGCAGAGCTGCAGGCGGAAGTCCTGCGTTTGAAGAAAGAAAAAGACGTTTGTATTCTGGCACACAGCTATGTGGCGCGAGAGATCGCGGAAGTCGCGGATTTTGTAGGTGACTCCTTTCAGCTGAGCGTGAAAGCGAAAGATTGCCCGCAGAAGACCGTGATCATGTGCGGCGTGCGTTTTATGGCGGAGACGGTGAAGATCCTGTCCCCGGAGAAAAAAGTCATCCTGGCGGCGGCAGAGGCCGGCTGTCCCATGGCGGAGCAGCTCGATGTCGAGATCGTGGAGCAGGCGCGGAAGATGTTTCCCGGCTGCGCGGTCGTGGCTTACATCAATACCACGGCAGAGCTGAAGACCGTTTGCGACGTCTGCGTGACGTCCTCCTCCGCGGTGAAGATCGTCTCGAACATGCCGCAGGATAAGATCCTGTTCATCCCGGACTGCAATCTGGGACAGTATGTGAAGTCCCAGGTCCCGAATAAAGATATCCGCTACATGCAGGGCGGATGCCCGGTCCATGCGGCCATGACCCGCGACGAGGTCCTGGCGGCAAAGGCGGCGCATCCGAACGCGCTGTTCCTGGTGCACCCGGAGTGCATCCCGGACGTCGTGGCGCTCGCCGACTTCGTCGGCTCGACCTCGGCGATCATGGATTTCGCGAAGAAGTCCGAGGCGCAGGAGTTTATCATCGGCACCGAAAACAGCATCATGGAGCACTTGCAGTATGATTGCCCCGGAAAGATGTTCTACCCGCTGTCGAAGCGCCTGATCTGCATGAACATGAAACTGACCACGCTAGGCGATGTTGCGAACATCCTGCGTGACGGCCGCGGCGGCGAGGAGATCGTTCTGTCACCCGAGATGATCGAGAAGGCGCGCCGCCCGATCGATGCGATGCTCGCGTTCGGCTGATCGAACCTGCCTATTTATTGACTAGGTCTTTACACGCCTTGTAAAATGTGCTATGATAATGTGGTTCCCGAAAACGGGAGCTCAAAGGAGGTTTATACGATGACCAGAGTTACCAAAGATATGTTGATCGGTGATATGCTTAAGATCGATATCACCATCGCGGCGATCCTCATGGCAGAGGGTATGCACTGTGTCGGTTGCCCGGCTTCCCAGGGTGAGACGCTGGAGGAGGCATCCTTCGTTCACGGCATGGATGTAGACGAGCTCGTGACCGCGATCAACGAATATCTCGAGAAAAAAGAAGAGCAGCAGGCAAAAGCTGCTGCGGAAGAATAAACGTAACGCCCCGGCCCCGGCCGGGGTTTTCTTTTGCAGAGGATGTGACACAGGGGACGGTTCTTTTTGTCACATTTTTGACTACGGCCCCGTGCCGACCTCTCGAAACATTCGGCCGGAACTACGGTTCGTTCCCTTCCCGCACAATGAGATCAGATCGGACAGTTCACTGCGATGTGAAAAACGATGCCGCGGTGGAGATGCCGGATTTGAGGGGGCCCGCTTCGACAGAGGCCGTTTTCTTGATAGCGCCAGGCTCCCGCCTGACGCGAAAACGCCCTCAGCTCGCGC
>DBXX01000107.1:0-2669 GCA_002309675.1 Lachnospiraceae bacterium UBA1201
ATACCTGCATACGTAGGTTGCGGCCGTGAAAAAATACAAAATATGGGTTGACGAACGGCAAAGAACTATATTATACTTGAAAAGTTAAAGAGACACCACGGGCTATAGCCCGGTTCACTTTAGATAAAAAGGAGTACCGATCTGTATGAAGGCTTACAACGAGTTGAGCAAAAAGGAGCTTCAGTCTTTGAAGAAGGAACTGGAAGCAGAGTATGAGAAGGTAAAGGAGATGGGCCTGAAACTGGATATGTCCAGAGGTAAGCCCGGAAAGGATCAGCTGGATCTTTCTTTACCGCTTTTGGATGCGCTGACTTCCGATTCTTCGTTTCAGTGTGAGGCCGGTGTGGACGTTCGTAACTACGGCGTTCTCGACGGCATCCCGGAGATCAAGCGGATCATAAGCGATCTGATGGGCACGACGCCCGATCACATGATCGTTTATGGCAACTCGAGCCTGAATATTATGTATGATACGATCGCGCGGAGTGAGGTATTCGGCGTCATGGGTTCTACACCTTGGTGCAAACTGGACGAGCCGGTGAAGTTCCTCTGCCCGGTGCCCGGATATGATCGTCATTTCGCGATCACGGAGCTTTTCGGCATCGAGATGATCAACATTCCCATGGATGAGAACGGCCCGGATATGGACATGGTAGAGCGCCTGGTAGCTTCTGATGCGCAGATCAAGGGTATCTGGTGCGTGCCGCAGTATTCGAACCCGTCAGGCATTTGCTACTCGGACGAAGTCGTGCTTCGTATGGCGAACCTGCAGCCGGCAGCAGAAGATTTCCGTATCTTCTGGGACAATGCTTACGCTATCCACCATTTGTATGATGATGCAAAGACCATCCTCAACATCGTGGAAGCCTGCGAGAAGTCCGGCCACCCGGATATGTATTACGAGTTCTGCTCGACCTCAAAGGTGACCTTCCCAGGCGCGGGTGTTGCTGCCATCATCGCCTCTCCGGCAAATATCGCCGAGATAAAGAAGCAGATGACGATCCAGACCATCGGCCATGATAAGATCAACCAGTTGCGCCATGCGCAGTATTTCAAGAACGCAGACGGCGTTCGTGAGCATATGAAGAAGCAGGCGGCGCTTCTGCGTCCGAAGTTCGAGGCGGTGCTTTCCACACTCGATAAGGAACTGTCCGGTCTGAATGTCGGTTCCTGGGTACGCCCGGTAGGCGGATACTTCATCTCCTTTATGGCATTGCCCGGATGTGCAAAGCGCATTGTAGCGCTGTGTAAGGAGGCAGGCGTGGTCATGACCGGAGCCGGAGCGACCTACCCGTACGGAAAGGACCCGCAGGATGCGAACATCCGTATTGCGCCGACCTTCCCGTCCCGCGAAGAATTAGAGAAGGCTTGCAGGGTATTCGTACTTTGCGTAAAGCTTGCCTCAGTTGAGAAACTGCTGGAAGAATAAGAACAGAAATAAATAACAGAACGGTCTGCGATGCAGACCCCGGATGAGGAGGAACTATGGCAAAAATCGGTTTTATCGGAATGGGTAACATGGGCTACGCCATGATGCGCGGCCTGCTTAAGGTCGTGGATAAGGCGGACCTGATCTTTGCGGATGCGAGCGCAGACCGTGTAAAGAAGATTTATAACGAGACTGGCGTGATCTTTGCAGACAGCAACGCTGAGTGCTGCGCGAAGTCGCAGATCGTCGTTTTGGCAGTGAAGCCGCAGTTCTATCCCCAGGTTCTGAAGAATATTGAGAACATCATCAAACCCAACCAGATCCTGATCTCGATCGCTCCGGGTTATTCGATCGCGCGCCTGAAGGCAGCGCTTTCGGACCAGATCCGTATCGTCCGCGCGATGCCGAATACACCGGCATTGGTCGGCGAGGGCATGACCGGCATCTGCTATGATGAGGCGAAATTCTCCGCTGAGGAAGTTGCTTCGTTAGAGATGATCTTCTCCACGATGGGTCGTTTTAAGAAGGTCAATGAGAACCTGATGAACGCCGTTACATGCGCGAGCGGTAGTTCTCCTGCTTATGTGTTCATGTTCATCGAAGCATTGGCCGATGGTGTAGTAGCGTGCGGTATGCCCAGAGACATGGCGTACGAGTTCGTGGCACAGACCGTGCTGGGCTCGGCGAAGATGGTCCTGGATACGAAGGAGCACCCCGGAAAGCTGAAGGATATGGTATGTTCGCCGGCGGGCACCACGATCGCGGGCGTAGAAGCCCTCGAGGAAAATGGCATGCGCAATGCTTTGATGAAGGCAGTCCGTGCCTGCTATGCACGCTATGAAGAGATGAATAAGAGCTCCCAGGAGACCACTCCCTGGAAGAAATAAAGAGGCGAAACTATGGATTTGATCAAACGAATCGATCGGAAACCGGTCTATAAAGGCAACCTTTTGACCATGCACGACGATACGATCCTGCTGCCCGACGGGCGGACGACGCATTGGGATTTTCTGGCGCATAAGGGTGCGGCTGCGGTCGTAGCCGTGCGGCCGGATGGTAAGATCCTGATGGTGAACCAGTTCCGCAATGCGGTGGATCGTGTGACGTTGGAGATTCCGGCGGGCTGCAAGAACGAAAAAAGCGAGCCCGGCGATGTTTGCGCGGCGCGTGAACTCGAAGAGGAGACCGGCTACCGTGCAGGGAAACTGACATTGTTGCTTAAACTGGTCACGGCGATCGC
>DBXX01000107.1:2714-4185 GCA_002309675.1 Lachnospiraceae bacterium UBA1201
CAGCAGCATCTGGACGAAGATGAGTTCATGGACGTTCAGGCGATGGAATTGACCGATTTGATCGCAAAGATCCGTTCCGGCGAGATCCAGGACTGCAAGACTGTCGCCGGCCTCATGGCCTACTACAGTCTGGTACAGGAAAAAGAAAAATAATACATTACGGGCCGCACCACTAAAGATGCGGCCAGTTTTTATATTTCGTAATCTTTTGTTCAGAAATCGTTCTTATGTTCAGAAAACCTTAAAAACAGATATATGGTCATTCTATATGTTTCGTGTTATAGTATGTTTAAGCCATCCGATGTGTAGCGATCGGAGGGTGAGAACGGTGAAGGGAAGGTGTAGGTTATGAGATGTAAGAATTGTGGGGTTCCGCTCCCGGAGGGAAGCGAGGTATGTAATGTATGTGGAGCAGCATTGTCTCCGGATGCCGAAAAAAGTCGTGCAGAGGAACTGAGAAGAATAGCACAGGAAGAAGCGTGGAGAGTTAAACAGAAAATGAACGGGATAGCATATTATACCGGCAGACTCTATAAGTGCCGTATGATCGGATTGATCATCGCTTTTATCGAGATCGTGCTGTCCATTTACTACATGATATGTGCGAAATCGTATTGGGACTTTTCGTATCTCCTTAATAATCATCAGTGGTATATCTTTAGCGAGATTTTTCTTGAGATAGCGGCGATCATTGTCCTGATATGTTTTATGGTCACCCTCAATGATATGAAGAAATATCACCCGAGGTTTCAGGTCTCCTTATTTTCGATTCTGGCTTATCTCGTCTTTTCGATCATGTGCTTTTTTGTTTCGAATTTCCTTATCCATATGATGCTGTCGATCCTTACGATCTTTGCGATGATCGGTTATGTGTGCAATCTGTATATCTCGATGGAGGAGGTCACCCGGAAAATATACGGAAAATACGTTGGTAGGCAGCTGGATCCCGGCATACTGTCAATAGAGTGGAAACGCTTGAATAAGTTCTATGTGATAGCCGCAGTGGGCGATTTGGTACTCATGCTTATTTCCAGCATTCTCACGTTCGATAATGGATCGGATACGATCATGAGAATCGCGCTCGCTATGGAATTGATCGGCAGTGTGGCCTTGCTGGTGGTTTCCATTCTCGAGGTAAGACTCTTCCAATGGACATGGGATAGTTTGGAGCATTGGGAATACACCGGTCCCAGACCGCGTTAGTATCTACCGCCGGTCGTAATAATTTGTTCAGAAATGTACGTTTTCTTTAGGATTCTTTAATAAATGGTCATATTGCGCTGATGTGCGGAAAATGATAGGATTATTACAAGGAGCTCGGGGCTTTTTTGAAGTGGTTATCCGTACCGGGGCAAAGGGCTTCCTTAGATAACCGCCAAAACATGGAAAGAGAAAATGAAGTGGTAAAGGAGGAGCATTATGTTTTGCAACAATTGTGGAGCGGTGCTTCCAAACGGAAGCAGGTATTGTA
>DBXX01000103.1:0-1948 GCA_002309675.1 Lachnospiraceae bacterium UBA1201
ACGGTGCGAAGCCACAGGGACTGACGGAAATCCTCGTCGTCGATCGCTTCATTGACCACGTCCCAGGCGTAAATGATGCCGGGATAGTTCGTCTGAACGAAGTTAAGAACGCCCTGGATGTAGCTCTCCAGACGAGCCAGCATGGTCTTACGTGTAGCGAGGCCAGCGTTTTCGTTGTAGTTACGATAGAAGAACCACTTCGGGGTCTGGTTGTGCCAAACCAGTGTATGTCCGCGCATGGCTACGCCGGTCGCCTTCGCCAGTTCCAGATACGGAATGGCATTATCAAACTTCAAAGCAGGAGCCAGATCGTATTTAGCCGGGTCCTTCTTGCAGGCTTCGTCATCCAGATAGTACATGGGCTTCATGTCATTTTCCGCCGTAAAACTGGAGAACTGCTCCTTCATAAGCTCGCAGTGCGCCTTCGTGTGGATGTTCCAGCGGGACATCGCCACGCCGACTTTAAAATAAGGTGCAAAAGCTGTTTTAAGATTCATAATTATTCCTTTCCTCATACGCGATCGTACGATTGACATTTCGTATGAATTCCGTTCATCCTACATATGATACTTCGATAGGTTAGTCCGATAGATTCATTATCTAAAATCGTATCAAAAAAACGGTGATTTGTCAACCGATACCAAGCCTCCTTCGATCCTGCCGCCAAACCTTTGTACGCCCGGTTTCACGCAGCCTTCATACACAGCAAAAAGGTCCTGTGAAAAACGAGTACTCGTTTTCACAGGACCTTATTATTCAGGGGATGTACCCCCTGTCGGACCGTCTGCCAAACCGTCCGGTTTTATAAGAGATGGTTCATGCACAAAACCGATCAATCTTCGGTAAACAGAGGGGTCGAATAGTAACGATCACCACTGTCGGGAAGCAGGGCTACGATCACCTTGCCTTTGTTTTCCGGGCGCTTTGCGAGCTCGATCGCACCATAAAGGGATGCGCCGGAGGAAATACCTACGGAGATACCTTCCTTCTTCGCCAGCAGTTTAGCGGTAGCAAAAGCGGCTTCGTTCGGAGCCTTGATGATCTCGTCATAGATTTTGGTATTCAGGACATCCGGAACGAAACCTGCGCCGATACCCTGGATCTTATGCGCGCCGGCCTTGCCTTCGGAAAGCACGGGAGATGTCTCCGGCTCCAGAGCTACGACCTTCACTTTAGGATTCTGAGACTTCAGGTATTCGCCGGTACCTGTAAGTGTACCGCCGGTGCCTACGCCTGCAATAAAGATGTCAACCTTACCATCGGTGTCCTTCCAAATCTCGGGACCTGTGGTTGCTCTGTGAACAGCAGGGTTCGCAGGGTTAACGAACTGTCCGGGAATAAAACTTCCGGGTGTTTCCTTTGCTAACTCTTCCGCCTTCGCGATGGCGCCCTTCATACCCTTTGCGCCCTCGGTCAGAACGATCTCTGCGCCGTAAGCCTTCAGGATGTTTCTGCGCTCAACGCTCATGGTCTCAGGCATGGTCAGGATAATGCGGTATCCCTTCGCTGCAGCGATCGCAGCCAGGCCGATACCGGTATTACCGCTGGTCGGCTCGATGATCACGGAACCTTCCTTCAGCAAGCCCTTCTCCTCTGCGTCTTCGATCATCGCCTTAGCGATACGATCCTTAACGCTTCCTGCCGGATTGAAGTATTCCAGTTTTACGAGAACCGTTGCCTGCAATCCCAGTTCTTTCTCAATGTTCACTACCTCTACCAGAGGTGTATTTCCGATCAGTCCCAATGTACCTTTGTAAATGTTTGCCATAATTATATCCTCACTTTCAAGGGGTTTCCCCTATTATACTCTTTTTTGATCTCCTGTGGATCATCGATTTAATAATTTCAGATTTTTGTTGTGTCCCTGTAAAATCGGTCTACACTTATATTGCGATGTGTTGAAGATGGTCGAAATAAACATTTCATATACCTCCTGTTTGCTTCGATG
>DBXX01000103.1:1989-3494 GCA_002309675.1 Lachnospiraceae bacterium UBA1201
TTTTTTTCACACATTGTCCGAATAATGAAACAGGGTGACGCCTAAGCGACACCCTATTGCATCCGATCCATGCGAAACGGATCAATCGTTTTTCAAAAGTCCCTTTAACGGATTGACGGTAACGTCAAACTCCGGACGGTAATTCGTAGGTTCACGGTCTTCCCAGGAAGGAGAATTCCAGATCGTCTCGGAGATCTCCGACTGATAGTCCTCGGGGGTCTCCCCCTTCGGGTGCTTCAGGAACAGATTTTCAGGATCTGCAGAAAGCGCTGCGCGCTCGTGATCGGTCTTCCAAAGCTCTTCGAAAGGAATGAGCGGGACGATTCTCTCCTCATAGC
This sequence comes from Lachnospiraceae bacterium UBA1201, assembly GCA_002309675.1. Taxonomy (GTDB): domain Bacteria; phylum Bacillota; class Clostridia; order Lachnospirales; family Lachnospiraceae; genus UBA1201. The sequence continues at coordinate 2,328 of DBXX01000103.1, forward strand.
CCTTGAAGAAGCCGCCGTTTCCGCCGATGCCTCTGCCCTCACGGAAGAAGGTGTATTTCGCGAAGGTCGGGATGGAATAGAGCTCACGTACGTAGCCCCAGATGTTCTTGTATTCCGTGATACGCTTCTTCATCGGGCCGATGGAACGGAAATATCCGGTCTCCCAACGAACCAGCGAAACATAGAAACGGATGTCGGAATCGGTGATGTAGTCGCCGAACAGAAAACGGTTCGTAGCCAGTCTCTGATCGAGCTTCTCGAGTGAATCGAAGAAATCTTCGTAGCCCTCGTTGTATGCTTCCCATGAAACACCGAATGCCATGCGGTAGTGTCCGTTATTGATGTGCGGGAACAGCCAGTCGTTCAGTTCGTCGATCTCCTTGCGGTATTTCTTCGGATACAGGTCCGGAGCATCGACCGGCTGGAACTTACGGAACTGAACCTCGATGTAGTTCGACAGACGATGATAATCGTTATTGACCGCCTTCTTCTCGATCACATCTACGAAGGTCGGTGTGGTCGCGCGTCCCTTATACTCGGGGTTCGCGTTCTTATAGAACTCTGACAGGAAGTGCACGCCCGTGATCGGGTCGGCGAAATCCTTCTGATTGGCAAATCCGTGGCCGTATTTGTTGGTCTCACCGGAATGGCTCGTGGTCTGGTCTGCGATCACGTCCTGCAGGCCCAGCAGGTCGCGGGCAATGACCGGGCGGTTCGACCAGTTGCAGCCGTGCGCCCAATAGATCGCGAAGCGGTTCGCCTCTGCCTTATGCTCGCCCTCTTTCTCACCGAACGGAACGATGAAGGAGTTCGGCTGTCTTACAAACACGCCTCTCTCGTTCGTCTCGTCCTTCTGCTCATTCGGTCTGGGAGCCAGACCGCCGGCCTGTGCGGCGAACTGCTCTGCCAGTTCGTCTGTATATGCGCTCTTCGCGCCGTTCTGTTTTCTGTGGAATTCCAAACTGCAACTGTTGCTCATCTTTCGTATCTCCTTTTCTTTTTTGTTTATCTGTGTTATGGCTCTATGTTAATACGGAATGTCAGGCTTGTAAATTACGAGCCTTTTATCGTTTGTAATAACTACTCCTTATCATGTTCCGATCTCCTGCTCATCAGCATTCATTCATGGATCTCCTTAAACTTCAGAAGCTCTTCGACATAAGCCTG
>DBXX01000072.1:0-5031 GCA_002309675.1 Lachnospiraceae bacterium UBA1201
GGCTGCTCCATGCTCGCGTGCTCTTTCACGAGCTCGCTCATCTGCTGCAGTGCATCCTTATCTGCCGGCGTATGCGCGTAATCCCGCGTTCCCTTATGGGTCACGATCAGGAAGTACAACATTTTCTTTAAACGACGGCGGTCAATGATACCGTCGATCATACCATGCTCCAGCAAAAACTCTGCGGTCTGGAAGCCCTTCGGAAGTTCTCTTCCTATGGTCTGTTTGATGACACGCGGTCCTGCGAAACCGATCAGTGCACCCGGCTCGGCCAGGATCACATCGCCCAGGGTGGCGTAGCTCGCAGTCACGCCTCCGGTCGTCGGATCGGTCAGAATACTGCAGTACAAAAGTCCTGCGTCGGAGTGCCGTTTCAGCGCAGCCGACGTTTTCTCCATCTGCATGAGGGAGATGATACCCTCCTGCATACGGGCGCCGCCGGAACAGCAGAACAAAAAGACGGGCAGACGGCGTTTGGTCGCCTCTTCGACCGCACGGGTGATCTTTTCACCCACAATATGGCCCATACTCGCCATCATGAAACGTGCGTCGCAGATACCGACCACGGCCGGCTCTCCGAAGATATGCACAAGTCCCACGGTCACGGCCTCATCCAGGCCGGTCTTCTCGCGGGCGCCCTTCAGTTTCTCTTCATACTCCGCATCCTCGAGCGGATTGCTCACCGGCAGGTCGGTAAACCAGTACTCCATGCGGTGATGGTCCGCAATCATCGCGATGCGGTTTTTGGTACGCACGCGGAAGTAATTTCCGCATTCGTAGCACACATATTTGTTCGCGATGACCTGATCGCGATTCAATACTTTTTTACATTTCGGGCAGACGACCGTCTGCTCTTCCGCCGGCGCGGCATTTGCCGTACCCGCTGTCTGCGCGGCCTGCTCAGCGTCCTTTTGCGCCTCGGGCTGCGCTTCTCTCTCAGGCATGATCTCGGGAACGACCATATCGTCCACCGATGTCATGCCGCCTTCATTCATACGCTCTGCGTGTATGCCCGCTGTACGATTTCTTAAAAAACCTCTCAATCCCATGATAAAACCTCCGATCACCGGCTCCTTTACATTCCGATCGCGAACGTGAGTTCTGCAGTCACGGCGGTCTGTCCGCCTACGGTCGCCACGGCCTTACCGGTACCGACCGGCCCTTTTACCGCTTCGATCTGTACGGAAAGATCCAGCACATCGCCCGGCACTACCTTGCGGCGGAACCGCGCGTTTTTGATGCCTCCGAAGTACGCGGTCTTTCCTGCAAATTCGGGCAATGATAAGATCGCCACTGCACCTGCCTGTGCCAGTGCCTCGATGATCAAAACGCCGGGCATTACAGGCTCCTGCGGAAAATGTCCCGCGAAAAACGGCTCGGTATATGTGACTGCCTTATGACCCACGGCCGAAACGCCGGGAACCAGATCCGTCACCGTATCCAGCAACAGGAACGGGTGGCGGTGCGGTAGGATCTGCATGATCTCGTTGATGTTCAAAGACTTCTTCTCTTCCGCTTCCATGGATGCCTCCTATGCCTCGTATCTCTTCAGGAGGATGGATGCGTTGTGGCCGCCGAATCCCAGAGAATTCGACAAAGCGTACGGCACCGCTTCCTCACGGTTTTCTTTGCAATAATCAAGATCCATCTCTTCTTCTGCCTCGGTGAAGCCGACGGTGCGGTGAATGAAGCCTTCCTCCACCGTCTTCGCACAGATGATCGCCTCGACCGCTCCGGCAGCGCCGAGCAGGTGTCCGATCATCGACTTCGTCGAGTTGACGCGAATCTCTTTCGCATGCTCACCGAAGAGCAGCTTGATGGCGCGGGTCTCGAACAGGTCGTTGTAATGTGTGCCTGTCCCGTGCGCGTTGATGTAGGTGATCACATTCTTATCGACTCCGGCATCCGCCAGCGCATTTTCCATGGCGCGTGCTGCGCCCTCGCCGCTCTCTGCGGGAGATGTGATATGATATGCGTCACAAGAACAGCCATAGCCGACGATCTCTGCGTAGATCTTCGCGCCACGGACCTTTGCATGCTCCAGTTCCTCCAGGACCAGAACGCCGCTGCCTTCGCCCATGACGAAACCGCTGCGGTCCTTATCGAACGGCAGGGATGCGCGCGCCGGATCCGTCGCCGGTGACAGGGCTGTCATCGATGCAAAACCGGAGATGCCGAAGGCGCAGACCGCTGCCTCGGTACCGCCCGCCAGCATGACATCCGCCTCCCCGTGGTCGATCGAACGAAAGGCCTCGCCGATGGCGTTCGTACCACTCGCACAGGCTGTGACAACGTTGATATTTTTGCCTTTCAAACCATAGCAGATGGCTACATTGCCCGCTGCCATATTGGAGATGAGAAGCGGCACCATCAGGGGCGAAACGCGCTCCTGGCCCTTCTCCATCTGGTGCGTATGCTCGCGCTCCATGCACTGCATGCTTCCGATTCCGGAAGAGATGCTGCAGCCCACGCGGTAGGGATCCTCTTTCTCCATATCCAGTTTCGCGTCACTGAGTGCCTGACCCGCCGCGGCTACGGCGAACTGGCAGAAGCGCTCCATGCGTCTGGCCTTCTTCGGATCCATGTATTCCTTCGCGTCGAAATCCTTCACTTCTGCCGCCATGGTAACACGGCTGTCTTTATTCTCGAAGGCAGAGATCGGTGCAAAACCGATGGTCCCCTTCTTCACTTCGTTCCAGAACGTATCCACGTCCTTACCGATCGGCGTGATGGCGCCCATACCGGTGATCACGACTCTTCTACTCATAAGCTCCTCCCTTTACATGGCCATGCCGCCGTCAACGCACAGCACCTGACCGGTAATGTAATCGCTTTCCTCCGAACAGAGGAAAGCAACTGCATTTGCCACATCCTCGGGCTTTCCTCCGCGTCCCATCGGCACCTTCGAGAGGATACCCTCCTTCGCCGCATCGGGAAGCGCGTTCGTCATATCCGTTGTAATAAAGCCCGGAGCCACTGCATTGACCGTGATATTTCGTCCTGCGAGCTCCCGGGCCGCGGTCTTCGTCATACCGATCACGCCCGCTTTTGCCGCGGAATAATTCGCCTGACCCGCGTTGCCGATCACGCCGGAGACCGATGAAATATTGACGATCTTACCCTTGCGTTTTTTAATCATGCCGCGGATGCAAGCCTGCATCACATAAAATACGGCCGTCAGATTCGTGCGGATGACCGCGTCGAAATCCTCCGGCTTCATGCGAAGCATCAGCTCATCGCGGGTAATTCCCGCGTTGTTTACCAAAATTTCTACAGCGCCGTATTCCTTCTGAATGGTTTCCACCATGGCGCTTACCGCTTCCGGATCGGAAACGTCGCACTGCATCGTGTACGCCTTGCCTCCGGCCGATGCGATCTGCGCCGCTGTTTCCTCTGCAGCCGCCTTCGACCCGTTATAATTTATGATCACCGTGTGCCCCATGGCAGCCAGTTTTTTTGCGCATGCAGCACCGATGCCCTTACCTGCGCCGGTGACCAGCGCGATCTTACCTGTTTCCATGCTGTATTCCTTTTCGTGTATGAGATGTTAATCCTCTGCCTTCAGATATTCGATCACTGCCGGCAAGTCTTCATATTTCTCGAGGGAAACGACCTTCACGGAGCCGTCGATCCGTTTCATAAAACCGGACAATGTCTTTCCGGGACCGATCTCTACGAACTTCGTAACACCATCGGCGAGCATGCGCTCTACGCACTGCTGCCAGCGCACGGAGGACGACACCTGACGTGCCAGAAGATCGGTGATCTCGTCTTTCTTACAAACGACATCCGCCGTCACATTCGAAAGGTAAACCGGATCCGGATCCTGCAGTTTCAGCTGCTCCAGATCTCCGTGCAGAAGCTCCCCCGCACCCTTAAGCAACGGGGAATGGAACGGGCCGGAAACCTTCAGCGGAAGGCAGCGTTTCACGCCACGTTTGGTCATCTCCGCCGCAACAGCATCGACCGCTTCCTTCTCACCGGAGATAACGATCTGTCCGGGACAGTTGTAGTTCGCCACGCAGACTACTCCCGGAGTTTCCGCACATACGCTTTCGACCAGGGCCTGCTCCGCACCCAGAACGGCCGTCATACCACCGCCCGTCGGGTAGGCTTCCTGCATGTAGCGTCCGCGATTGCGGACAATGTTATACGAATCCATCTGCTCCATCGCACCGGAAGCCACGACGGCCGCATATTCGCCGAGAGACAGTCCCGCATAAACATCGGCCATAAAGCCCTTCGCCTGCAAGGTGCGCAGCATCGCCAGCTCGGTCGTAAACATCGCGATCTGCGTATACATAGTTTGGTTCAGTTGTTCATTTTCCGTGAAACAGATTTGCGCCAGGTCCAGTCCGGTCATCTGACTCGCTTCCTCATAGACCTTACGCGCTGTCTCCTCTTTTTCATAAAAATCCCGGCCCATACCGACATACTGGCTACCCTGTCCGGGGAAAATAAATGCGATTTTACTCATCTTTGCTCCCATAAGCGGTCGGCCTGTGCTACCAACTGTGTAATGATCTCTTCACAGGTCTTCGGCTCTTTAATCATGCCCGCGATCTGGCCCGCCATGACGGTTCCGTTCGTCACGTCGCCATCGATCACGGCCTTCCGCAGGGTGCCCAGCGTGAGCTGCTCCAGCTCCTCGAACGGCGCGCCCTCCTGCTCCAGTTTCAGATAGGCCTTCGTCATATCGTTGCGCAGGCAGCGCACCGGATGGCCGGTCGAAAGGCCGGTGATGACCGTATCGATATCTTTCGCCTTGATCACGCGGTTTTTATAATTCTCATGGACCTGCGCTTCTTTTGCTACCAGGAAGGCCGTACCCATCTGCACGCCCTGTGCACCCAGCATCAGCGCTGCGCAGAGGCCGCGTCCGTCCGCGATGCCACCCGCTGCGACCACGGGGATGTCGACCGCGTCACATACCTGCGGTACCAGTGCCATGGTCGTCGTGTGACCGATGTGGCCGCCGGCTTCCATGCCTTCGGCGATCACCGCATCAGCGCCTTCACGCTGCAACAGTTT
>DBXX01000072.1:5175-7554 GCA_002309675.1 Lachnospiraceae bacterium UBA1201
ACATTGACCCCAAACGGCCGGTCGGTGAGTTTTTTCATCTGACGTATCTGATCACGTACCACTTCCGGCGGTGCCGATGCGGCCGCGATGATACCGAGGCCGCCCGCGTTCGAGACCGCGCTTGCGAGGTGATACTCAGCGACCCAGGCCATACCGCCCTGGATCACGGGATATTGTATCCCAAGTAAATTCGTAAGCTTTGTCTGCATTGGATCACTCCTTATTACAGGGACACACCCTTCTTCTCAAGATATGCGGCAACATCGCCGATGGTCTTGACTTCGTTGAAATCTTCCGTGGGGATGGTGATCCCGAAAGTCTCCTCGAGCTGCATCACGAGCTCATACAGATCCAGGGAATCTGCACCCAGATCGTCCTTAAAGCTGGTAGCCTCAGTAAGCTCCTGATTTCCGCAGTCAAGCTGCTCCTTTACGAGTTCAATAATCTTCTCAACCATGATAGTCTCCTTCTGCCCTTATCGGGGTTTTGTGTGATATTCCAAAGCGTTGCTTTGAAACTCAAATACTTTGACTTTCAAATAATATCATGTTCAAAGTGTTTTGTCAAGAGATTGTCAATCTTTTTTCATCCATGCACACGAAAAAACGACCCGCAGGCTTTTTAGCCCTGCGGGTCTATTTGTATGAAACAGACTGTTTCTTAAATGTGATCAGTCCACGGTCTTGAAATCCGAGATGTATTGGCGGAATTGATCCGTAAGCAACTGGAACTTAAGATCATCCTCGGTTATGTACTGCATAAGAGTCTCTTCATTTTCCAAATTGTTTTCTTCGATCAGGCTTTTCTTAAGATCGGCGATGTCACCGTCTTTAACCTCATATCCATTCTTACGGCAGATACCCAGGATCGTGAGTTTCTGAAGTGCATAATCCACACCGTTTTCCTTCAGCAGAGTCTCAAACTCTCCCTCGGTATAACCGGCATTTTCCAAATACGTCGTACGGTCGATCCCGTAGATCGCACACATCTGATCGAGACGATAATATTGCTGCTGCAAATATTCATTGATCAGACCTTCATGTTGTTTCTTTTCTTTTACGACAGACATGATCTTATTTCCGACAAACGAATCATGGTAGTACGCGCGGATCTCGCCTTCTACTTCATCGCTGTATGCCTTAAACGAAGTATACGCTCCTTCTGATTTCTCATTAAGATCGGCATCCGTCACTTCCGGAAGGGCCTTTATCGCCTTAATTGTCACCTTGAATACGGCAGGCTTTCCTGCGAGGTCTTCAGCATGATACTTCTCGGGAAATGTTACTTCCACATCGAACGTATCGCCTTTTTTCTTTCCGATGATACCATCTTCAAATCCGGGGATGAATGATTCCGAACCGATGCCGAGTTCGCTGTCTGTATCCTTACCACCATCAAACGCAGTACCGTCGATGAAACCTTCATAATCGATAACGACCGTATCTCCACCCTCGACCGGACGATCCACCTCTACCAAAGAGTAACCGAACTCACTCATAAGAGAAGTATTCACGTTATACTTCAAGATTGCATCGCTGACCGCAATATCCTCGTTCTTGATCTTCAGATCATCGATCCCGGAGAGGTCGACATATTCGAACACATCGATAGAATCCAAAGGAACGACCACTGCACGCGGGTCGAACGTAGGAAGTTCGATCGGTGCCTCGGTCTCTGCGTCCGTAGCTCCCTCTTCGGTGGAATCTGCAGGAACTTCCTCTGTTGAAGCAACCGTGGTCGTCTCTTCTTTCTCGGTTTCGGACGGAGCAGCATCCGTGCCCGTCGCGTCTGTAACGGTCTGCGCAGTCGTGTCTGCCAGCGCGGTCGTATCCGCCAGCGCGGTCGTATCCGCTTCGTTCGTAGGCTCATCCGTACGCTTAGCGCAGGCTGTGACCGATAACGCTAAAGCAGTAAGTAGCGCTGCCGCTGTTATTTTCATTTTTCTCATTTTCTTACCCTTCCGTTTATTATAGTCTGGACATCGTAAAGCGATGTGCGGGATCCGCGGAGTAAAACGCAGAATCCAAGGGACAGTATAACACATATTTCTGAAATTGAAAACAGTTTTTATATAGTCTCTTCGATCGCTGCCTCGGCCTCTTCGATCGAAGCGTAACCATAGAGCTGCGCCGTCCGCAGCAGGATCGACTTCGACAGATTCTCACCGTTTTGCGCAGCTTGCGCCGTCATGCGCCCGAAAAGCGTGAGCGTCTGCGGTGAATACGTCGAGATCTCCCCGCGAAGATAGGTTTCGTACGATGTGCGCCACATCGTGTCTTCAGAAGTATGGATCACGCGCGCCTGCCCGGCAAATTTGGGGTACGCCGCTGCGACTTCTTCCATCCAGCCGACGTAGATCGCAACGATCGCCTCGCGGAT
>DBXX01000072.1:7662-14630 GCA_002309675.1 Lachnospiraceae bacterium UBA1201
TCATTAAGGTAAGATTCGAGCAGTTCGGCCGGCCAGGTCTCATACTGGCTGCGGCGCATGATCGAGAAGGTCTCCCAGTCATCCTGGCAGCCTGCGCGTCCGCCTTCGTTCTGCGTCAGATCGAAGGCTTCCCACTCCAGCTCGATGATTGCCATAACAGCGGCCTCCTTCGGAGCCATCGCATCTGCCTTCGCAGAAAGCATACGCGCAATATCCATCAAACCGGTTTTGCCTTCGTTCAGGCTCGCACCGGTCTCCTCGTCGATATAACCGCCGCGCATAAGGAGTGCATTAGCCTTAGCGATCACAGCGTCGATCGAAGCCTTCGTCACCGCGGTGTCATCGGCGTGCTCAAACAGCGCAGCGATCGCGGTCGCAAAGCCAGCGTCGATCTCACCCGTGCTACGGTACAGCCACTTCATATAAGGCACATAGCGGTTTGCCATCAGGTGCAGGAAGCGCATGGATGCAGTCGCAAACCGATCCAGGTATAGGCGCGCGGTCACCACATCGCCGCGCTGAAACGCACGCATGCAGTTGTACGGTCCACTCTGCTCCATCAGGCCCAGCTGCTGGGCGATCCTGCGCAGAAGCACGCTCTCCGGATAGCCGTCTTTCAATTGCTTTAACAATCGGGAAAATGCCCCGCTGCCGTCATAGAATAGCTCCCCGTTGGTCGCCTGAGCCAGGCCCTCCTCGGATACGGCCAGCCATTCCTCCTGCGTCGCGGGAACCTTCGGCAGGCCGAACATGCGCCGGAAGAAATCCGAAGTACGCATCACGCCGACCCGGCCTTCCGTCTCGGCGGCCGATGCCGACCGGGTGTAACCCATGTAAGTCGGCGGAAGCAAAGCATAGGCCGTGCGCAGTTCCTTCTCCTGCTCTTCGCTCACGCTGTCGTCGATCCAGATGCAGAAGCCCGGACCGAAGTCGTGATCACGGGAGATCTTATCATCGTAGCCGAAGCATTCCGAACCCTCACCCATCAGGCCGCAGGCGATCTGCGGAAGCTTCGTCTTGAAATTCCGTTTATAAACAGGCAGCCAGCATGCTCGGTAATAGCGCCGGCAGATCTCCATGCCCGACAGGCTTTCATGGTATTCCTGCGCCGTCGTTCCCATGCCGCGGTATGCCTCCTCCAGATGCTCCGTAACGATCTCGTGGAAGTTATTCACACCCATGTGAAAACGGATCTCGGAAAGAGCCGTCTCATAATACTCTGCTGCGCGTTCGTACTCCTTACGCTTCAGGCAGATGTCTCCCATGCCCGAGAGCGCCGCACTGTAATGGAAGTCCGACGGCGTCAGGCCGGTGAAGAATGAAAGCGCCTGGGTAAGCAGCTCCTCCGCCTTCGCATCCTGATCCATGTGAAGCCTGGATACTGCGATATTGGTCCGCGATATCGCTTCTTTCTGCGACAGTTCGCGGATCCGTCCTCCATCCTGCGCCTTCTGCGCCTGCTGCAGGTTCTCCTGTACGATGGCGAGCGCCTTCTCGCCTTCATCTACCGCGCCGGCAAAATCCCCCTTCTCCTGCAGGAGCAGGCTCAGGTTGTTTTGCAGACTGGCGAACAGCAGATCATTTTCCGGCAAATGCAGGGCGAGAGTCTCGCGTGCCTGGGTGAAGTAGGTCTGCGCAGCATCCAAATGCCCGGCAGCGCGAAGCGCATTCGCCACGTTGATGAGCGTGGTCCCGTAAGGAATGGTGCCCACGAGGTCCATATCACGCGCCAGCAGCATCGCGTCCTGGCCTGCCGAAAGCGACTCCGAGAAACGCCCGCAGTCGCGATAGAAACCGATGAGTTCATTTAAGATCACGAGCTCCTGCTGCGCATTTTTCTCCTCTCGCGCGCGGGCCGCCATGGCGAGCATCTCCTGCTCTGCCTCGGTCAGCCGGCCGTTATCCAAAAGTTCATATACTTTCGTCATATCATAATTTTGTTCCATAATCTTCTCCCCAGCAAAAGATCCTGTCCTCCGGAACGTAGGCTGCGATCCGTTCGCGAACAGCCTCGATCAAGCCGGCCTCATTTTCCTTCGGATAGCGTGCGGTGTGGTCCTCGATCTCGTACGGATACATGACCAGCGGGCTGTCCGGGCGAATGCGCCGCATGTTCGCCAGCTGGTCCGAACCGATGCGAAACGGCCCCGTGCTGACATCGTCCACGCACGAAATAAGTGTTCGGCCAATGCTTTCCGCCGCCTCCTGCGCCGCCTGCATCACATGGTCGACCAGTTCCTCATAGCGCCTCTTTGCATCTGGAATCATAAGTAGCGGATCGAAGCAAAGCCGCACCTTATACCCTGCACGGATGGCACGGATCATACCCTCCAAACGCGCTTTTAAGTCCGCCGTGTTGTGCTCAAACCGGCGGATGACCTCCGCCGGCGAGAACGACCATGCAAAGCGAAGGTTCTCCGGTCGGTCACCGGTCCTAAATGCCGCATGCCCCGCCGATTTCGTCCGGATCTCGATCACGATGCGCGGATGCTCCGTCGCAAACCTCGTGATCAGGTCGACAAAACCGAGCAGGCCTTCAAACGCACAGAGATCGGTGTCAAACGATACACTGACATAGGCCGTTTCCTGCGGACCCAAAGTCTCCTCTATGGCAGAGATCTTCTCCAGCACATCCTCCGGGTTGATGAAAATCACCGGCATCTTCGAAGGGTACATCCCCTGAAGATAACAATATTCACAGTCAAACAGGCAGTTCATCACGAACGACGCGTAGAAGAACTTCCGGTGTCCGTGGTCCTGGCACATCGGAGCGCCCGGATAGATGTGGATGTTCTCCTGACGGGCCACGATGAGTGCCCGTGCCGCTCCCTCCCGCGGGATACCCGGCATTTCCTGCCGCGAACGGTTGAACACATCACGGTACCGCCGGATCGGGATCACGTCCGCCTTCGGAAAATGCGCCCGTATCTTCCGCGTGCGCGGATGGTCCATGACCTCCTCTTCCACGTAGAGGACCGTGACAGGGGTCCCGTTCTTTTCATCAGCCTCCGCAAATGCGCCATTCACGTAAAACCGATCCGCGATCGCATCCAGTTTTTCCAGCAGCCGGTTTTGCTCCGTTTTCACGAATCGTCCGGCCTCGACCGCGCTTTCTGCCTCGGAAAATGCTGTTTCCGCAGCGTCAGCGCACCGTACATCCCCCTCAGAGGGTCTGTAAGCCCCAAAAAGGGACGAAACGTAGATCGCACGTGAAAATATGCGGTCACGCATGGAAACCGAAACACGGGCGTCTGAAGCGATTCGGGCGGCACGCTGCATAAACAGTCCGGCAAAGGATCGTTCGATTTCTTCCGCCTTCTGCTCCGCCGCTTTTTCCCAATTCAGGAGTTCTTCCGCCACTGGCAGTAGCAAGTCATAGACTTCCTGCGGTTTCGGCCGGGAGATCTCCGTAAGCCTGTCATAGACGACCTTCACAGCTGCCATGCGGTCCGGCCCTGAAAACCCCGAAGCCGCCTTTGCGAACGCATAGCCCTCCATATCGTATAAAAAGCCTGAAGCTTTTGTATTCTCATCCAGTGTCACGACCTGCTCCGATGTCTGCAAGGTCGCGACTTCCCACGGCAGGTCTCTGCGCACCGCAGGGTACACGCTGTCCATCCCATCCGGAGACAGGATTTTTCCGCACTGATAGATCTTCCCACGCTCCGCCCCGCTGATAGAAGGCGACGCCCCGCAGATGCCGACATTGACCAGAAGGTCATCCGGCCCCGGCGGATACAGTCCGAACAGAAATGCGGCTGCACAGGAAGCGTGAAAACCGCCGATCCCGCTGACCGTCAACCGGGCCTGCACCTGCGCGCCGGCGCGGCTCTCATAGACCTCATACCGATACGGCATGCGCCTCTTTTCGAGATCAAACACCCGAAGAAACGGGGCTGCCTCTGCCGACATGGCACATACAAAATAGATCATAGGCGCCTCCGTATGCGGATCTCTCCGGTGCGGACCACGCTCGGCGCATCCTCTCCTTCAAACTGAAGCAAAAGCGCATAATCATCGGTAAGTCCCGTTAATCTTGCAACACGTTCCGAACCATCTGCCCCGTCGTAAGCGATGACCTCCTCGCCGAGCAACATCATATGCGCACGGTAGGTTTCCACGCAGGACGGATCGTCCGGATCCTGATAAAATTCATAAAAACGTTTCCACAGCCGGCCGATGATCTTCTCACGGATCAGCGGGTCGGACATGGGCTCACTCCAAAGGCTCCCGGCCACATCACGAATTTCCTTCGGGAAGCCTCCCTGCGGCGGGAACAAATTGATCCCGATACCCATAACCACATAGTCCGGGATTCCAACTGAAAATGTCGGCGAAGCCTGCGCCAGAATTCCGCAGATCTTACGTCCGTCGCGATAGACATCATTGACCCATTTGATCTGCAGACGACAGCCGGCGATCTCTTCCAATACCTCACAGACCGCGACCGCTGCCAGCGGGGTCAGCTTTTCGATCTGCCTCATCGTAAGCTGCGGGCGCAAAAGAAGACTCGTGTAGATGCCTGCCGTCTCGGGCGAATAGAAACTCCGTCCGCTGCGGCCACGACCTGCGGTCTGGCGGTCTGCTGTCAGAATGAGTCCTTCGGCTTCCCCCAGTTCACCGCGCGAAAGCAAAAGCCCGTTGGTCGACGTCACTTCCTGTAACGTCTCCACGCGCAGCCCATCCGTATTCAGATATCGCAGGATCTCTCCGGCATCTCTGCTCATATCTTCTCCTTTCCGAAAGGTTCCTCTTTTGTATACAAAAAACCGACCCGCAACAACCACACGTAGGCCGGTCGTTGCCGACTGCGGGCCGGCGTTTAAAATATGTTCCGTTTACTTCAGGGTGTTCGCGGATCGTAAATAAATGTCTCTCCGGAAATCGATTCGAACCGCACGTAGTTGATATCCAGACCGAATGTGGAATCCAGAATGCCGCTCTGAATCAGTTTCAACGCATTATCTTTTCCTAAAGTCAGTAACATACGTGCGATCGCATGTGCATACCACGCGTGTGAACCATTTTCCAGAAATAAGGCTACCGATCCGGTATCGTGATCAAAGGGTTGACCGTCAATGGCAGATACAAACGGAATTATATCGACATATTCATCATTTGCCTCTGCAGCTTCCGGCCTTGCGACCCATGCATAATACCCGTCGAAAGCAATATGCGGCTTATCCTTTAGCAGATTGGGATAAGCATCCGGAATGACGATATCAAACGGTTGCCTCTCGACCCGTTTCCAAAACAGGAAACCTTTCGTTTCGAGCCGTTTCCCCATAACAAATACGATATCCCCGTATCGGATACACACATCGGAGATTCCGCAAAGTACGAAGTATTCTTCCAATGTGCGGCACAGATAACAATCGATCAGGCAGTCCAGATCTAACAAAACTCCAGAGTCTAAACGAACACCGCTGTCTTCCACCGTGACGCCTTTGACGCCACAGGTCTTAAGTGCACGTAGGATCTCCGATTCCGAAGGTTCCGAAGCGGGTTCCTCAAACAGGCGATACAAGGCGCCTGCAGTCACATCGTAAGCACCGCCGGAAAGCTCGGTAAACATCCGGCCTGTACGGACCAAAAGAAGTGGGGATGAACTTAATTCATATCGTCCTCCCTCACCTTTTCGCTGAAGCTGCGCGATCCGTCCCAGTTCACTGGTCGGATTCTCTTCATCAAAATACTTATCCAAATAATCCTGACAAAGGGAAAATGCACCGTCAACGCACTCCGATAACTTTGCTTTCGTCATCCGGCTGCTCCAGGCACAAGCGGTTATCTCCAGTTTTTTATGATCGATCTCCATGGATCGTGTCACCAGGCTGGCCGTCTCGCGTTTCGAACTGACGATCGAAAGAATACACAACACGAGCATGACCAGCAGCAACACACCCGCCGCTATGGGCGCCCATTTTTTCTTCATAACTACTCTGATCCAATCGGTTTATTGGTTCTTCCCCTGATTGATATAATTGATCAGTCCCTCTGCAGCGATGATCTTCTGCATGAACGGAGGGAATGCCTGACCCTTAAACTGTGTACCTTTGGTACGGTTATAAATGATGCCTTCATCGAAATCGATCTCTACCGTGTCCCCTGCATCGATGCCGTCGTAAGCCGCCTCGCACTCGATGATCGGAAGTCCGATATTGATCGCATTACGGTAGAAGATCCGGGCAAATGTCTTCGCGATAACGCAGCTGACGCCTGCCGCTTTGATCGAGATCGGAGCATGCTCACGGGAGGAGCCGCAGCCGAAGTTCTTACCGGCAACGATGATGTCACCCTTTGCAACCTTATTTACGAAGGTCGCGTCGATATCCTCCATACAGTGCTTCGCCAGCTCTGCCGGATCGGAGGAATTCAGGTAACGTGCCGGGATGATGACATCCGTATCTACATTGTCATGAAACTTAAAAACTGTTCCGTTCGCTCTCATTGTCCTACTCCTTTCAAGCCTGAAGGCCCTCGATATCTGCCGGCGATGTGATCTTACCGGTGATGGCCGATGCTGCCGCTACGGCAGGGCTCGCCAGATAAACTTCGGAATCTACATGGCCCATGCGTCCGACAAAGTTACGGTTCGTCGTGGAAACGCAGCGCTCGCCGGCTGCCAGGATGCCCATGTAGCCGCCCAGGCACGGTCCGCACGTCGGTGTGCTGACTACAGCGCCCGCCTGGATAAAGGTTGTAAGCAGGCCCTCTTCCATCGCCTTCAGGTAGATGGTTTGTGTAGCGGGGATCACGATACAACGTACTCCCTTTGCTACCTTATGTCCTTTCAGGATCTTCGCTGCGGTGCGAAGGTCGGACATATAACCATTCGTACAGGAACCGATAACGACCTGATCGACAATGATGTCGCCGACCTGATCGATGGTGTGTGTATTCTCCGGCAAATGCGGGAAAGCTACCGTCGACTTCAGGGTCGAAAGGTCGATCGTATAAGTCTGAAC
>DBXX01000072.1:14733-23918 GCA_002309675.1 Lachnospiraceae bacterium UBA1201
GTAAAACGGTCGTCCATGGACAGGTACTGAATGCCCTCACCGACAAACTCCATCGACTGGTACAGAGCGCCGTCCACACCGATGGTGCCGATGATGTGCAGGATGATGTCCTTACCGCTGATCCACGGTGCCGGCTTTCCTACGAGTTCGAATTTAATAGCCGCAGGAACCTTAAACCAAGCCTTACCGGTAGCCATGCCGGCTGCCATGTCCGTCGATCCTACGCCCGTGGAAAATGCGCCCAATGCACCATATGTACAGGTGTGGGAATCCGCGCCGATCACAACATTGCCCGCTACGACCAGGCCCTGCTCCGGGAGCAACGCATGCTCGATGCCCATCTGTCCGACATCAAAGAAATTCGTGATCTCGTTCTTGTTGGCAAAATTGCGGACGCACTTACAGTGTTCTGCACTCTTAATATCCTTATTCGGCACGAAGTGGTCCATGACCAGGGCGATCTTCTCCTTATCAAAAACGCCTTCTGCCTTAAACTTATCCATTTCATGGATGGCTACCGGTGACGTGATATCATTGCCCAGCACGAGATCCAGATTTGCTTCGATGAGCTGTCCTGCTTCCACCTTATCAAGTCCGGCTGCTGCTGCCAATATCTTTTGCGTCATTGTCATTCCCATAACCAATACCTCCGGTTTCTGATTTACAATTATTTAATATCGAGATCCGTATCGATCGGCGTGAAATCCAGATCGTACGGAGACTTTTCTTTCACTTCTGCCACAGCATCTGTTGCGGTCTCAACTGCCTCTGTTGCAGTCTCAACTGCTTCTGCTGCGGTCGTCTCTGCTGCCTCGGATGCGCTCTCGGAAGTGCCTTTCAGCATAGCGGACAATTCCTTCTCGAGCTCATCGGATCCCGGTGTGTAGACCGGCTGCATAGCTTCGCCCTGTGCAGGTGCAGCAGTATTCGCCTCGGTATCAACCGGGCGCAGAGTACCGTCGACATCCATCTCAAAGGATGTACCGGTGGGGGTCTGATTGCGCTGTGCCTGTCTTACAGGATAATACTTCAGCCCCAGGAAAGCGGACAGATTCTTCGTGTACATCTTATTCAGCTCCGCGTTATAACCGCATACGCAGTGCGGAGCGAGCTGTGCGATCTCCTTAACAGCAGCTGCAGCAGCAGGAACTGCCGGAGCAGCGATGATCTTTCCGTTCACGCCGTACAGACGAAGATAATTCGTTCCCTTGTAGGTATATACATATGCCCATACGACATCGGCCAATGCGACAACATATACCTTACCGCCCTTACGATAGTAAACATAATCGGCGGAAACAAACACATCCGGACTGATCTGCGTTGCATTTGCAAAGGAAGCATCCAGTTTTTCCATGCTCTGACCCGGATTGCTCGCGATGAACTTTTTGATCGGAGCATTGAACGAAAGCATGGACATGATCACGTGGAAGATCGCATAGAGAAGTACCACGAGCATACCCCAGAAGCAAATGATAACGAGGAACTTTGAAGAAGTACCGATCATGTCGTAATCGACCGTATAGGCCTCCAAATACGACATGTCGAACCCGGCTTCTTTTATTTCCCCCACCATCTGATTCCAGTACTTTATTTCATCAGATTTGATCTTTCGGACGGAACCCGTAAAATGATATGATGCAGGAACGAGGCCACCATTAAGATAGTCGACAAAATCCTTCGACAGTTTATCCAAATCTTTTTCGTTCTTCGCCGGTACCACGATACCGAAGTAATGATATCTCGCATCATTGCCAGATTTGTCATAGGTAATAACGATATATCCCAGCGAAGTTAATGTCGGACTACCGACTTTAACTCCGTTTCGGGTGGTCTGCGTTGATGTACGAATATAGTTTGCCATGACAAAGTCAGCGTCAAATGTGACATATTTGCCCTCCAGTTCCGACATCGGCTTCATCATATCAGCCTTCGTAGGACCGGTAAGGTATTTGATAAAGTTAAACTTGCTGACGCACATGGCGATCACGATCAGGACCGCACATACGATGATCGTCGTAATTATGTTCTTGGAAACTCTCTTCTTAAAATATCCCAGCATCTCTTCTCTCCTCGTTTTTTCCCAACCAAAATCTAACCCATCGGATGTCCTGCCAAACGATCCGATCATTTGAAAACCGGGCAGGGCTTGTGACCCTGCCCGGCAAATAGCTGTTCTATGAATATGATCAGTTGTTGATCAGCTTATCTGCTTCGTTGTTCCAGCTGTAAAGCTTACGAACTTCCTCACCGATCTTCTCAGCCGGATGCTCGGAAGCGAGCTTTCTCATAGCCTTGAAGTGAACCTGACGGCCTGCAGGGCTCATCTCCTGAAGGAACTCGCTGGCGAAAGTACCATCCTGGATGTCGGAAAGGATCTTCTTCATAGCCTTCTTAGTATCCTCGGTAACGATCTTCGGTCCGGTGATGTAATCGCCGTACTCAGCGGTGTTGGAGATGGAGTAACGCATGCCTGCGAAACCGCTCTGGTAGATCAGGTCTACGATGAGCTTCATCTCGTGGATACACTCGAAGTAAGCGTTTCTCGGATCGTAACCAGCCTCAACGAGAGTCTCGAAACCAGCCTGCATCAAAGCGCAAACGCCGCCGCAAAGGACAGCCTGCTCACCGAAGAGGTCGGTCTCTGTCTCGGTGCGGAACGTGGTCTCAAGAAGACCTGCGCGAGCGCCGCCGATACCAAGGCCGTAAGCCATAGCGATGTCCCAAGCCTTACCGGTAGCATCCTGCTCAACTGCGATAAGACAAGGAGTACCCTTACCTGCCTGATACTCACTACGTACGGTGTGACCCGGAGCCTTCGGAGCGATCATCGCAACGTCAACACCCTTAGGCGGAACGATGCAGCCGAAGTGAATGTTGAAACCATGTGCGAACATAAGCATATCGCCGTCCTTAAGGTTCGGAGCGATATCCTTCTTATACATATCAGCCTGAAGCTCATCGTTGATGAGGATCATGATGATGTCAGCGCGCTTTGCTGCCTCTGCAGCGGTATATACTTCGAAGCCCTGTGCTTCAGCCTTCGCCCAAGACTTGCTGCCTTCGTAGAGACCGATGATAACGTGACATCCGGACTCTTTCAGGTTCAGTGCGTGTGCGTGACCCTGGCTACCGTAACCGATGATGGCAATGGTCTTGCCATCAAGCAGTGCTAAATTACAATCTTTCTGATAAAAAATTCTTGCCATTTTGTTTTTCCTCCGAAAAGTTTAAAAAGTTAAATATTCCGGGAGCGCTAAGCTCCTGTTTTGCAGGCAATGCCTGTAAATAGCGTATCAATCCTCGAGATACGGCTCATCCTCTGCGCCTCTGGGAAGTCCCGCAACGCCGGTGCGTACCAGCTGCTTGATCTCGAAACCTTCCAAAAGGTGAATGAATGCCTGGATCTTCTGGCTGTTACCCGTGAGTTCGATGATCACGGACGACGGCGACACATCGATGATGTTCGCACGGAAAATGCCTGCGACCGCCACGACCTTGTGACGATTCTCGGCAGTAGCCGCAACCTTGATCAGTACCAGTTCACGTGTAACCGACGACTCGGGCTCGAGTTCCTTAATATCCACCACATCGACCAGCTTGTCCAGTTGCTTGTATATCTGCTCCAGAGCCTCCGGTTCACCGGAAGCGACAACGGTCATACGGGAAAAGTTCGGGTTCTCGGTCACTCCCACGGTAAGACTGTCAATGTTGTACCCTCTGCGGCTGAACAAACCGGACACACGGCTCAGGACACCGGCCTGGTTATCCACCAGTAGGGATAATACCATACGATTGTTCATAAAGCTCCTCCTGTCCTTGTTTAAGGTTATGCATCGCTAACCTTCCTTGTCAGCATGTATGAAAATGCTAACTATTATCTTAACAATTCCATTTTGCATTGTCAACCTCTTTTTCACTTTCCTTAGGTTCGGAACGGCATATTCGGCCCATTTTGTGTTTTTACTTGCATTTTTATCTGATTTTTGATAGATTATACGCATGATATAAAGGGGAAATGCCCCGGATAAGGAGAACCGAAACATGATATTCGCAATCGATATCGGCAACACAAATATAACCTTCGGGTGCATCGACGACGATGCCATTTACTTCACCGAACGTGTTTCCAGCGACCACAACAAAACCCCGTTTGAATACTCGATCATCTTCCAGAGCATCCTGGATTTCCAGAAAATCACCTGTGACCAGATCGAGGGCTCGATCATTTCTTCGGTCGTTCCTTCCATCGGCGACACGATCGCCCAGGCCGTGACCCGCGTCCTGGGTAAGGCGCCCCTGGTCGTCGGCCCCGGCGTGAAGACTGGCTTGAACATCCTGATCGAAAACCCGGCGCAGCTCGGTGCTGACCTGGTGGTAGCGGCTGTCGGCGCCCTCGAAAAATACCCCTGCCCCATGATCATCTTCGACATGGGCACAGCGACCACGGTCTCCGTCATCGATAAGAACCGCAACTTCTTAGGCGGCATGATCGCCCCCGGTCTGCGTGCGGCGGCCAATGCGATGTCGAACAGCACGGCGCAACTTCCGGATATCTCCCTCGAAGTACCGAAGCGCGTCATTGGCCGCAACACCATCGAATGTATGCGCGGCGGTCTGATCTTCGGCAACGCAGCCATGATGGACGGCTTAGTCGACCGCATCAACGATGAGCTCGGCGCGAAGGCTACCGTCATCGCGACCGGCGGTATGGCGCGTTACGTCATCCCATCCTGCCGTCATAAGATCGAATACGACAACGATCTGCTTCTCTCCGGCCTGTACCTGATCTACAAGAAGAATGTCTGAAGCCTGTGTTTTTTCTTGACAGGTAAATGGGCTTGTGCTAGACTAATTTTTGGTTTTTTATTTTCCTATCTTTCTTAGAGGAGGAGTATTATTATGAATAAAGTAACGATTCCGGAGGGCTATGTGCCCGCTCTGAAGGGTTTCGACCTGCAGTGCGCCATCGCCTCCATCCGTAAATGCTTTCAGGCCCAGCTTGAAGAGCATTTGAACCTGCGCCGCGTGTCCGCGCCGCTCTTCGTACTTGCGGACTCCGGATTGAATGATAACTTAAGCGGCTGGGAGCGCCCTGTCGGCTTCGACGTGCCTGCCATCGGTAAGGACGCACAAGTCGTACACTCGCTCGCAAAATGGAAGCGTCTGGCTCTGAAGGAATACGGTTTCTCGATGCACGAAGGCCTCTACACCGACATGAACGCCATTCGCCGTGACGAGGAACTGGATAATCTCCACTCCATCTACGTCGATCAGTGGGACTGGGAGAAGATCATCTCCGTCTCCGATCGTAATTTCGACTATTTAAAAGAGACCGTTCGTAACATCGTGCTTTCCGTCTGCAATACACTGGATGCGCTGAAAGCCGAATACCCTTCGGTGAAGACCACATTGTCCCGCGATGTGACCTTCATCACTTCGCAGGAGCTCGAGGATATGTTCCCCGGCCTCACCCCCGAAGAGCGTGAGCAGGCCTTCCTGAAGGATCACAAGACCACCTTCATCATGCAGATCGGCGGTGCTCTCGCCTCCGGCAAGCCGCACGGCAACCGTGCTCCGGACTACGACGACTGGGAATTAAACGGCGACCTGCTCTTCTGGGACGACACACTGGATTGTGCTTTCGAGCTTTCCTCGATGGGCATCCGCGTAAGCCCCGAATCCCTGGACCGTCAGCTGACCATCGCGAAATGCGACGATCGCCGCACTTCCTACTTCCACAGCCTGCTGCTCAACGGCGAACTTCCTTACACCATCGGCGGCGGCATCGGCCAGTCCCGTCTGTGCATGCTCCTGCTCGGTTGCGCGCACATCGGCGAAGTCCAGTCCAGCCTGTGGGACGACGCTACTAAAACCGCTTGCGCGGCCAATGGAATCCATTTGCTGTAATTTCAAACGACATATACAAAAACGACCCCGAAGCACTTTTCGTGCTTCGGGGTGTTTTTATGTCTTCGATGTGAGTTCTTTTCAAGCCTTTTTCTTGCAGGTGATCTCGTTATAAGTCACACTACCGTCTCCGAACTTGAACGTATACCATGCGGTCTTCCGGCCGAATTCATTGTCCCCGATCGGATAGAGGCGGAACTCGGTCTCGTCTCCCTCATCGAGGCCCTTCGCGTACAAAACGCCATCCTTCTCGAAGACTTCATCGAGGATGAACTCGCCCTCTTCTGGATGCTCATACCATCCGCAGTAGGACGCCCATTTCGACGTATCCGGCTCCTTCACAATCTCCTCGATCACCTGGACCGGCTCGGGCTCCTGATCCGTGATGATCGCGCGGATCGCCTTCCAAAGGCTGAAGTTCGCACGGACATCCTCGCTCTCACGGCAGTTGAGCAGCACCAGCACGCGGTCGCAGTCAATGAAGCGCTGGAACCAGGTGCTCAGGCCAGGCATCCCGCCGCCATGGCTCACGAAGAGACCGAACGTGGGGTCCTTCACGACGCCCCAGCCGAACCCGTAGCCGTCACCCTTCTCTCCCTCGCCCGCGGGACTTCCGTCTTTCAGCCGCCCCGGCGTGTACATGATCTTCTGCTCCGCCAGCGTCAGCACCTTCTCTTCGCGTAGCGCACGGTCCCAGTTGAACATGTCAAAAATATTGGTGTATACATAGTCATCACCATTCAGGCCATCAAACGCCACCACGTCCGCATCCTCCGAATCCGTGACGCGGATGTGCTTTCCGTCCACCTGTACCATGTTGCGGGCAATGTTGTCATTCGGCAGGCCTTCGCTCCAGATATGACGGACAGCGGTATTCGGCATGCCGGCGGGCTCGAAAATGTTTTCCTTCAAAAACTGCTCAAACGGAACGCCTGCGGCCTTCGCGACGATCTCCGCCAGAAGGTTGTAGCCGCCGTTGGTGTATTCGAAGCGCTCACCGGGTGCGAAGCGCGGCTCCACACCATCTTCCGACAGGAAGCGGATAATGCCGTCGCTGCCCATAATACGGTGCTCTTCCTGGAAGGTCCGCAGGATGATGTTCTCATCGTAGGACTCCGGAATGCCGCCGGTATGTGTCAGCAGGTTCCGGATCGTAACCTCCGAATATGGCAATTCCGGGTAGAACTTCGTCACGGTGTCCTCGAGGCTTAACCGCCCATCTCTCACCAAAAGCATAACGGCCGCCGCCGTAAACTGCTTCGTGATCGAAGCCAGCTGAAACACCGTATCTTCCCGCATGGGCAGCTGGTCGTCAAAGTCGCGAAAGCCATAGGCTCCCTTACTTACGATCTCACCGTTCTCGGCATACAGCCAGGTACCGTTGAAAATGTCCTTTTCATATGCCTCTTTGTATAGTTTGTCTATGATTGCTTTTTTATCCATTCATTTTCCTCCAAATTCTTTTGGGCTCCCGACGCAGGACGTCGCAAATAGTAAAACCGGTACAGTTTTTTCTCCTTATCGTCGCTGTCCCGGTACATCCGGACCTCCTTCAGCTGGAAGCCGGCCTGCTCCGCTACCTTCTGCGACGGTACATTTTCCTGAAGAATGTTCGCGATCAATGCCTCTTCCTCAAAGTGTTCGAAGAAATACGGTACAAAGGCGCGGACCGCTTCCGCCGCATAGCCCCGGTTTCTCACATTGCCCCCGATAAAATACGTGATCCCGACCTGCTTCAGGTCTTCGTAATAGGAGCATCCGACCGACCCGACCATCTCTTGTTCATCCTTCGTTTCGATCGTGTAGGCCAGGAACGCTCCTCGCGGGTCATCCTGTTCAGACAGCCGGATCGCCTTCTCCATCCATTCATCCATCCAGGCCCCGCACCCGGCGTCGAACCCGATGCTCTCCGCCAGACTTCCGTCCGCAGCCATCTGCACGAACGCAGCCGCGTCCGTCCGCCTCAGATCCCGGATCACCAGTCTCTCCGTTTCCAGCCTCATACTCTCCTCCTGTCCATGTATTACGCCAAGCCAGTTGCTTTGATCGCTCCCGCGCTATGGATCCGCACGACGCGGTTCGGATCGGTCTCGGAATTCTTTCGCAGCGTTTCGATATATGGTCGTACAAACTGCGGGCGGC
Organism: Lachnospiraceae bacterium UBA1201; assembly: GCA_002309675.1. Taxonomy (GTDB): domain Bacteria; phylum Bacillota; class Clostridia; order Lachnospirales; family Lachnospiraceae; genus UBA1201. The sequence goes on from DBXX01000072.1 coordinate 22,786, forward strand.
GCTTCCCGAGAACCCGGAAGATCTCCGGCGCTTCCATCCGGACCTGGTCCACTTCGTCACTGAGGAGTTTGGCGAATATCTCCATATGGCCCTCGTAAATGTCCGGCGTGTTCGTCGCGATATTCTCCGACGCCCAGATAAAACTCAGACGCACCTTCGGCTCCGCATCGTTCGCGAAGCGAAACATGTTCGGCCAATACGGTTCGATGAGGCGATAGTCTCCACGCCCGATCCTGCCGAGTGCATTGACCGCCCGCTCCCGAAGAAGCGGTGACGTGCTGTCGCAAAAGGATGCGATCGCAGGCACGGCATTCTTTACTCCCTGCGGATATTCCAGACCCATCTCGCCCAGAAGCCAGAGCGCCTTCGCCCGGATCTTCTCCGACGTATGATCCAAAAGCGACTCCACATACGGGATATTCTCCTCCCAGCGGCTCTTATCCTTCGTCAAAACGCCCAGTTCCTTATATAGCTCGTTTTCATTCATGATATTACCTCCCGGCAAATGCATCCTGCTGTCGACCTGCCGGATATTTAACGAAACGGGCCGGCATTTGACTACCGACCCGGTCCACTTTCCATCAGCAAACTTCTTTGATCGACGCGACGGCTCTCTGCTCGCGAAGGATCCTTTGAATACTCTTTTCGGACAATGCATAGAGCAAAGCCAGTTTCTGCGGCCTCGTTCCTGCCAGAAAATCCTCAAAGATCCTCTCATTTCGCTCACGAAAGAACTCCCGCGAATCCGTGCCGCTGCCCCACTCCCGCTTCTCAACACACGGAATATAGATCAGCCGCCCGTTCACATACTGCTGAATCTTCTTCAATAATTCTTCGGGCAGAATATCCTCTGCCTTGATATAGCTCATATTCTTCCTCCTAAACAATCTTACCTTAGGATTCATCTGAGCTCATGATCTCTGTATTTAAGCCCAGACTACTGAGCAATAACGATCGTTCCAGTCATAAAAACTAACCTCCATAAAACTTTCATACTACCAAGTAGTATACCCCCTCCACGCACATCCGACAACCTCAAAAACGATTATACACAAACACGCGCCAAGGCACACACCTGCCCCACCATCATAACACACTCCCCACCCCCCGTCAACACAGACCGGATGTCTTGC
>DBXX01000072.1:23923-45587 GCA_002309675.1 Lachnospiraceae bacterium UBA1201
GCTTCCTCCTCTTGCTTCTTCCTCTTGCTTTCCCTCTGGCTCCCCCAGCACTACGCACAGCCGAAGCGGTACGCCACAAATAGTGCCGCACTGTCTTCGCAAATACCTTGGTCAATGCAAGGGGGATCAGTTTTCAGTATACGATTTCCAACGAACATGAGAGCGAGCTGTAGAAAAACGCCGTAAGGGAGAAGCCGAATCAGGGGCAAAGTCGGCCTCCGAGGCCGACCTTTGAGCTAGCTGAGGTCGTTTTCATCGGAAAACGGCCGAAGTCGAAGCGGTACCCTGAAATTCGGCTTCGCTCCGAACGTCCGTTTTTCACAGCGCAACGAACTGAAAGGTGGAGGGCGTATGCAGTGCTAACGAGCACATTGCCCGCATCGGCCAGTGGTAGCCGTAATATAACAAGCGGCACGTTTGTGGCGTGCCGCTTGAGTTATGTATAGATGTAGTTTATTCGGTGCGTAGTGCAACCACGGGATCCTTCTTCGCTGCGCTTCTCGAAGGGATGATACCTGAGATCAGAGTCAGCAGGACGCTGATAGTGATCAATACGAGAGCCACCGGGATCGGCAGAATCGCCGAAAGGTTATTCAGTCCTGTCAGGTTGTGCAGGATGATATTGATCGGGATGCACATCAGGTAGGTCACTACGACGCCCAGCAGGCCGGCCGTGAAACCGATGATCATAGTCTCTGCATTGAACATGTGCGATACATTCCGCTTGGAAGCACCGATTGCACGCAGGATACCGATCTCCTTCGTTCTCTCCTGTACGGAGATCAGGGTGATGACACCGATCATGATGGAAGAAACCACCAGGGAGATCGCTACGAATGCGATGAGTACATAGGTGATCGCATTGATGATCGTCGTGATGGACGACATCAGCAGGCCGATGATATCGGTATATTCGATCTGTGAGCCCTCATCTGCCGCTTCGTTGTAAGCGTCGATCGCATCCTTGATGATGTCCTTATTCGCGAAACTGGAAGCGTACAGGTTGATGCCGAACGGATCGTCCAGATCCACACAACCCAATACGATCAGGTTTGCATCGTAGTTGGAACGAGAGAAATTAAGCAGTTCATAGTACTCCGCTAGCTGGTCATCGGTATAAGTCGCCATCTCCTGGCGGAATACGCCCGAAAGCTGCTCCGCATCCAATGCGCCCATCTGTGCCTCGACCTGCGCGGCATAGGCGGACTTTATCTGCTCCTGCAGGGTCTGCGAGAGCATCGCGTAGATCTCGTCATCACTCATCGCGGAAACATACTCTTTGACATCCGCCTCGCTCATACCGGTCTGCGATACGATACCCTGAATGATCAGGCGGTCAATGTCCGCACGCGTCATCGCACCCAGTGCCTTTTCCAGGTTTTCCTTCAAAACATCTTCCGGAGGGATGGACTTGATCTTCACATAGAGTTTCGCCAATTCCTTATTGGAGAGGAGGCTTACGTTCTTCTTGAAGGTTTCAGCCTTCTCTTCATCGGTAAGTTTTCCGGTGGAATCCTTAAATGCAAGGCCGGTGAAGATATCCACGGAAGGGTCTGCCTTCTGTGCGGCAATCGCCTCGGATTCGGAGTTCTTCTCGATCACAAACTCGGTAAGCTTATGGGTGTAGGCGATCGCACCGGTCAGCATGTTCGATACCGCATCTTCCGACGGGCGGATGATGCCGACCACCTTAAGCGGGATCGCATTGTCATAGAGGTACTTCAGGCCGGCGTCGGTGTCACGAAGGTCGGTGTACAGGCCGGTCGTCTCGTCTTTCTTGTAGCAATCTGCATTCAAGATCATACGGAACTCGGTCTGGCAGATCTCCTCGTAACTCCATTTTACCTGCTTCTTCTCGACGGTCGCGTTGTTGATGGCTGCATCCATGATGTCGTCGATCTCTTTTTCGGAAACCAGGCCGAGTGCGTACAGTGCCATGTCGCCGATCTCATTGTTCTCATCCAGAACCAAAGCTACTTCGTTATACTCCTGCGGCCAGGTTCCATAGATCACGTCATACTGCTTATCCAGAAGTTCGGTCCGAACTTCACCATTCATTCCGGGCACCATCTCCTGCCAGATGTTCATGTAGGTGCTGCTTCCCATGCCGTAAGTCGCGTTGGAAGATGTGAACATCGACGGTGTAATCATGCTGCTACTGCTGTTACCATCATCATCGCCGCCGAACATGTTGCCGATCATCTTGCTCATGGATTTCATGAAGATACGGCTCATCAATTCCTGCACATCGGAGTGGATGATGGAACCATCCACACTCTTTGTGTAGATCAGCGGGCTCAGGTTGTAGGTGTATTGAACAGCGCTCAATGCATCATGCAGACCGCTCTTGCTGTTCGGGTCGTTGCGTTCCTTCTCCAGATATTCCTTGAAGGAACGAAGGTCGTTGGTCTTATCCTGGAGGCTGCTCATCGTATTGACCAGATCGTACATGGCGGGTTTCTGGTAGACCGCGTCATGATCGTGATCCTTGTTGCCTTTTACCAGGTTGATATACGTCTCAAGCAGGCTACCGAAATCGACGTTCTGCGCTTGCAGCGTCAACGGATAACTGGACAATGTGTCCTCCTGCACGTAATCGATATAGGTCGTCATACCATGCGATACCGAGAAGATCAACGCGATACCGATGATACCGATGCTACCCGCGAACGAAGTCAGAATGGTTCTTCCCTTCTTCGTAAACAGGTTCTTCAGGGACAGACCGAACGAAGTCGCAAACGACATGGACGGCTTCTTCTTCACACTCTGCTGTGCCTTTTTCTCTGCGTCTTCCTTACGAAGTTTCTCGATCTCTTCGTCGGTCAACGGATTGGAGTCGCCGGTGATCTCACCGTCGAGCATCTTTATGATACGGGTGGAATATTTCTCAGCGATATCCGGATTGTGCGTTACCATGATGATCAGGCGATCCTTCGAGATCTCCTTCAGGATATCCATGACCTGGATACTGGTCTCAGTGTCCAGCGCACCCGTCGGCTCATCCGCCAGGATGATGTCGGGATCATTGACCAATGCACGCGCGATCGCCACACGCTGCATCTGGCCGCCGCTCATCTCACCGGGCAGCTTCTTCAACTGCGTCGCCAGGCCTACGGACTCCAGCGCTTTCTTCGCACGCTCACGGCGCTCCGCCTTTGATACGCCGGACAATGTCAGCGCAAGCTCGACATTCTGCAGCACGGTCTGATGCGGGATCAGGTTATAACTCTGGAACACGAAACCGATGGAGTGGTTACGATAACCATCCCAGTCACGGTCCTTAAACGCTGTCGTCGATGTTCCGCCGATGATCAGATCGCCCTTGGTGTATTTATCCAGGCCGCCGATGATGTTCAGCATCGTTGTTTTACCGCAGCCGGAAGGTCCTAAGATGGAAACGAAATCTGCGTTTCGGAAGTTCAGGCTGATGCCCTTCAACGCATGTACGGTACCATCGCCCGCGGGATAATCCTTGACGATATTCTTCAGTTCTAACATGTACTCATCCTCTTTCACATTTCTTATAGGAGACTCAATGGCTCATTTGATCGATGTTATCGAAGATCACATCGAAAAAGTGTTCCAGTTGATCTTTCTCCTGTGCAGTAAGTCCCTGCTTCGCCCGGTCAATGAAAACACTCTGCAGCTGCAGCACGCGTCCCGTAAGCGCCTCTGCCTTCTTTGTGAGTTTCAGCCGAACCTTTCTGCGGTCCCCCGGGACCGCCTCTCGAACGAGATATTCCATTTCGACCAATTCATCCACGGACATGGAAACCAGACCCGGTTTCAGCCAAAGGCACTTACAAATATCACGAGCCGTACTGTGTTCCGGGTTCTCCGAAAGATACAGAAGCATGTCCAACTGATGCACTTTCAAATGGGTCTCCTCACACAAAGGGATCATAGCCACATTATATGCGGAAGCCAGATTGTTCACAAAGATCGCACCTCTGCGACGATACTTTTTAATATCAGCCATGGGAATACCTCCTTTCTTGAATAGTTCAAAATTGAACCATTTGCTATATTAGCACCGCAAAGCGCCCGTGTCAATTACGAAATTCTTAAGTTTTTCTGAAATTTCAAAAGATATCAAATCAAAAAAGGCTCCGGCAGTTTCCTGCCGGAGCGGCTAAATATGTGACAGATAGAACCGTCCCCATTGTCACATGTGACAAAAAGAACCGTCCCCTCTGTCACCTTATGCGTTGACGCGGCAGAAGTTCTTCTTTCCGCGTTTGAACACCTTACCTTCGCCTGCGAAGTCAGCCTTCGTAAACTTGAGGTCGGTCGTCGCGATCTTCTCGCCGTCCACGGATACACCGCCCTGCTCGATCGCACGACGTCCTTCGGAACGGGAAGGAACCAGGCCGCTCTTAACCAGCACCGCCTGAATATCGATCACGCCATCCTGGAAATCCTCATCCGAAAGCGTAAACGAAGGCATGTTTGCCGCATTGCCGCCGGTAAACAGCGCACGCGCTGCCTCCTGCGCCTTTACAGCCTCTTCCTCGCCGTGTACGAGTTTCGTCAATTCGAATGCGAGGATCTCCTTCGCCTTGTTTAACTGACTGCCCTCCCAGGATGCCATGGCTTCGATCTCCTCCAAAGGCAGGAAGGTCAGCATGCGGATGCACTTCAACACGTCCTGATCCTCGACATTTCTCCAGTACTGGTAGAACTCGAACGGCGAAGTCTTCTCGGCATCGAGCCATACAGCGCCCTTCTCGGTCTTACCCATCTTCTTACCTTCGGAATTCAGAAGCAGCGTGATGGTCATCGCGCTCGCGTCCTCACCGAGCTTACGGCGAATGAGTTCTGTACCGCCGAGCATGTTGCTCCACTGGTCATCACCGCCGAACTGCAGGTTGCAGCCGTAATCCTGGAACAGCTTGTAGAAATCGTAGCTCTGCATGATCATGTAGTTGAACTCCAGGAAGGTCAGGCCGCGCTCCATGCGCTGCTTGTAGCACTCCGCTGTCAGCATACGATTCACCGAGAAATGCGGTCCCACCTCGCGGAGCAGCTCCACATAGTTGAGATCCAGCAGCCAGTCCGCGTTGTTAACGATCAGCGCCTTACCGTCCGAAAAATCGATAAATCGCGCCATCTGCTTCTTAAAGCATTCGATGTTGTGGTCGATCTGCTCCTTCGTCAGCATCTTACGCATGTCGGTCTTACCCGACGGGTCACCGATCATGCCGGTGCCGCCGCCCAGCAGGGCAATGGGCTTATTGCCCGCCATCTGCAGACGCTTCATCAGACACAGCGCCATAAAGTGTCCCACGTGCAAGCTGTCCGCAGTGGGATCAAAGCCGATGTAGAACGTCGCCTTCCCGTTGTTCACGAGATCGCGGATACGCTCTTCGTCGGTAACCTGGGCAATCAGCCCACGTGCCTTCAGTTCTTCATAAATCTTCATTTGGTCTTCCTCCTGTAGTTGTTTGGTCCTTCGCTTGCCGCGTGGAAATTTCTGCAAAAAAATAACGCCCCTTCACAAAAGGACGATTCTAATCGTGTTACCACCTTTCTTCGCAAAAAGCTCACACTTTCTGCCTCAGCGGGTACATTCATACCCCGGCACATTAACGCATGCATGCGGCGCAGCCTACTGGATATCTCGTTCGGTGCGCGGCTATAGGATGTATTCGGAACCATCGTGGATGCGCCTCTCATCAACCGGCTGCTTTCTGTATCCCGTATCGGAACTTACTTCTTCCTAATCATCGCCTTTGACTATATAAGGTCTGCTTTGCAAACCTCTTGTGCACGATTATAACCGCCTTCGGACCCCTTGTCAAGCGGTTGATCCCGATTTCCGCAAAAAAATCAAAAATATGCAGAACGGGCCTTACCGGAAGGATCTCTCCCGCCGGCTAAGGCCCGAACCTTTTATTCTTCTTCGATCTTCTTCATGGCAAATGCAGTACGGCTCGGAAGGTAGATGGGGAACCCATATCTTCCGTCTCCCAGCTCATCTGCCGTGTAGACATAGTTCATATCGATACGCTGCTGTCCGCCATAGCGCTTCTGGTCGCTCGACATGATGACCTGATATTTACCCGGAGCAGGCACCGGAATGAAGTATCCGGTAAATGACTTCGTCGGATGGAAATTAAACACAAAGACGATGTCATTACGTTCATAGGCGATCACCTTATCCTGCTGATGCATCCACAGGTTGTGAACGCGGCCCTTCAGCACATCCTCACGCTTCGAAAGCGCGATCATATCTTTATCGAACTGCATGAGCTGCCCGTAGCGAAGGTCGTTATTATCCGCCAACGACCACTGTCTGCGACAGTAATGGTAGCTCCAGTTATTACCTTCACGCGGGAAATCGATCCACTCGGGGTGACCGAATTCATTGCCCATGAAGTTGAGGTAGCCCTCACCGCCCACAGTCTCGGTGATCCAGCGGATCATCTTATGCAGGGCGATACCGCGGTCAATGATGACGTTCTGGGAACGTTTTGACATATTCCAGTACATCTCTTGGTCGCACAGGCGGAACATAACTGTCTTATCACCGACAAGCGCCTGGTCGTGGCACTCCACATAGCCGATGACCTTCTCGTGCGGGCGACGGCCGGAAAGCTCGTACCACATACGCCAGATGTCCCAGTCTTCGTCGCGCGTCTCGTCGAGGAACTTGATCCACATCGGAGCCGCACCCATAGCCAGGCGGTAGTCGAAGCCGATGCCGCCGTAGCGGATCTTCATCGCCATACCGGGCATCGCGGACATATCCTCCGCGATCGTGATCGCGTTCGGGTTGATCGCGTGCACGAGTTCATTGGCCAGCTGCAGGTAAGTGACTGCATCGGTGTCGGTATTCAGCGAGAAATACTTATCATAGTTGTCGAAGTTCGTTCCCAGCGCATGATCGTGATACAGCATGCTGGTAACGCCGTCGAAACGGAAACCGTCGAAATGGTACTCCGTCATCCAATATTTCAGGTTCGAAAGCAGGAAATGCAATACCTCCGGCTTTCCGTAGTTGAACAGTTTTGTATCCCACTCACGGTGGTTTCCGCGCTCTCCCTCATGGAAGAACTGCACATCGGTACCGTCAAAGCGGTTGATGCCCTCGGAGGTATTCTTCGCTGCGTGCGAATGCACCACGTCGAGGAGCACACGAATGCCCATCTTATGCGCCGTATTGACCAGTTTCTTCAGGTCATGCTCGGAGCCGAAACGCGACGATGCCGCGAAGAAATTCGTCACCTGGTAGCCAAAGGAAGCGTAATACGGATGCTCCATGATCGCCATGAGCTGGATCGTATTATAACCGAGCTGCTGCACGCGCGGCAGGATCTTTTCGGTGAATTCCTGATAGGTTCCGACGCCGTATTTTTCCTGCGCCATGCCGACGTGACATTCGTAGATATACGGCGGCATCTCCGGTGCGAAATCTGCATCGGTCCAGACGAACTTCCGCTTCGGAACGGAGATCACACCATTCCACACTTCGGAGTTCGCTTCCTGAACAACGCGGTGAATATACAGAGGAATGCGACGCAGTTCCTCTCCGTTCGCACATACGACCGCCTGTACGCGGCATCCGTCAAACAACGTTTTCTTTCCGGGGATGTTGACTTCCCATACGCCGTTTTCCAGTTCGTGCATGGGCAATGCATGCGGGTTCCAGTCATTAAAGTCACCGGTCAGGTACATCGCCTGCGCACCGGGCGCCCATTCGCGGTACACCCAGCCGTCCTTCGTCGTATGGAAGCCGAAATACTCATGCGCGTTTGCAAAATCCACCAGGGACTCACCCTCAGGCAGAAGCCGCTGCTTCATATTCTCGTAATTCGACATGCGAAGATTGATGTCATCCGCGTAGGAATTCAACAGATAATCGTAGTCCAGGATCTTATATCTCATAAAACCTCCTTGCTTACGGGTCGGCCGTTTATCGGGCCGCCGGACAGATCACACTATCCGTCCCGTAAAATAATCTAGAGGAAAGTATGCAACCTTCGTTTTCAGAAAATGAAAAGGAAACGCCGATATAGTCAGCGCTTCCTTCAGTATAACGCATTTTTGTGAAAATAACAAGAAGAAATTACGACCGTTCTAACGCACAGGCTGTGAAAAGAACATTTCACATACCAAAGCGATTCCATCGTCGTCGTTCGAGCGGGTAATAAAATTCGCAACATCCTTCACGGCCGGCTGCGCATTTGCCATAGCCACGCCCATTCCCGCATATTCGATCATGGAGATGTCGTTAAAGCCGTCCCCGCATGCGACCAGCGCATCCTTCGTATCCCCGAGTGTCTCCAACAGTCGATCCAGCGCATAGGATTTCTCGATATCCTTTGCCATGATCTCGAGGAAAAACGGCTCGGACCGCATCACGTGGAAGTTCGGCCCTAGCGCCTCCCGCATCTTCGGCTCGACCGTCGCCAGATAATCCGGCTTCTCTACCGCGATGAACTTGATGATCGGTTCATCCGTATGCTTCGACAGATCGTCGACCTTACGAACCGGCATGTGGTTGATCTTTGCTTCCAGAACGATGTATTCATTGTCCGCATATTCTGCCAGCACACTGCCCTTTTGATGCATGAGCAGCGGCGTCTTAAACTCTTTTGCGTAGTGGAACACCTTCCACAGCTCATCCGGCGCGACTTCCCGCTGGAATACGATTTCCCCGGTCGCGCAGGATACCACGCGTCCGCCGTTGAACGAGATGATGTAGCCGCCGAAGTCCTTAAGTTTCAACTGACGGGCCAATGCGAGGATGCCGTCCATCGGTCGGCCGGAACAGAGGATGACCTTCGCTCCGTTTTCCTGTATCTTCATCAAGGCTTCGTAGGTCGCGGGCGTGATCACTTTCTGTGAATTCACCAGGGTTCCGTCCAGGTCCAGCGCTAAATATCGATAGTTCATGTTTACTCCTCGGGAAGGTTCAGATCTTCCAAAAGATCCGCCGGTACGTATAGGCCGCCGAAGCCCTTACCGATCGCGATCTTCGGTTTATTCGCTCCGTGGAAATCCGAGCCGCCGGTGATCACGAGGCCCTTTCTCCGGGCCAGTCTCTTAACATAGTTCTCTTCTTCCGTCAAATACGTCGTGTAGACCGCCTCGATGCCATAGAGTCCCAGCTCGATCAAACGGTCGACCAGTTCTTCCAGTTCATCCTTCGAAAGCTTATAAAGCATAGGGTGCGCCAGGACCGGCCTCGCTCCCGCCATACGCAGGATCGCCATGGCCCGTTCGATCGTGATCTCCTCCTTTGGAAGGTAGCACGGGCAGCCCGGGCCGATGTATTTATCAAACGCTTCGCTTACGGAACCGATCTGGTCCGTATCCAGCAGATACCTCGCAAAATGCGCACGGGTAATGATCGCATCCTCGCCGAATTTTGCCATCAACTTCTCATACGTTATCGCAAAGCCGTGGTCTTCCAGCAGTTTCGCCATCTTTCGATTGCGTTCGATTCGGATGTTGCGGATCTTATCCAGTTCTTCCAGAAATTCCGGCTGGTTGACATTTACCCCATAACCCAGAATGTGTACATCCCCGCCGTTACGCGCAGAGGATATCTCGATTCCGGGGATCACGCGGACTCCGTACTTTCTACCGGCCTCGACCGCCTCGGCAACCCCACTGACGGTGTCATGATCGGTAAGCGCGATGGCATAAAGGCCGGCCTGCGCCGCCTGCTCCACGACCTGTGTCGGCGTAAGTGTACCGTCGGATTCATTAGAATGCACATGCAGGTCGATGCATTTGCCGAAGTACCTCTCCTTCGCATCTGCATCATACGGCAAATGAGACGCGATGAGCGTCATCTCCCCATGCAGATCATAACAACCATAACCGGCCGGGATGATAAAATGATCTCCTTTTCGTATCGGCGTATCGTCGATCGTTCCGGCTCCGTCGATCACACTCATGTTGATGAAACGTCCCCGTGTATTAAGCACTGCCGGAATGCCTTCGTTCTTTACAACGATACGATCTACCGTGAAGCATTCGCAGTCCACAAGACGCGTGATCTCGCTGTTTCCGGTCTGAATGGTTTTCAGTTCCGGGAAACTGCAAGTCTGAGGATCAAAGGGGGCCTGAATAACATCGAGGCTCTTCTCGATGTGCAGCTGCCTCGGTTTTCCGTTTTGCAGGCGGTCATAATCGTATAAACGATAGGTGAGATCGCTGCTCTCCTGGGTTTCGAGAAGCATGGTCCCGCGTTTGATCGCATGTACCGTTCCCGGTTTGATCAGGAAGAAATCGCCAGGCCGGATGGGCACCTCGCGAATGAAGTCGTTCCACCGTTTCTCTTCAATCATGGCCCGTGCTTCCTCCTTCGAGGCTGCATTGTGGCCGATGACGATGGTCGCGCCCGGATCACAAGCCAGAATGTACCAGCACTCCGTCTTCCCGAGTGAACCATTTTCATGCTCTTTCGCATACGCATCATCCGGATGCACCTGAATGCTCAGGTCGTCCGCGGCGTCGATGATCTTTACGAGTAAAGGAAAACGATCGCCGTTTACAAATCCGAAGAGTTGGGGCTCATGTTCCCACAGTTCGGACAGCAACCGCCCGTCATACGGCGTGCCGGGCGCGCACACCTCACAGTCCCCCGCAGGGTGCGCGCTGATCGCCCAGCATTCGCCGGTCCTTTCTCCCGGTATGGGATAGGAAAACTCCTTCCGTAAACGGTCCCCACCCCAGATCGTCTCTTTGTAGACAGGCTTTGTAAACAGCAATCGTTTCATCTTAAATCCTATTCCAGAGCCGAAAGTACATTTTCAATATTCGACTCGATCTTTTTTCTTTCCGTACGGTTAACGAGATATAAGATCTCTCCGTTCACCTCCAGCTGGCTGGCGTTATCATCGTATTCCAGCAGGCGGATGTGCTTTGTTTCATTCTCCCCGTAGTTCGTGAAGAATTCGTAATCCAGGATGACTTCGGCGTCTTTCTTCACCTTCTCCGGTGCCAGATACTGGTTCGCGGACAATGCTGCGAGCATCGAATAGAAAGAACGGAACGACGCTTCTTCAAATTCCTTTCCGTCTCCGAAGAAACGTTCTACCGTCTTTTCATTGCCCTTTTCATCCTTTGTGGTCTCGCGACGGATCTCGAAATCATGCTCCTTCGATTTGTAGATGAGCTTGATCCGATCAACATTTGCGATACCGATCTGCGTAGGCAGCAGGTTCATCATATTCTCCTTCGTGAAGGACTCCATGACGAAGTTCAATCCGCCCTTCTTCAGAATACGGAATACGGGACCCGTGCCGTCAAGTTGTGCATAATAATAGGTCATATCATTATAGCTCGTTTCCTTACCGACCGTTAAGCTGATCTGCTTACGTTCAAAAGGCAATGAGCCGTCGGGCTGCACTTCAATGCCGTACTTTTTGTAAGTAAGCACGATCTTCGCAGCACCGTCCTTCAGGCCGAACTCTTTCAGTTCCTCCTCCGTCGGCATGGCACGCACGCAACCTGAATACGATAGACCGGTGAGCGCCTCGCTCAGGCTTCTGCCCTTCTCGTAGTCCATGCTGTCATAACGTCCGGATGTTTCCGACGCGAAATACCAGAGACTTAAGGCCATCCGGTCGACCTGCAACAGGTCTTCGGGGTTGAAATAGCCACAGACAGGCTCTGTCTCACCCGGTTTCTGGACGGACAGACTGTAGAACTGCTGCTCCTCCAGTTCGGGGAACTTCTCGAGATCGATATACTCGGCCAGTTCACGCACCAAGTAACTGTATAAGGTGGGACCCAGCATGTAGATATGATTATCGCCCTTCACAGCCATAAAGTAGTACGTACCGCTGGGAGACTTACTGCCGACGTAGATCTCGATCTCTTCTCCCTCGGTCGTGCGGATCTTTATGGTGTGCGCCGGATCCTTCAGACCGTACACGTCACTGTTACTCTCCAGATCATCCGAGACCGTGTTGATACTCGTGATCTGTGCTACATTATCTGCAAGGCCATTGATCAATGTCTTATTGAGATCTAGGTCCGTGTTATTCTTCCATTTCCAGTCACGAGCCTCTCCGGTCCGGATAAAGGTCTTCTCTTCACCGGAAACGCTGTCTGCCGAAATGACGGTGATCTCTTCGAGATCATCCTTTGAAAGCGTGACCAGTTCGACCTTCTTCGGAGCCGCGGTCGTCTGCGCTGCAAGCTCTTCGAGTCGCTTTTGCTCGTTATACAGGTTCACGAAATGAATACCTACGACGAGACCCGCGAGCAGGACCAGAATGGCAAGCGGGATCACGACCTTCATGATCTGCTTTCTCTTTTTTCTCTTTTTTCTTTCCTCAGCGGAAAGGCCCGTAAGCGTTGCCATTACCGATTTCTCCTCTTATACCATACAATGAAACCGATCAGAAGCACTACGATCGGAAGAACACCGACCGTAAGTACGAGTGCCAGGTTTCGGGTCGATGCCATGTAAATATTCTGTCCGAAATCGGTGCTCTTAGCCGGAATGCTTACGCCCCGGTCGAATGCGCACAGATAGTTCAAGCTGGCAATATAGATATCCATATTCAGCGAATTGGGAAATGCACCCAATACATTTTGTGCTGCCAGGTTCGGGGTTCCGAGCACGACCATCTTCATCCCGCTAGCACTGTCTTCTCCAGTCAGGCCGATCGTGATCGGGCCGGAGAGGTCCGTATCCGTTTTGGATACCTTATCGTTCGTCTCATAATCAACACGCTGGAAAGCACCTGATGTCGTCTGCAAAAACGGAGTCAGTTTCAGTGTGTTTTTCTTCATCTCGGATGTATACAGACCGGTCGAAAGATAGACGAAAGCATACGTATTCTGGGACATTTCCTTCGTGATCGCAGCGGAAGAACTTACATTTGCAAAATATGCGAACGGCGCTTCCGGATTCTGGCAATGATCTGCCTGCTCGAAAACGACACCCTTCTTCAGTTCGATACCGCAGTATTCAAGAAGGCTTTTAAAGGTTTCCGTTTCATAGTTTTCGTAAGCACAGTCTATGAAGACCTTTCCGCCGCGATCCATATAATCACGGATCTTGTTAGCCTCATCTACCGTATAGTCTCTTGACGGCGCATTGATCAGCAAAATATCGCAATCCTCAGGTATAGAGGAGGTAGCCAGATTGAGCTCGGTCAATTCATAACTTGCCTTCTTTATTACCGACTGAATCGTGTCTCCAAGCGCGAGTTCTTCATGGCCGATCACACGGCAGATCTTCGGAATATCCTTCGCGGTCACGTAAAGGAGTGCCGAAGTTACCTCACCTTCACCATCATAATTATAGATCTCAGTCTGGCTTTGAAAGTATTTAGCATAATCCAGATCATAAACATCCGATGCCGGAATGTATTTCATTCTGGCTTCAGAGGTAACGAGGATACTTCCGTTATCAATGGTCTCGTTTGCGAGCCCGTATTTCTTCAGAGTTGCAAAGCCGCCGTTTTTATCCAGTTCCTTCACATGGAGTTTGGAAGACAGATCATCATAGAGTGCCAGCATCTGGCTGATGATCTGGTCCTGCTCTCCGGTCTCGCCGATCAGATAGATCGTAACATCTTCATCCAGCGAACGAACGACTTCTTTTGTCTTATCGGAGATCGAATAGAGTTTGATATCACTCATGTCATAAGCAGTCATGCCGGTGGGAAGTTTCTGCACCAGGATATTGGCCGCGACCAAAAATGCCAGGACCAATACGACCATCAACATGCTGTAGGAACCGTGCTTTATGGACGCATTGTTTTTGTTTTCCATTATTTCATCCTCCTAGCTGTATCTTCTCTTCTGGATCGACTGAATGGTCAGGAAGATGAAGAATGCCGATACTGACAGATAAAGCACGATCGAAGTAACATCAAAAATATTATTTGCAAAAAGATAGAGTGTTTCACCATAAGAAACGGCACGCATGATCTCGCCGACTGCCCCATAGAACATATCCTTGTTTACATGATAAGCGACTGCGACGCCGATACACAATACGGCGAATACGGCAAATGAAACGTAGAAGTTCTGCGTCATCTTGAAAAAGATAAAGAAAAAGATGACCGTGAATAAGATCAGAGCCACGGCATTCTTCCACTCTTCCAGCGGGACCTTCTGGGCCAGACCGCGGAGATTTCCCAAAATGAACATGAAAGCGAATGCCAACAGAGCAGATATGATCTGGCTTTCCGTCAGCGATGAAAAGAACATACCGATCGCAATATAGGATGCACCGACCAGGAAAAATGCCAGGATGGTCATATAGTCAGTGAGGGGATATGCGTAAGAACCGGTAATATAGATGATCGCAGGATATACGCAGGAGATCAGTACCGGAATGGCAAAAACAGCTACCATGGCCAGATATTTTCCCATCACGATCTTCCAGACACTGACAGGCGCCGTAAGAAGCAACTGATCCGTTTTGGATTTGCGTTCTTCGGAGAAACTACGCATGGTAAGAAGCGGGATCAGAGCGGACATAAACGTAGCAACTGCACAAATCGCATAGGCAAAAAAAGCAAACGGGTTTTCGATATTGTATTGGCAGAAGAAATAACCGATGAGCATAAGAAACGCCGCTACGATAAAGTAACCAAGCATATCGTCAAAAAATGATTTCAATTCACGTTTCCATATAGCGATCATGTCTCGTCTCCTCCTTCTTTCGTTTCAGCAGCCTCTTCTTCCGCCGGTTCGGCTTCGTCATCTTCTGCTTCTGTTTCGTCGTCATCCTCCTGCATTGGATCTTCCTCCATAGGCGTGACTTCAAAACTATTCGTCGCATTCTTTACTTTTTCTTCCTTCATCTGCTCCTCTTCACGTGCGGCAAATTCCTCATCTGCCTTCGCAACGAGCTGCAGGAAGATGTCCTCCAATGTTGGAACGACACACTTAAACTGGCGCACGGGAATGCCGTCCTTCGCCATTGTCTTAAACAGCAATTCCGCCACGTCCGCATCCTTCGGGAACGTCAGGATCAACTTTGAGATGCCTTCCGGCATGTCATTACTGTCAAATTCGAATTCCGCCATCTCCTTAAACGGAGCGAGCACTTCACCTAAGCGCTCCTCGCTGCAACGGGCTTCGATCTCATAAACATCATTCACATGATAGCGAGCGATCAGATTCTCAGGTGTATCCATGACGATCAGACGTCCATGCGCGATGATCAGGATCTCATCGCAGACAGCGCTGACTTCCTGCATGATGTGCGAACTTAAGAGGACGATCGGACGCTCTTCTTCCGGTACATCATCTCCCGAGATCGCGATCTCACGGATCAGTTTCCGGATCTCCAGGATCTGGTTCGGGTCCAGGCCGACCGTCGGCTCATCGAGGATGATGAACTGCGGATGTCCCAAAAGCGCCTGCGCCAGGCCGACTCTCTGCCGATAACCTTTCGACAGATTGCGGATCAGACGACGACGGTAATGATCCAAACGGGTACGCTGGATCGCGCGGGCCACCTGGTCTTTCCGCTCGGAACGCTTCACGCCCTTCAACTCGGCAACGAAACGAAGATATTCCTCTACAGTCATATCGGGGTAGACCGGCGGAATCTCGGGCAGATAACCGATGAAGCTCTTCGCCTCTTCGGGATCCTCCATAATACTGTATTCATTGATCCGGACATCTCCGCTCGTCGCGGCGATATATCCGGTCATTATGTTCATGGTCGTAGATTTTCCGGCACCGTTCGGTCCCAAAAAACCGTAGATCTTGCCGGGTTTTAAGGTAAAACTGATATCGTCGACCGCAGGGATCAAACCATACCGTTTTACCAGGTTTTTAACTTCGATCAAAGCCCTGTCCTCCTTGGTTCATATGGTGCTGTCATAATTAAACACAATAAATGTGAAATTTGTGTGAAAACCCGTCACAAAACGTTGATTTCACCTGTTTTTCAGTCCGGATCCTTCGTTCCGAGACGGCCTTTGAAATCTTCGTAGGTGAAGTCCGTCAATCGTACGATCTCATCTCCCTTTACGACCCAGATATCGGGCAATGGCATGCCGTTAAACGTGTTGTTTTTACAGGTGGTATAGATCGCCATGTCCTCGAATAAAAGCCGCTGTCCGGCCCCTAAAGGCCGTTCAAAGGCATAATCGCCGATGATGTCGCCGGACAGGCAGGTCGGGCCGCCCAGCCGGTATGTGTAAGGCTTCTCTCCGGCTTCAAATCCTTCATAAAGTGGAGGCCGGTAAGGCATCTCCAGCACATCCGGTGTGTGGCAGGCTGCCGACATATCCAGGATCGCATTGACCACATCGCCGTTTTTCACGAAATCGAGAACGCGCGTGCATAGGTAGCCGGCATTCAGCGCGACTGCCTCGCCCGGCTCCAGATACACGGTGACCCCGTAGGTGTCACGCACATGGCAGATAAGTTTCTTCAGAAGTTCACGGTCGTAGTCCGCACGTGTGATGTGGTGTCCCCCGCCCATATTGATCCAACGCATCTTATGCATGATATCACCGAATTGCTCCTCCACTGCGCGCAGTGTGATCTCGAGTGCATCGGAGTTCTGCTCGCACAGGGTGTGAAAATGCAGGCCGTCCAGCATCGCGATGAGAGCATCGTCCATCTGCTCATCCCACGCCTGTTTCGTGGTCCCGAGTCTTCCACCCGGTGCGCACGGATCGTAGATCTCGTGCCCCTCCTGCGTCTGACACAGCGGATTGATGCGAAGACCTACCTCTTTTCCTGCCTTCTTCGCGGCCGGACCGAACATGCGCAGCTGGCTTGGACTGTTGAACACGATATGATCCGCGTATTCCAACAGTTCGTCAAACTGCTCCGGAATGTAGGCTGCCGAAAAGACATGGCACTCCTTAGCGGGCATCTTTTCATGGCCCAGGCGTGCCTCAAACAGGCCGCTCGCCTCGGTTCCCGCCAGATATTCCTCCAAAACCGGGTACAGGTCGTAGTTGGAAAATGCTTTCTGCGCGAGCAGGATTCGACATCCCGTCGCGTCTTCGATCTCTTTTAATACTCTTCCGTTTTCCCGCAGTTTTGCCTCGTCGATCAGATAACACGGTGTGGGCACGTCACTGCAAAGAATACGCCGGGGCATATTTGCTCCGGCGCCGGAGAGCTTCAGATGTGTAAGTTTCTCTTTCATCGCATCCGAACTCCTTTATCTTTTATCCTCTGTTACGGAACTAACTTCGGGTCGTGGCTCTCCTTATGGGGAAGGCCGTATTTGCAAAGTGCTTCCATGAACGGATCCGGATCAAACTCTTCAACGGTATATACGCCGGGCTTATTCCAGTATCCCTTCAGCATCATCATGGCGCCGCACATCGCGGGAACGCCCGTGGTATAGGAAATGGCCTGGGAACCTACCTCGCGGTAGCACTCCTGATGGTCACACACATTGTAGATATAATAGGTCTTTTTCTTTCCATCCTTCTCACCGGTGAAGATGCAGCCGATGTTCGTCTTACCCTTCGTGCGCGGTCCGAGTGAAGCGGGATCCGGCAGAAGTGCCTTCAAAAACTGGATCGGAACGATCTCGTGGCCTTCGAACTGAATCGGCTCGGTCGAAAGCATGCCGACATTTTCGAGACACTTCATGTGGGTCAGGTAACTCTGGCCGAAGGTCATGAAGAAACGGATGCGCTTCACACCGGGGATGTTTTTCGCCAGGGATTCGATCTCCTCGTGATGCAGGAGGTACATGTCCTTATCTCCCACCTCGTCGAAATTGTATTCCCGCTTGATGCTCATGGCCGGGATCTCCACCCAGTGGCCATCCTCCCAGTAGCTGCCGGGAGCGGAAACCTCGCGGAGGTTGATCTCCGGATTGAAGTTCGTCGCGAACGGATAGCCGTGGTCGCCGCCGTTGCAGTCCAGAATATCGATCGTATCGATCGTATCAAACTCATGCTTCAGGGCATACGCACAGTATGCCTGTGTTACGCCGGGATCGAAGCCGCTGCCGAGCAGCGCGGTAAGTCCGGCCTCTTTAAACTTCTCCTGATAAGCCCACTGCCAGGAGTAGTCAAAATATGCAGAGAAACCTTCTTCCTTACAGCGTTTCTCATAGATGGCTCTCCACTCGGGATCGTTCGTATCCTCGGGCTCGTAGTTCGCCGTATCCATGTAATTCACCTTGCATGCCAGGCAGGCATCCATGATGGTCAGATCCTGATACGGGAGGGCGATATTCATCACCAGATCCGGCTTATATTCGTTGATCAGCGCGATCAGCTGGTTCACGTCATCCGCGTCCACCTGCGCCGTGGTGATCTTCGTGGTCGTAGTGGGTTTCAGCTTCGCGGCCAATGCTTCGCATTTGGACACGGTACGGCTGGCAATGCAGATCTCGGAGAATACCTCCGGAGCCTGACAACATTTGGAGATCGCTACGGACGCAACACCGCCGCAGCCGATGATAAGTACTCTGCTCATAGTAACTCCTTTCGTTTTCAAGGAATATGCGTTCTGTTACTCACAGATGCTTAATATCAATTCCCGGACCACCTTGCAGGCTGTCGCCGTGCTGGCGCCGCTCGCATCGAGCATCGGGGATAATTCATTGACATCCGCTGCCACCACGCGTCCCGCGCATACTGTGCGGATCGCAGCCAGCAGGTCGTTAAAGGAGACCCCACCGGCCTCCGGTGTGCCGGTTCCCGGGAAGATGCCCGAATCCAGGCAGTCTAAGTCGATAGTAAGATATATGGGCGCATCGCCGATCGCATTTACCGTCTCCTTCAGTCCTTCGAAAGAAAACGGATGCATGTCGGTGTGCTCTTTCGCAAAACGAAACTCCTCACGCTCACCGCTGCGGATGCAGAACTGGTGAATGCGTCCGTCGCCCAACAAATCATGACAGCGACGCATTACGCAGGCATGGGAAAGCCGCGCGCCCAGATAGTCGTCACGAAGGTCCGCATGCGCGTCGAACTGGATCACGTGCAGGTCCGGATAAACCGCCGCTACGCTCTCCACCGCTGCGAGGGTGACCAGATGCTCACCGCCCATCAAAAGCGGGAATTTACCGTCCTCCAGGATCGCTGCAGCCTCGTCGGAAATATCCTTCAGCGCCAGTTTCGAGTCGCCGAAGCACAGTTCCAGGTCACCACGATCCGCAACCTTATAATCCGTAAGATCGCGGTCCTGATACGGGCTGTAGGTTTCCAGCCCATAGCTTTCGTGGCGGATGGCCGCAGGCGCGAAACGCGCGCCCGGACGATAGCTCGTCGTCGAATCAAACGGGGCGCCGTACAGGACGATCTTCGCCTCTGCATAATCGGCGTCACATCCGATAAAAGTCTCTATATTCGGGGTGGGATTTCGCATTACTCCACCTCCTCCAACATCTCTTCCAGGAAGGCCGGAAGATAGAATGCTCCCTTATGCAGGCGGGTCGTATAATACCGCGTCCGCATGTGCAGGTCGTTCCAAGCCTTCGAGTCGAAATCATCGATAGGATGATATTTCTTGCTGGCAAAACCGAAGAGCCAGTAGCCCGCAGCATAGGTCGGGATATGGGCCTGGTAGACACGGCAGATGGGGAAGGTATTTGCGATACGCTTGTGGCTACGCTGCATGGCGTCCGCATCCTGCTGATAGAACGGGCTGCCCTGCTGGTTCACCATGATGCCGTCTTCCTTGAGTGCTTTATAGCAATTTCCGTAGAATTCCTTTGTGAACAAACCTTCGGAAGGTCCGAACGGATCGTTGGAATCCACGATGATCAGATCGTATTCGTTTTCGCAGTAGCGGATGAACTTCAGTGCGTTCTCATAGTGGATGTGAACACGCTCGTCGTCGAGCTGGCAGGCATTGCCCGGAAGGTACTGCCGGCAGGCGTCCACAACCATCGGGTCCATCTCTACGAGGTCAATGTGCTCGATGCGGGAATACCGCGTCAGCTCCTTCACAACGCCACCGTCGCCGGCACCGATGACCAGCACGCGACTGATGCCCTGATGCACCGCCATAGGCACGTGCACGATCATCTCGTTGTAAATAAACTCATCCCGCTCGGTCAGCATGATATTGCCGTCGAGCGCCAAAATGCGGCCGAACTCGCAGCTCTCGAAGACATCGATGCGCTGATAGTCGCTCTGTTTCGAGAACAACTGCCGCTCCACCCGGAGGGAAAGCTTCACATCCGGTGTATGTTTTTCCGAAAACCAAAGATCCATGGCAACTCCTTTACTATGCGAAGAGAACTAGATCAAAACATTGAGGCGTTCGATGTTCGGATCCTCCGGGCCCGTCATGCTGCAGCCCTTCTCCTTCGCGTACAAAATGTAATCCAAAATATCTTTTGTGATCCTCTCGCCCGGGGCCAGGATCGGGATACCCGGCGGGTAGCACATTACAAACTCGCTGCAGACGCGGCCTTCGGTCTGCTCGATGGGCAGGCTTTCCTTCTGTGCGTAGAACGCTTCCTGCGGACTCGCTACTACCTGCGGGTCAATGTATTCCTGGCTCAGCATACCGGTCTTATCGCGCTGGTAGCGGCGGCGGATCTCCGCCAGAGCCGACACGAGGCGCTCCACTTCCTGGATGCGGTCGCCGATGGAAAGGTAAGCGAGGATATTTCCGATATCTCCGAACTCGATCTGGATATCGTAGTCATCCCGCAAAAGGTCGTAAACTTCGATGCCCGCCATGCCGATATCCAACGTGTGGACGGACAGTTTGATCGGGTCGAAATCGAAAATGGAATCGCCGTTGATCATCTCGGGGCCGAAAGCGTAATAACCTCCGACAGAGTTGATCTCGGCACGCGCGTACTCTGCGATCCGGCGAACCTCGCGGAAGATCACGTCTCCGCGCAGTGCCAGGTTGCGACGCGATATATCGAGGCTGCTCATCAAAAGATAGCTGGCCGATGTCGTTTGGGTCAGGTTGATGATCTGGCGCACATAGCCCGCATGCACGTTCGGTCCTGCAAGCAGGAAACTCGACTGCGTCAGGCTTCCGCCGCTCTTATGCATGGAGACGGACGCCATATCCGCGCCGGCATCCATCGCCGACACCGGAAGA
Organism: Lachnospiraceae bacterium UBA1201; assembly: GCA_002309675.1. Classification (GTDB taxonomy): domain Bacteria; phylum Bacillota; class Clostridia; order Lachnospirales; family Lachnospiraceae; genus UBA1201. The sequence goes on from DBXX01000072.1 coordinate 44,912, forward strand.
TCCTCACCGAAGTAAAAATGCGTTCCGTGCGCTTCATCTGCCAGACAGAGCATGCCATGGTCGTGTGCGAGTTTAACGATCGAACGCAGGTCCGAGCAGATACCGTAATACGTGGGATTATTGACCAGAACAGCTACCGCGTTTGGATGCTCGCGGATGGCCTGCTCCACCTGCTCTACCTTCATGCCGAGGGAAATGCCGAGGCGGCGATCCACCTGCGGGTTTACATATACCGGAACGGCGCCGCAGAGAACCAGGGCATTGATCACGCTGCGATGCACGTTTCTCGGGAGAATGATCTCCTCTCCGCGTTTGCACGCAGTCAGCACCATACTCTGTACGGCCGATGTCGTACCACCGACCATCAAAAACGCTTCTGCCGCCCCAAAGGCTTCTGCCGCCAGAATCTCCGCTTCGCGGATGACACTGATGGGATGGCACAGGTTATCGAGCGGCTTCATGCTGTTGACATCCACCGATACACACTGCTGGCCTAAAAACGAGGTCAGTTCCGGGTTGCCGCGACCACGCTTATGGCCGGGAACATCGAAAGGAACGACACGCAGATTACGGAATTTCTCCAATGCTTCATGGATCGGCGCGCGGTTCTGCCGGCGGATAAATTCAGTAGTTCTATCTAACATCACCATCTCCTATGCCTGCTTATTGCTTTTTC
>DBXX01000072.1:45618-77554 GCA_002309675.1 Lachnospiraceae bacterium UBA1201
TCCGCACTTTGGCTCGTCGCCTTTTTCAGCACGTGTAGGCGCCGGACGCGTTGCGTCCTACCCATCCGCTCGAGGCATAGCCTCTCGCTGATGGGCGGTCGCCAAGGTCCGTCCGCTCTGCGCAAGCGCAGCGTCCGCACTTTGGCTCGTCGCCTACACAAAAAAGTAAGCAGGCTGCGTAGTGCAGCCTGCTTGTCTATTATTTCTGGCTCAGAGTCTATACAGCAATCACTTTTACTACTCTTATTGACCGTTTCACAAGTCTGCATATACGCAATGGTTATAAAGTAACCAACTTATAAACTTTGAGCTTTAAGCTTCATCAATAAGGCAACACTGTTGCCAATCGGCTATGAATCCAATCAAGCGTATATTACCATGTGAAACGGTTTCTGTCAAGCATTTTTCTTCTTTCGGGCCGCCAAAAGCTTCGGTCCCCAATGATAAAAGATCATATGCATGATCACATAGAGAACGATCGCTCCGCCGAGGTCCATGACCGAGTGCTGTTTCAGAAATACGGTCGAGAGGCAGATCAGGATCGACAGGATAATGCTGGTGATCTGAAACTTCCATTTTCCGCGTAAAGGCTTATACCGGAACAGGGAAATACAGCAGACCAGCGTGTTGTAAATGTGGATGCTCGGAAATACATTTGCCGAGGTATCGACGTTATGAAGTTGGAAAACTGCCCAGGTAAAGAAGTTCCGGTCCGGGTCGACTTCCACGCGTAGGCGAATGCCGTTATGGAAGAAGGTGCAGATCGTCAGGCAGATCGACATTCCGATATACAAAAGTGCTATAAAGCGATAGAATTCCTTCTTATCCCGGAAGAAATAGTAAAGCCACGTCACGACAACGTAGACGAACCACAGGAAATAGGGGATAATGAAATACTCGCAAAACGGGATCTTCCGGTCGAAATCGGTCGCCATATCATGAAAAGAAGTGACACGTCCCTCCAACCAGAAAAACCACGGAAGATAGAACGCCAAATATAGGACCCACAGGCCATGCAGGTGCTCACGGATATATTTCTTCATCGTTTTCTCTCATAAATCAAAAAAACAGCAGGTGCCTGCGCACCTGCTCCTAACGTAGCGGAAGGGAGATTTGAACTCTCGACACTACGGGTATGAACCGTATGCTCTAGCCAACTGAGCTATTCCGCCAAATACAGCGTTTAATAACGCAATGGGACCTATAGGGCTCGAACCTNNGCTTGTAAGGCAGATGCTCTCCCAGCTGAGCTAAGATCCCGCAACAGCGTAAACACGCTTGACTGCCTTGCTAGTATACCTTGCTTTTTACGGTTTGTCAAGCACTTTTTTTCAAAAGTTTTTGCTCCGAGGGGAGCAGATTTTGGAGCTAAGTTTGAAGCCACACTCTTCGGTTCCCTTCGGTCACCGGTGTGGCTCATGTTTGACGCCCTAGTATGTTTGAAGCCACGTTGCATGATACTACGCATCGCTACGTTGCTTCGCAACTCCCGCGATGCTACAAACATTTGCCACACTCTTCGGTTCCCTTCGGTCACCGGTGTGGCTCATGTTTGTTCGGGCGTCAAGGTCCGCCTCGGACATGCGAGCATGTCCGGGCGGGACTTTGACGCCCTAGTATCATTCTAATTAAATCCAAAGTGTTTCTGTGCGAAATCATAGCCCCAGAGCATGATCTTGCGGCCGACGCTGCCGGGCAGGTTCATGCCGATACCGAGGAAGGTACGATAGCGCAATTTGTTGTACATCTTTTTGTCGTGTTTCTTCAGATCCTCCCAGAGTTTCTTCTTCTCTGCCAGGCTCTCTTTCGTTCCCATGCGGACCAGAAGGATGGAGGAAACGGTCATGATGATGCCCAGATACTGGTACATATAGTTTGCAAGCTTCTTATCCTTGAATTTCGAAAGCTCGTAGGAATCGATCATGATGCGGTTTACGCGCAGCTGCTGATCGATACGTGAGATCATGACGGTTTCATTGACCGACTGATCCTCGCGGCCGATGAAATAATGATAGAGATCAACATTTACATAGCAGATCTTCTTAACATACGGAAGGGGGTAATAAACAAAGATATTATCCACGTAGAAAGTGTGCTCCGGAAGGTGCAGGCCGGACTCGCGCAGAAGGCCTGTGCGGTATACGACCGAGTGCATCAGGATGTACTGGCCTACCTTAAGTCTTTTCGCGTCCTTCCAGGTGAAGATCTTATGCTGGGGAAGCGCGTTGTCATACTTCATGACAGCCTTATTCTTAACGCCGACTTTATCGTAGATATAGTTAGCGACGAGCATATCGACGCCGCCCTTCTTCTCTACGGCTTTCAACTCCTTAATGATCTTGGTAAATGCGAGGGCGTCGAACCAGTCGTCGCTGTCGCAGACCTTGAAGTATTTTCCGGTCGCGTTCGCGATACCGGTATTTACCGCTCCGCCGTGTCCTTTATTTTCCTGATGGATGGCACGGATGATAGTCGGGTGCTCCTTCGCTAAGCGATCTGCGATCGCGGGTGTATCGTCCTTCTGTGAACCATCGTCCACGATCAGGATCTCCACATCCTCTCCGCCTACCAAAAGGCTCTGAATACATTTCTCCATGTAAGCAGCCGAATTATAACAAGGGACTGCGATAGTGATCAGTTTACTCATGTTTTTCCTCACTCTTTGATTTATTAGTTGTTTTTATCTTTGTTAATACAATACCGAACAGGCCGGCAAATGTGACCATCAGGGTTCCGATCAATATGGAGTAATCCAGCATTTTTCCCTCATCGGAGGGAATCGTCACGATGTAAGTCAAAAACCACGAGAGCAGGTTCGCCGAAGCATGCACGACGATCGGAGCCCATACGTTATGGTAGACCTCCATCATGTAAGCCAGGATCAATCCCAGCAAAAATGCATAGATAAACTGCAAGGCATTTCCGTGGTAGAAACCGAATAAAAGCCCTGAGATCAGGATCGTAAACGGAGCCTTCAAAACGACTCTCATTCGCGTGTAGATCAGGCCGCGGAACATCATCTCCTCACACATGGGCGCCAGAATCACGACAGCCGCAAATGAAAGCCATTGCAGATTCTTATTCCAAAGGACTTCGCTCGCATTATCATACGTGTCCAAAATGGTCTGCGGCATAAACATGCCAAGCAGGTAATTCAGACCCACACAAGTCGAGGCCCCGATTATGGCCAGGATGGACCATGTAAATAGCGGCATGTTCGTTTTTTTCAGCGGATAGATGGTTCGGTCACTCTTCCACATCAGGTAAAAGACCGGGATCAGGATCGCGTCGACCAGTGCGGTCAGATGCAAAAGGTAACGATTAACGAACTCTTCGGCTTCTTTTACATCATGTGTGACTGCGGATGCAAAGATCGCAAATACAGAGTAGACGACCAGCGTGACGCCGACATATATGGCAAACGGTATCAAACTTAACAGGAAATTATATACTTTCTGGTTCATCGCGTCTTTCCTCTGTTTTCGGGTCTCCTTCAGTCGCGCCAAAACGACATTACCAGTTTAACACAAATCCGGGTGAATTACAAGCATTCACCCGGATAAGCATTTACCATTTTGAACCGTAAGGGCTGCCATGCTTACGGAAGATCATGAACAGGCAGAAACCTACACCCGCAACGCAAAGAAGCAGCATGAGGGGAACCAGAAGATTCATCTCTCCGTTTATGCCGGGCAATGCGCCGCTTATAGCATAAAACATAAAGCAGCCGATCGAATAGCTGAGACTTACGATCAGGGATGCAAACAGACTGCGATAATACTCGTACACAAAGGACAGGATCAAATTCATAATGACCATATCCACACTGCGGAACAGGATTATGGAAGCGATACATACGATAACGATCGTCGGGATCGGGCCCGACTCCTCACGAAGGCGCTGATGAAATATCCCGCGAAGCATAAGTTCAAAGCATACCGGCCCCAGAATGATGATAGCCAGGAAAAATGTCGGAAGTTCCTTCACTGCAAGCATCGAATATTCAGATAAACCGAAGAATGCCTCGCTGAGTTCGCGGTTCAACATTCCCCGTACCGCATAAGTCTCACCTAAAGCAAAAACCAGACCGATCACCGGCAGAACCAGCCACATCGTCTTCGACATCTCATTGCCCTCGAAGCCGTCCTGCTCACGGTCTTTCCACCACAAGAACAAGAAAATGAAGGAGCATGCTCCATACAGCATCATAGGGAGATCTACGATCGTTTTAACCCCATTATCGATCGAAGAGGTACCTGAAAAAACCGCCAGAATCGTACCCATCACAACGAGCGAGAAGACAAAACCCGCTACAAGATAAATGATAAACGGCATAGCCAGACGCAAAATTCTTTCCATAATTATTCCCTCCTTATTATCAGCCTGAGAACCTTCTATCTAGTATCGCCCCGATTCTCAAATCCTGATAGAACTATTTTATCATGTGGGTTTCCGCCGGTCAATGCAGTGCAAAGTTTTGTAAGGTATCGTAAGGAAAAGTTAAATTACGTCATCGGCAGCAAAAAACAACAGGCACCGGAGAACCGGTGCCTGTCTGAATTATTTGAATTTGCATATTGTTTCGTTTGGCATCAATAATCGACCATAACGTTTGCGTTCTCATCGATCTCGCCTTCGTAGGTGTGCAGGATCTTGATGTAGGTCGCAGTAGGAAGTGCTGCGCAGAGATCCTTACCATCTGCTTCTGTCATATCGATGTTCATGTAAGCGTGCAGTTCCTTGTTGTAGCCGATATCCTCAACTACATCATCCTCTGCCTCATAGCGCGGAATATGGAACTTGTCGACCATTTCATTTACCAGATCGTCACGATCCTGGTTATCCATATCTGCAAGCCAGAAGGAGAATTCCATGCAGTATGCACGGTTCTTCGTGTTACCGAAGTGAGACGGGAAGCCGCCTGCAGACTTCGTACGGATGTTGTTTGCCTTGCAGTAGCTCTGGATCGGCGAGTTGTTCGCACAGAAGATCACGAGCTTCGGGATCATGTTCTGACCCATCTTCGGGAAGAAGATACGGTTTCCGAGGCGGGTAGCCATCGGGGAAATGGTGATACGTCCGAGGCTGCGGCAGTTGTAAAGCGCCTTATCCTCGATCGCTATAACGCTGTTCGGAATGTTGATATCGGTAAGCGATGTACATTCATTGAACGCGTTCTGCTCGATAACGGAGATACCGTCCGGAAGGACTGCCGTTACGAGATCCTTACAGTGTGCACATACGTTCTGGCTGATGTAGGTCGTACCAGCCGGGAAGTTGATCGTCTTGATCGCACAACGGTAGAATGCACCGTTTCCGACATCCTTTGTTTCCTCAGGAAGATCTGCGATCGAAAGACTCGTACAATAGCTGAATGCGTAACTGCGGATCGTCTTAAGAGACGGGGAGAAGATAACCTTCTTCAGATTTTCGCAACCGTGGAATGCTTCGGATCCTACAAAACGGATCGCATCGGAGAAGTAAACGCTCTCGATCTCTTCGTTACGGCAAAAAGCTCTTGCGGAGATCGCAACGACCTTAAAGCCTTCAATGGTATCGGGAAGATGTACGTCCTTCGCACCGGTTCCGATGTACTGGTCAATGTAGATCTCTCCGTCGACCAGACGATATTTATAGTTTTCGGTCGCGGTTTCGTCAGCGGGTGATACAACATCCACTTCCACTGCGGACTGGATCTCGTATACAACGGATCCGTCAGCGGACTCAACCACTTTACCGTCAGCCTTTTTAGCCTTTTCTTCTTCAGCTGCCTTCGCTGCCGCTGCAGCTTCCTCTGCGGCTTTCTTCTCAGCCTCAGCCTTCGCTGCTTCTTCTGCTGCCTTCGCTGCTGCCTCTGCCTTCGCTGCTGCTTCCGCTGCCGCTGCAGCCTCTGCTGCCGCCGCTACTGCTTCCGCCTCTGCTCTTGCTGCTGCCTCTGCCTCAGCCTTTGCTGCTGCTTCTGCCGCCTCAGCCGCTGCCTTTGCTTCTGCCTCAGCCTTCGCTGCTGCTTCTGCCTCAGCTGCTGCCTTTGCTTCTGCTTCAGCCTTCGCTGCTGCCTCAGCCGCTGCCTTCGCTTCTGCTTCTGCTCTTGCTGCTGCCTCTGCTGCTTCCTGCTCAGCCTTCTTCTTAGCTGCGCGCTCTTCCGCATCGGCAAATGTATCCGGATCGATCGGTGTGCCACAGATCGGACACTCGGTCATGCCGGGCTCGATCGGACAGCAACATACGGAACAGAAATATCCGGTATCATCAACATCATCTGCAAGTGCGGCGTGATTACGAAGTCCTTCGAGTTCTTCACGAAGACCGTCAAACGTATGACGTGCCTCCTCGATGGAACCGTCGATCGAAGCAACCGCTTCGCGAACATCGCCCTTCGTTCTCTCGAGCTCATCGATGCCTTCCTGCAACTGACGCTTCTGTGCATCACACGCTTCAAAGCGGCGATCCAGTTCTGCCTTCTGCTCGTCAACAACGGCGAAGCCCTTCTCTAACTCGCCTCTGCGCTCCTGCAGGGAAACCAGTTCGGCCGCCAGCTCATCCTTCTCGTGCTCGAGTTCGGAATAGCTCTGGCGAAGCTGCTTCTTCTGGTCATCCAGTTTCGACATCTCGACGGTCATATCATTCTTGCGAATCATCATCGTATTCATCGCATTCTTGAGTTCCATCTTCTGGGATGTCATCGTGGCCAATGTCTGCTCGAATACAGCCTTCTGCTCCTGCATGCTGTTGATGGTCTCTTCATAGCTGGTATACTTCTCATTCAGCTGGTTCAAAGAGCCCTGAACATTCTGACGGTCTGTCTCCAGATCATTCATGCGTTGCTGCAGTTCGCTGCGCTGATTATCCATCTGTACGAGGGTACGCTCCACGTCCGCCTTCTGCGTAAGCATGGCCTCCATACCACTCTGCATCTCCGAGATACGGCGACTCAGATCATCCATGCTGTTGGTGAAGTTCTGCGTCTGCGCATTAACCTCATTGATCTTCTTATCCATCTCGGCGTTCTGTCCGTCCACCGCGGAGATACGGCTCTGAAGCAAGGTCTTCTGCTCATCGATCGCGCCGAAACGCTTCTCGAGTTCGATCCGCTTCTCATCCAACGCAACAAAGCGGGACTCCAGCTCGCTCTTCTGCGCATCCATCTCCCTAAACTGCGCCTCAACCTGAGACTTCTGCTCTACCATCTGAGCAAACTTCGAACTCATCTCTGTCTTCTCAGTCTCAAGAGCAGTTACACGATCCAAAATGTTCTGGCGTTCCGAATCCAGCGCTGTGTTCTTCTCATCCAGCATCCCCTTCTGTGATTCCAACGCAGAAACGCGGTTCTCCAATTCATTTTGGAGCTTTCCTTCTAGTTCGTTGATTAGATTTAGTAAGTCTTGTTGTTTCTCATTCATGCAACCTTCACTCCATCACATCACTTATTTTGAGGTAGTTTCCCCCTTTTCTAACATTGTAGCACACATTTTTGATTTTGTCGCCATCTTTTTTCATTTTTTTTGATAAATTCGCATCTTTTTGCTTTTTATTTCCCATGGATTTCGCCCCTGTCAAACGAATTTGGCATCCTGTGTTTTCGGATGATGCATTTTCCCGTCCGGACTATGATTTCCGCACGCTCCGGAGGCGTCCGAGAATCAAAAAAGCCGACACAGTGGGTTAGTCTGTGTCAGCTCTATTTGATCTCATGCCCGATGGGCAGATAAATGCTTAAAGTCTTTCGATCAAGCAATACCGTTTACAGCAATCGTCAAACGGGAAATCTTGCGGGAAGCGGTATTTTTGTGGTATACGCCCTTGCTCTGCGCTTTGGAGATCTCGGAGATCGCATCCTTCAGCGCTGCAGAAGCTACGGCCTTATCACCTGCTGCAACTGCGGCATCAACCTTCTTCACATAGGTCTTAACCTTAGACTTGATCGCCTTATTGCGTTCGGTTCTGGTCTTGATAACGTCAATACGCTTCTTTGCGGATTTAATGTTTGCCATTATGGCACCTCCATATAATTCATACGATTCAGTACGATCAAAAGGAGAGTGAAGTCTTTCTCTCATACCGGGCGTTTCATGCGTCCTATCTATTGAGACACGTAATACGACGCATACTCAATAAATATACGCGAACCCGAAAGGAAAGTCAAGCACTTTTTTTAATTTTTTACGGAAAATGAAGTATTTGCCGCCTCAGCCTCTCCGCGCGATCTTAACGAAGGCCAGTTCGGCGCCGAGTTTATCCGCCAGATCACCCTTTTTCACCGCATGTTCCATCTCGATACATGTCTTTGCATAATTTGCGAGCTGATCCTCTGTGAAGCGTCTCGCCTGCCCTAACAGTTTCTTCGCAACGAACGGACGGACAGCCAGTTGTTTCGCGATCGCATCGGCGCCCATTCCCAGCCGCTGCAATTCCTTCGTCTGAAGCAACTGGCGGATCAGTTTTCCTACCATGAACAGGATCCGCATCGGCGGTTCTTTTAAAGCCAGGAGGTCATAATACATCGAAAGCGCACTCTTCTCACGCCCCTCAGCCATCGCATCCATCATCTGGAAAATGCGGTTCTGGACCCACAGCGTAGTGACCGCCTGCACGTCCTCGATCCGGATCTCCTTCGTCTCATCGACATACGACGCCAGTTTCTCGAACTCGCTGATCATATTCTCCATGTTGTCGGATGTCCGCATCACGAACTCTTCGGCTGCCGAACGCGTGATCTTCAGCCCATTTGACTTGCATCGTGCCACCACCCAGTTTAAGAGTTCATCCTCGCCCGGCTTCTTCATTTCGACCGCGCGTCCGACCTTTTCTACCGCCTTAAACAGTTTGGTGCGTTTATCCGCCTTCTCCTCGTTGAAAACGACCACCGTAGTCTCGGGAAGGTTTGCAATACACTCCGCCCAGTCTTCGGCAGATTTCGCAAACAGGCCGGAATCCTGCACTAAAACGAACCGGTATTCCGCGAAAAACGGCAGCGTCTCCGCGAAATCGCGAAATGCGGACAGCTCGATATCATTTTCCGAAAAAACGGCGCAGTTCATCGTGTCTTCCTGTGTAACGGCCTTCATGAGCGCCTTCGCGTAATAATTCCGCAAATAGCTCTCCTCGCCGTACAGCAGGTAGACCCTCTCAAATTTTCTCTCTTTGATCTGCGCGTTAAGTTCCTTCATGCTCCGCTCTCCTTGCGGCCGGGATGGCACCCGTGATGGTCAGTTTATCGCCGCCGGTGATCTCCAGCGTCGATTTCTTTTCATTGCAGGCGATCTTCTGATCCCCGGTAAATCGTTTTCGGTAGCGCCCGTAGGCTACTTCGGTCTCCAGTGGGGATCCTCCGCGCATACGCCCTTCGATCTTCGCGGTGAAGCCCTTATATCCGTTCTCCAGATCGATCGCGATGTCGCCGCGTCCGCTTTGGATCACAGCCTTCGTGTCGCCCTCGATCGCCAGATCGATATCTCCTCCGGTCGACGTGATCTTCATACGATCCGCCGTCACTTTACGTGCCGAAAAATCTCCCCTGTCTGTTTCTGCGGCCAATACCTTGACGACCGCTTCGGTCAGTCTTACATCCCCGCTCTTCTTTACGATACTCAGTTTTTTACCCTTTATCCGCTCCAGATTCGCGTCCCCGCTTCGAAGCGCGGACACCGCCAGGTCGTCGCAGGTGATATCCGACAGGTCGCAGTCGCCCGAAAGGGTCCGCGCTGCGATATAGTGCGAAAATACATTGCTCACACGAATGTCAGCCTTCGTCGTCACCAGCGTAATATCCTGTACGCGGGCTACGCTTCCGGCTTCGCTAACAAGTCCGCCTACCTCGATATCCCCGTGGATCGTTCGCACGTCGAGGTACGAAAGCGTTTTCGCCTTCCCGGCGCCCGGGCCCAGGTAGATCTCGATGTCTCCAGACTCCGAGCGTATCTCCAGGCTTCGAAAGCCGATCGGAAGTCCGACGAAGATCGGTGCATTCTCGGCAATGTGTTTCTTAAGGTTTTCGCGCTGCCGGCTGTAAAACAACGCGCCTGTATTTCCCGCCATCTTACGGATGTCGAGGTCGGCGATCTCAGTGAGGAAATCCCCGAAGAAACGGCGGCGTCCCTCGGATGTCTTCAGATCGGCAGCCATCCGGCGCATGTGCTCCTTCTCCTGCTTCAGCGTTTTCGGGTTCACCGCTTCGTTAAACGCCTTTGATAGTGTTTCGGAAAATGCAGGATCCTCGGGGTTTGAATGCAGGTACAGGCCGCCCTTCGTCTCCCGCTTCGCGATCGGGACAGCACGATAGATGCGTGCCTTAGAAAAGCGCGCATCACAAAGAACATATACACCGGAATCCGATGTGGAAATACTCAGTCCCGGCTTATCACAGACGACGGCTTCATCGCCGTTAAGTTCCCGAAAGATCTCCTCGGTAAAGCGGTCATTTTCCTGCATGGTACCTCTTTCTTTCATCGATACGGACGATAAAAAAGGGGCTTATTATCAGCCCCTTTCTTACTACTTATCCACGATAGTTTTTAGACTTCGGATTTGTCAGATCCAAAAGTTCGATCAAACGGTTTCCGTCCGCCATAGTGAACTTAAACTTACGGTTAAACATCTTATCGCCGTATTCGTTCAACTCGCGGTATACGATATCGAGCTCTTTTCTGCTCTCTTTCTTTCTCTCAAGTTCTGCCATGAGTTTCTCGTATTTTTTTATCTTGCCTCTCTGCTGATAATTCAGAGCCTGAACTTCCAACAGGTTCAATTCATTGATACGTTCATGGTACTGCTCGGTCCGGTTTTGAATGAGCTTAATAATGTCTACCGCGTTCTCGGAGATGATACGTCTCGCAGACTCATCGCCTTTCAGAGGATAAAATTTCTTATACAAGTCAATCATGGCTCTCACTCCTTCCGGAATAATTCGTTAGATAATTTGCAAAGATTTGTTTCTTTGTACAAACAGTATAGCATAGTGATTCAAAAGAATCAAGCACTTTTCCCGTCCATTTTGCACGTTTTATTGCACACAATGCACGTTTCTTACGTGTCGAAAGCTCCTTTCAGGCCCGGTGCGAACGGAAGAATCCCCGAAAAATAAACCGGCCGCAAGGTTTCCCTTGCGGCCGTCTATAAACTTCGGTCGTTTCCGATCAGTTCATAAGTTTAACAGGGTTGAGCTTAACGCCCGGTCCCATAGTAGAAGCGATCGTAACACTCTTAAGGTACTGACCCTTAACAGCCGAAGGCTTAGCCTTGATGATCGCATCCATAACTGCCTGGAAGTTATCTGCTAACTGCTCCTCAGTGAAAGATACCTTACCAACCGGAACATGTACGATGTTGGACTTGTCCAGACGGTACTCGATCTTACCTGCTTTGATTTCATTGACCGCCTTGGTGATATCCATGGTTACGGTACCGGCCTTCGGGTTCGGCATGAGACCCTTCGGTCCGAGTACACGGCCCAAACGACCTACAACACCCATCATGTTCGGTGTAGCAACTACTACGTCGAAATCAAGCCATCCTTCGTTCTGAATCTTCGGAATAAGTTCCTCAGCTCCTACGTAATCTGCGCCTGCTGCAGTAGCCTCGTCAGCCTTGTCGCCCTTAGCGAATACAAGGATACGAACCGTCTTACCGGTTCCGTGAGGGAGTACAACAGCGCCACGGATCTGCTGATCTGCGTGACGTCCGTCACAACCTGTACGAACATGGATCTCTACCGTCTCGTCAAACTTAGCGGTAGATGCCTTCTTAACCAATGCGATCGCGTCGGCTACATCATACTGTGCAGTACGGTCTACCAGTTTTGCAGCCTCAATGTATTTCTTTCCTCTTTTCATGATGAAAACCTCCTAGTGGTATTTGCGGGAATATCCCTCCCACGTGTCATTATTCTGTATGTTATTCCTCTACTGTGATGCCCATGCTGCGCGCGGTACCTGCGATCATGCTCATCGCTGCTTCAACACTTGCTGCATTCAGATCCGGCATCTTAAGCTCAGCGATCTTCTGAAGCTCTGCCTTGGAGATCTTAGCAACCTTGATCTTGTTGGACTTAGCGGAACCGGACTCGATCTTACAAGCCTTCTTAAGAAGAACGGCTGCAGGCGGAGTCTTTGTGATGAAGCTGAAGCTTCTGTCCGCATAAACGGTAATAACTACAGGAATGATCATGCCTGCCTGATCGGCGGTTCTGGCGTTAAATTCCTTTGTGAACTGCACGATGTTGACACCATGCTGACCCAGAGCAGGACCTACGGGCGGAGCCGGGGTAGCCTTTGCTGCGGGGATCTGTAACTTAATGTAACCTGTAACTTTCTTTGCCATAGTGGCACCTCCTGAATAAAATGTGGTGATTGCGGGAATGTCCCTCCCACGGGGCGGTCAAAAAGAATGCCCCATTAAAGTTTCTTTACATCTGTAAAGCTAAGCTCGACAGCGGTTTCGCGGCCGAACATTTCAACATTGATCGTAATACGCTGTTTTCCGGTATTGATGCTCTTGATATCGCTTACGGTATCAGCCCAAGGTCCGGCGATAACGCGTACCATGTCGCCGACTTCGAACGGCACAGTCGTATCCGGCGGATACATACCGAGTTTTGCTACTTCCTCTTCCGAAAGGGGAACGGGCTTCGAGCCCGGGCCGACAAATCCGGTAACGCCTCGAGTGTTGCGAACCACGTACCAGGTATCGTCGTTCATGCACATATGAAGCAATACATAGCCGGGGAAGATCTTCCTCTGGACCTGACGCTTCTCTCCGTTCTTCAATTCGAACTCAGTCATCATCGGAACCTGAACATCCAGGATCTGATCCTGCAGGTTACGGTTCTCGATCGTCTTCTCGATGTCGACTTTGACTTTATTCTCATATCCGGAGTACGTATGAACCACATACCAATGCGGTTTTCCGTCATAATTTGCCATACTTACCGTCCCTCACTATCAAGAAAATACATAAATAATGAACTTGAACGCAGCGTCGGCAACAAAAATGATAGCGCCAACGACCGCCGATACGGAAATAACGGCTACGGTCTCCTTCGCTACGTCTTCTTTTTTCGGCCAAAGGATCTTGGAAAACTCTGTTTTTACGCCTTTGAAGAAGCCTTTCTTCATAACTACTCCAATCTTCTGTTTCAAACAGACGGGTTCGTGGTCAATGATGACTACTTTGTTTCCTTGTGCATCGTGTGCTTCTTACAGAATTTGCAATACTTCTTGGTTTCCATACGTTCCGGATGAGTCTTCTTATCCTTCATCAGGTTGTAGTTACGCTGTTTGCACTCTGTACACTCCAGTGTGATCTTAACGCGCATGATCTCCACCTCCATTAATTGATTTAGGTGGTCCAAGTGTCAAAGGACAGGGCTCTTATCCGGGGAAAAAAGCACTTTCCATCGACACCCGAACCGTTAGCAGCATATCAGCTCTTTTTCTAGTGTTTATCTACGTTTGATGTACCGATCGCCCGTAAATTTATGCATAAAAAAAAGACCTGATCTCTTCCATATGCCCTAATACTATATCACGCCTCTAAACGAAAGTCAAGCAGATTTTATATTTTTTTCACAGCCGGAAGTACTACATGGTATTCCGGCTGAAATTCACGATAAACCCGAGGATCATGGCCACGACCAGAATGAGTATTCCGATCGCGCACATCCTCGCATATTTCTTTCTCTTCTCTTCGTTCTTCCGGTCTGCTACCATGGCACCGACCCACCGAATCACCGAGTACAGGATCAGCAGGAATATACTCCCGATAAAAACGATAGTCGCTATGTTCCAAAAGTCCATAACATTCCCTCAGACGGAAGTGATTTTCGCGGGTGACCGTTATCGTCCACCCGCGAAATCTTACTTTGAGTTCTAATCTATTTCTGTTTCAGTCTTCGCCCTTCATCTGCCGCTTGTTTTCATACATGCGGACGTCGGCGCGCCGAAAGATGGCACTGTAGTCATCGCCCATGTGCTCGAAGCAGTCTGCCATGCCCGAAGCGACGGACAGCCGGTCAATGGGTGAAATATCGGGGTTCGCATTCAACTCTGCCATACGATCACGCATGCCGCTCAAAAGTTCATAGCGTTGCGTATAGTCATCGTGGACTGCAATGGCAATGAATTCATCGCCGCCGATGCGGAACACCGGGCTGTGCTTAAAGGTATTACAGATGAGTTTACAACATTTGCGGATGTACTCATCTCCCGCTTCATGGCCCAAAGCGTCATTTACCTGCTTCAGGTAGTTGATATCGAAGCAGACTACCGCAAACGGATCGAAATCACCGGAAAGCATCGTGGACTCCAGCTGCTTCACATAACGGTCGTAGGCCGTGCGGTTCTTAACAAACGTCAGGGAGTCTTTTTCCATCAGCATGGAAAGCTTTGCATTCAGCGCGGTGAGCTGCATATTACGCCGATACGATACCAGTGCGCGGTTGAAACGGTTCTGGCACTGCTGGAAGTATTTTTCCGGGATCCAGTTGATCCGATCGGCTATGGCTATGTAGCCGCAGACGAAGCTCTCATAGAAGATCGGGATAAAGAAGTATACCCGGTTCTTTCCGGTGGACGGATCATCCGGGAACAGCTGCGAGGTAGGGATGACGCCCGCCTCGATCGGCTTGCTGTCCCGTTTCGCAACGATGGTGTCCATCACATCCGAAAAACGGTACTTCGGGTGCTCCACCAGCTCCGTCAGGGAGAAATCCACGATGTGCGGATCCAGCATAATATAGAAGGTATCGCCCTCCTGCCCATCCGAAAAATGGTACAGACGACGCAGTTTCGCCTTCATGTCTTCGTAATCCGCCGCCTGGATAATGTCATTTTCCATCGCGTGGAAACGGCCGTCGGTCACGTCGAAGATCATGGACTTTCGGGGGTTGTTGCGTCCCAACATCCGGCGCCGTTCGTCATCGTTGCGGCAGTTCATGCAACCGCAGCTCTCACCGGGACGGAAACGGCAGTTCACCAACAGTTCCTTAGGTGCTTCCCTGCCCTCAAAGATCGCAGTCAGCACCTCTACGGTCTTCTCACCGACCTCGTTGTAGCACTGGTCCACGGTAGCGATGGAGGGATAAAAGCTCTGGCTCTCCTCTGTGTAATCAAACCCCGTGACGATGACCTTTTCCGGAGCGATCTCATTGTCCGAAAGGACATAACTGATGGTCTCCGCCAGCTGGTCATTCGCGCAGACGAAAGCATCCGGGAGTTTATCCCCTCTGCGGATGCGGTTCGCAAATTCATACAAGATCTGTCCCACTTCCCAGTTCGAATAGTAAACATTCGAATCGGCGAACGTCAGTCCATGCGCATACATGGAGTCCTTCAGGGCAATGAGGCGGTTGTTGGAGTCTTCGTTTTCCCGGGAACCCGCGATGAACATGATGTCGCGGGCACCGTGTACCTCGATGATATGGTCACAGAGCTGGCGCATGCCGGTATAGTTATTGATGCCGATATAATAGAAGCCCGGATGTTGCATACCGATGATGATGACTGGGATTCCGGAGTTCTCCAGGCGTTCCAGGAGGTGGTTGATCACCTCCGTAAAATTCAGTCCGGGCACGAACATAATGGCAGCATCAAACGTCTTCAGATCCGGAAGATCGTAAATGGTACACAGACTTTTTAACTCCACATCCGTGGAGGAATAAATTCCGTAACTTACAAAAACATAATAGTCGATCGTTTCAGCCGGAGTATTCTCAGACAGTCCCGTAAGATACCTCTGAACGTTCTCGGCATTCCATCCGTTGACAAATACAGCTACTTTTCTCTTTCTCGTTTCCCGGGTCTCCATAGGCTTCCCCCTTAGTGTCTCTGTGATCCTTAACTCAATTTTCGTTCTGTAAAGCTTCTGCTATGTATTATACTACAAAATGACGGAAAATGCACGAATTTTCTCAAAAAAGCCTCGTCTTTTACGATCGCGGTTCGATCCACTCCAGGCCCAGATCTTTATCGTACGGAAAATCCACCAGCAGGCGTGTGCTGATCAATCCTTCCCCATCGGGTCCGCGGTCCACCGCGCTTCGCTCGGCGGCGTTTTCGATGATGCGGATCCGTCCCCGTTTCACGCACCGATAGCGGCGGAACTCGCCGCGGACGTGAAAGATGCCCATGTAACGCAGAAAAGTCAGATACACCAGCAACATGACCGCGTAATAACAAATGTATCCCCAACCTGCGTCTGCGCGGACCGCCTGAACGATGCGTACACTCATCCAGACCGCCATCCCGGCCGATACCAGGCAGAAAAGCCCCATAACGAGAGTCTGCCGTAGGTATTTCTTTTTCAGGTAGTTTGCCTCCTGCGGGCTCGCTTCTCTCCCGTCCATGGTGCCTCCTTTCTGTTCATTAACCACATCGTAGGAAAATGAAAGCCGCAGCGTCCGCCGACAAAAGCGGTGACCGGCTGCGGCTTTATATCGCGCGAACGGCTTACAGTGCTTCCGTTGCTATCTTTTCGATTGCTAATCCCTTGCGGTAACGCTCGGTGTATGCGGCAAAGCCTGCGGTACCGTTCGGATCCGCCTCGCAGGTCTTCTTCGTTACATCCGCGAAGATCTCCTGCTCCAGATAATCGGAAAGGCTCTGGCCGTCCTTCTTACATACCGTGTAATCCGCCAGGAGCGCGATGCCGTAAGCGCCGCCCTCTCCGGCCGTTCCCTGCATAACAGAGACCGGAGCGCCGATCGCGTCTGCCAGGATCTGCTGGCCCACGCCCTCGGTCTTAAACAGGCCGCCGTGTCCCAGCACACTGGTAATGCGGACCTGCTCCTCTTTCGACAGGATGTCCAGGCCCATCTTCAGTGTAGCCAGGGATGCGTACAGATGTGTGCGCATGAAGTTTGCCAAACTGAACTTTGCGTCCGGGGTACGTACGAAGAGCGGACGTCCCTGCTCCAGGCCCGTTACGTGCTCGCCGGAGAAATAGTTGTATGCCAGAAGGCCGCCGCAGTCGGCGTCGCCTTCCATCGCCTTGCGGTACAGGCTTCCGTAGAGTTCATCCGCGGACAATGCATGGCCCGTCAGCTTCGCGAACTCACCGAAGAGGCCGACCCAGGCGTTTAAGTCGGATGTACAGTTGTTGCAGTGTACCATCGCAACGGTATCGCCGGACGGTGTCGTTACGAGGTCGATCTCGGAGTGCACCTTCTTGAGATCCTGCTCCAGAACGACCATAGCGAAAACAGAGGTACCCGCGGAAACATTGGCCGTGGTCGGACGAACGGAATTCGTAGCGACCATACCGGTGCCGGCATCGCCCTCCGGAGGGCAGAATACCGCGCCTGCCTCGAGATTTCCGGTCGGATCCAGAAGCGCTGCGCCTTCCTTTGTCAGGGTTCCCGCGTTCTCACCGGCGCACAGCACCTTCGGCAGCAGGGATGCGATGGGCTGGGTAAAGCCCTTCGCCTGCGCGAGTTTATCAAACGTCGCCAGCAGATCCTTACGGTAGTCGCAGGTCGCGGAGTCGATCGGGAACACGCCCGAAGCCGCGCCGACGCCTAGAACCTTCTGTCCGGTCAGCATATAGTGAACATAGCCGTCCAGATCCGTCATGAAGCGGATGTCCTTCGTGTGAGTCTCATCGTTTAAGATGGCCTGCCAGAGGTGGGCAATGCTCCACCGCTGCGGGATCGGATACGCAAACGCTTCCGTAAGCTGAGCGGAAGCCTCCTGCGTCATCGTGTTTCTCCAGGTGCGGAACGGCGCCAGGAGTTTGTCGTTTTCATCAAATACCAGATAGCCGTGCATCATGGCGCTTATGCCGACGCCGGCCAGTTTCTTAATGGTCACGCCGTACTGCTTCTGCACATCCTTATTCAGGTCGGCATAGGCGCTCTGCATGCCCTGCCAAACATCCACTAAGGTGTAGGTCCAAACGCCGTTTTCCAGGCGGTTCTCCCACTCGTGGCTGCCCGATGCGATGGGCGCCTTATCCTCGCCTAAAAGCACCGCCTTGATACGGGTGGATCCCAATTCGATACCGAGGCGGCCCTGGCCGGCCTCGATCCATTCTCTACTGTTCATACTATGTCTCCTGTCTTAGTAATAGATTTACATTTTTGAAGATCACTCCGTAAAGCAACCTTTGATGGTCTCGTATTCGCCGCCTTCGATGCTGCCGTCCGGCAGTCTGCGGAAGCAGCTCATAAATCTCCAGGCGTTTTCGCAGGTATGCTCGCGGCATTCATGTCCCTGGCCGCTGACGCTGGCCAGCGCGTTGTAGCACTTTCCGTCCGCTCGCTTAAACAGTTCGATCGTAAGTGTCGCCTTGCGGCTTAGATCGAAGGTCTTCACGGCTTCGTCCCCGTTTACGCCCCAAATCTTATTTTCCCAGTTCTCTTTCTCTTCCAACGTGACGTCGTCGGTCTTCACCGCGCCGTTCAGTTTCAGGATGTACTGGATGCGGTCCAGACACTTCTGCGCCTGGAACGGCAGCTCCGGAAGCGGCGTCTCCTCTCCGCCCGCATAGAAGCAAGGCACCGGAACGGTCGTGTTCAGTTCGTACGGGGAAGGCTGGCCGAACACATTGATGCCCATCTCAAACGTCGCGTCCATGGGCGCAGCCGCCGCCAGATACGACGGATGCTCCGCGATGAAATCCCAGCTCTTACAGCCGCCCATTGAGAAACCACTGCAGTAGATACGGGTCGTGTCAATGTTATATTTCTTCTTCAGGCTCTCGATCAGGCCGGTCATCTCGGTCGCCGTGCTGTTTAAGTGATGCTCGATCGCCACCAGCAGGAAATCGTGTCTGTGGGCAATGTTTGCCCAACCGGACACATACGAGATGTAGAACGCGCTGTCGCCGCCGCCGTGGAATACCAGCAACAGGGGCGCCGGTCCTTTGTCGAAGATGCCCTTGTTGTAGAACGCGAAATAGCCTACGCGATGCTCGGTCGTACCCTTATCATCGCCGTTGTTATCCTTCGATGTCGGAAGCGTCTCGCTGCCGGGCTCGATCACCATGCCCTCGGACTCGAGATCCGGATCCAGTTCGAGTTCACCCAGCATTCTCCGGAACTTCCTGGAAAATGCATAGAAGTCCGCGCGTACATCCTGCTTCTCTTCGATGCGCAGGTATTTTACCTTCTCCTTCAGGATCGCATTGACCGCGTCCGAGTTTCCGACGGAAATGACGGGAATGTCGTCCGCCTGCACGTCCGGGATCACCGAAAGGCGCTCCAGGATGCAGGTCACGGCGGCGCTGTCCGCCCCGTCAAACCACAGGCCGTGGCCCTTGAAATGTTTCAGATAATTCTTCGCGATAAAATCGGCGGAAGCCCCGTAACCATACAGGTTCGTGCGGAACAGAGCGCCGCGGATATGATAGTCATCCAGCTGCTGCGTGAAGCGGTTCCAGCATTCTGCCACACCATCTTTGTAATACTGGTTGATGCGCGAATTCTCCAGGATCTCGTCGAAGATCTTCGGATCTGCGTCCTTCCAGCCGCCTGGCGCAGTCGGGTAAATGTACACGATGCTCGTCGCAAAATCCCGCGCCAGTTCGAAGAAGCCGCGTTCCTTCGCAAACCGCTCCGCCTGGTCGAAACCGAACTTCGTCTCGGTAAACACTAAAAGATACGGCGCGATAAAACCGTAGTTCAACAATTTGTCATCTTTGTCATTCTCAGGCACATAGCACACTGCGCTAAAACGATCAAAGGTATGCTCCCAGCAGGCACCTCTCGCCGTCCGGATCACATTAGGCATTTCCTTCATATGAAATTGACTCCCTTTCTCAAAATGGTAGTATCCAAACAGATATTACTATTTTAATATAAGGGAGCCAAATATACAAGTATAAATCGCGGTTTTCGCGAAATCTTCACTGATGTTTTGTGCACAAAAATGTGACAGCGGGGACGGTTCTTTCTGTCACGGTGACAGTGGGGACGGTTCTTTTTGTCACGGTGACAAAAAGAACCGTCCCCTGTGTCACACAAGTCACGCTTTATGCGCCGGCCTGCGCCTGCATCTCCAGCTGCGCCTTTACCAGGCGGTAGTAGATGCCCTTCTTCGCAACGAGTTCTTCGTGGGTTCCGATCTCGGCGATCGTGTGGTCGTCGATGACCAGAAGGCGATCCGCGTTCTTCAGCGTGGACAGACGGTGCGCGATGGCAAATGTCGTCCGGCCCTGAGTCAGGCGCTCTAACGCCTGCTGGATCAGGAACTCGCTCTCGGTATCCAGACTCGCCGTCGCCTCATCCAGGATGAGCAGGCGCGGCTGTTTCAGGATCGCACGGGCTATGGCGATACGCTGGCGTTCGCCGCCCGAAAGCGTCATGCCCTTCTCGCCGACGTAGGTGTTGTAGCCATCCGGCATCTTCGAAATGAAGTCGTGTGCATTGGCCAGTTTCGCAGCACGTACGACCTCTTCATAGGTCGCGTTCGGCTTCGCGAAACGAATGTTGCTCAAAATGGTTCCGGTGAACAGGAAGGTCTCCTGCAGCACCACGCCCAGCTGCGCATGGTAATAATCGTTCTGGATCTCCTTTAACGGGATTCCGTCGATGAACAGCTCTCCGTCGTCGATCTCATACAGGCGCATCAGAAGGTTGATGAGGGTGGATTTGCCGGCGCCCGAAGGACCGACGATACCGATCATCTCTCCTTTCTTCACCTTCAGGTTGATGTCCTCAAGCACAGGCTCATAGGACTTATAACCAAAGGAGGCGTGACGGAATTCCACCTCACCGTCGATATCGTGTGCGACTGCGTTCTCATCGTCGCGGATACGTGCTTCCTGCATCATGACGTCGTTGATACGCTCCATACTTTCGACCAGGCCCGTAAGTTCACGCGGCATCGACGTCATCCACTGGATGTACTGATACAGCATGTTCGTGTACGTTACGAACTTAAAGAGGTCGCCGGCCGACATGTGTTCATCGAGCACCTGCATGCCGCCGTACAGAAGTACGAAGAAAATACCGAAGCCCATGATGAACTGGATGAGCGGGTTGAAGAGCGACCAGAAGCGCTCGTTACTGAACGATACTTTGGCGAACTCATCCGCCAGATCGTCGAATTTCTCCTTCTCTTTAGCTTCTTTTCCATAGGTCTTCACGACACGCATACCGGAGATGACGTCCTGCAGATTGCTGCTGACATCGTCCATCTTCATCCACTGCAGATGGTATCTGCGGTGAATGTTCTTACGGAATTTCAGCGTGAACCAGACACCGAAGGGCGCGCTGGAAAATGCGAGCAGGGCCAGCTTCCAGTTCATGGCCAGCATGAAAATGACATCCAGCCCGAAAATGAAGGCGACCGTAAACAGGTTGCAGAACGTATGCTGCATGAAATCCCGGATATTGCCCGTGTCGTAAACGACACGATCCATCAATTCACCGGGACGGCGGTCGTTGATGAACTGCACGGACAATGCCTGCAGTTTGTCAAACATTTTCTTACGCACATCCTTCGCGATCTGCGCGCCCAGCAACGTACAGAGGTACGTCTTCAGCACATTGATCACGACGATGCCCGCGCCGAGAATGAACATCGCGGTCAGGAAGAAAAGCGCCTTTCCCATGGTCCCGTCTTCACTCTTGAAAACGTCATCGATCAGTTTACCCTGCAAATGCGGGTTCAAAAGCGTCACGACCGAGGCCAGGATCATCACGAATGTGATCCGCACGATCTGCCATTTGTACGGCGTTACCATCTCCTTGAAATCGTGGATGAAACCGCCTTTTTTGTCACACTTCGGGCACTGGCCGGACTCCGTGAGCGCACGTCCGCACTTCGGACATACGGTCTCGCGTTCGTGGCTCTCCACCTTCTCGGTGCGCCCCTTACTCAAAATGTTGATACCACGCGCCATGTAAGCAAACCGTGTCCGGTGCTTCGCCGAATAGCGCACGATGAAATGCTGCACACCGTTGATCGTCGTCACCAGCATACCGCCGCCGATGGTCACCTCGGCCCGCGTATGCTTCATCTCGCTGATCGTATAGGTCGCCTGGACCTTCGATCCGCGCAGGACGAACACCCGCTTCGAACTCACCGCCAGATACCCGTCGGTGATCCAGCTGCGGTCCTCCTGCGAGACGTCATACGGCACGCAATAATATAACTCCTCCCCTTGCTCTAAGGGCAATGCACTTAGAGCGGGGATATCGTATTTTAGCTCCATATAATTTTCTCCTTACACCCTTACATAAAAAGATCCAGTCGTCTCTGTTCTTTCTGTGTCAGTTTGGTCACGTCGCGGATCTCGAAGCGGTTTTCGTCGAGGTCGGTGATCAGGAGGCGGGTCTCAGACAAACGTACCACGGCGCTGGCGCCCATGTTGATGGCGAATTTGCATTCGCCGGCGTCGGTCATCACATGGAAATACGCATAGCCGTACTCGTCCTTGATGCTGTAGATCTTCGTGATCTGCGGTGTGAAGTAATACAAGGCCAGCTGTTCGTGGATGAGATCCTGTGTGTCTTTTGACATCGC
Organism: Lachnospiraceae bacterium UBA1201; assembly: GCA_002309675.1. Taxonomy (GTDB): domain Bacteria; phylum Bacillota; class Clostridia; order Lachnospirales; family Lachnospiraceae; genus UBA1201. The sequence goes on from DBXX01000072.1 coordinate 68,076, forward strand.
GGAAAGTTCCTCGATCACGCCGATCTCGCGGTCCTTATCGTTATGGTCACGAACGGAGATGTAGCGTTCCGGATCGGTAAACGGGAAGAGGCGCAGCACCTTCACGCGCGCATATTCCTTTCCGTCACTCTTAAGGCTCAGAAACCCGCCCTCCGTCTTTGTAAATTGTACGTTGTCGTTGGAAAGGATCCGCGTTGTGATCATCTGATCCACGGCCTCCTGCGACACGCCGACATTCTTTCTATCTATCGTTTCTTTACTCATTTTATCCTCCAAGCGTTACTCCTGCTCCAGTTCCTTAAGTGCCAGAGACTGGGTCTGTAACGTACTTAATTTGTGGTAAATGCCGCCCAATGCGTCCAGTTCTTCGCGGCTTCCCTCTTCCTCGATGCGCCCGTTCTCGATAACGATCAGGTGCTTCGCGTCACGCAGCGTCGACAAACGGTGCGCGATGGAGAGCGTCGTTCTGCCCTGGATCAAACGGTTCAGCGAACTCTGGATGATCTTCTCCGTCTCGGTATCCACGCTGGCGGTCGCCTCATCCAGGATCAGGATCTGCGGGTTCGCGACGATGGCGCGGGCAATGGAAATACGCTGGCGCTCACCGCCGGAAAGCTGACGGCCTGCGGAACCGATGATGGTGTCGTAACCGTCCGGCATCTTCGAAATGAAATCATGCGCTCCGGCCAGTTTCGCCGCGTCGATGACCTCTAAGCGGGACACGCCCTCACGGGCATAAGCGATATTGTCCAGAACGGAACCCATGAAGATATAGGTCTCCTGGGAAACCATGGCAATGTTGCGCCGCAAGTCCTTAAACGAAAGCTTCTTAACGTTGATGCCATCGATCTCGATGCTTCCGTCATCCACGTCGTACAAACGGGATAACAGGGAAACGAGGGTGGTCTTTCCGGCGCCGGAACGACCCACGATGCCCAGCATCTCACCGGGCTGAACGTGCAGGTTGATCTTCTTTAAGATCGGGCGGTTCGCGTCGTATCCGAAACTCATGTCGCGGATCACGATCTCACCACGCGGGTTCGTAAGCGGGATCGGGTTCGCGTCCTCACGAACTTCCGGCACCGCATCGATGATCTCGAACATACGCTGCGCCGCATTGATCGAATCCGACCAGCTGCGGAACATCCATGAGAAGGACTGCAGCGGACCGTTCATCTGGCCGACATAGCCGACGAAGGTGATCAGGTCGCCGTAGCTCATGCTCTTCACATTCAGGACCATGAACGAACCCAGGACCCATACCCAGATACTGGATACCTGCTGGATCAATTCATATAAAAGTGTAAAACGGTTGTTGTATTTAACGATACGTACTTCTGCGTCACGCAGGTACTCGTTCGGTGCCTCGAAACGTGACGTCTCGGGCTCTTCCTGTCCGAAGGCCCGAACGACACGCGCACCGGTCAGGTTATCATTGACCCGGCTGTTGACGGAACTCTCCGCACGGTGACGGCGTCCGTTCAGGATCCACAGACCCGGCTTCAGTTTCACCGACAGGATGACCAGAAGCGGCAACAGGATCGACGCAACGATCGACATCTGCCAGTTCATGCGGTAAATGACCACGAACGTGATGATGATTGAGATCGAATTCACGATGAGTCCCGGAGCGCCGTCCAAGAAAAATCCGCTGATACGCTCGGCGTCACGCAGGCAGCGTGTCATCAGCGTACCGGTCTGCTTCGATGTGTAAAAGCGCATGGAGAGTTTCTCCATGGAGGCAAATACATCCTTCTTCATGGTCAGGACCGACCGCACAACGATGAACGAGGACACGATGCCATGCACCATGCTGTTCAACATATTGAGTAATCGGGAACCGAGCAATGTGATGACCAGAACGATCAAAAGCATCGTGTGCTTACCGGAAAGTCCCAGAAAATCAAAGACCGGAACTTCCTTCTTCTCCAGCACCTGACCGTACAGGATCGAACCGGTGAAATACGGCCAGATCAGGCCGATGGCTGCCGACAGGCCGAAGCCAGCGAACATAACGATCAAAGCCAGTTTATACTTCGTGAAATACTTCAGAGCACGCACGAAGATCGACTTTTTGCTCATGCAGTTCGGACAGATCTTCCGCTTCGGATCCGGATACTTCGTATGACAGATCGGGCAGAACAGATCAGGATCTTCCTCTTGATCTTCTTTTTTCTTCAGCGCCTGCTCCGGGTTTTCATAGACTTTGAGCAGGTGGTTCATGGTTCCCATGTACAGATTGGTAAATGCGCAGATCTGCACGGACTCGCCGCCGATCGTAGCTACCAGCAGATTCGTCGCCACCTGGTGCTCCATCTTAAGGTCGCTGATCTTCTCGCGATCCCAGACCGCCACCTTTACGTCAGATTCGACCGGCGTCTGCTCGATCTTCTTTTTCTTCTTTTTCGGTGCATAGCCCTTAAAAACGCGCACTTCTTCCACGCGTTTGTCGTAGAGGGCCAGCGCCAGTTTGGTTTTTGTTAATACCAAATACCCGTCCAGATACTCCGCCTCAAAGGATAAGTCTAAGGGGCTCGATGCTAAGATATCACCGGCCTCGATCCCACTTACCTTTAAGGCGTCTGCCACCTTCGGGGTTATCTTTTCCTCTATCATTTTCTCCTCCTCCGCCGAGACCCGCCCGGGATCCGACGCTTCTTCCAATACTATAATTCACCAGGTACACTTCCTGTACGCCTTTTTTGAGTAACTGAGAAACGCATACATGGGCGGTACTTCCGGTGGTAAAAATATCATCCAGTAATATCACACGGCGATATCCTGCCGCGCGTTTGGTCGCGAAAAATGCTCCTTGCAGATTATCTAGCCGCTCCTGCAGTCCGAGCTTCTTTTGCGCCACCGTCTTCTTCACCCGGATCAGAGCCTTCGGATCCACGGGGATCCCCAATCTCTTTCCGAGCTTCTTCGCCAAAACCTCTGCCTGGTTATAACCTCGCTCCCGCTTCTTACTTTTATGCACGGGTACCGGCAGGATCACCTCTGCCTGCCAGTTTTGGATTTGTGCTCCGTAACGGGAAACCATTTCTTCGGTCAGAAAATCTGCAAACTCCCGGCCGTTCTCATACTTTAATTTCCACAACAGGTGCGCCGCGGCTTCACAGGTATAGTCCATCAGCGCGATCCCCTGTATGAAATTTCGGTTTTTCGTCCGGCATTCCGGGCAGAATTCATCCTCCTCGCGGATCAGCATGGCCCCGCACTTTAGGCACGTTGCCCCGCTGACGAAGCGGATCTTCGGATAGCAGGTGTTGCAGCACAGGCCGTCGTGGAGATTCCCATTTTTCGACACAATGTCGAAACAGACCGGACACCGTCTGGGCCAGATCAGCTGCATCACAGCCTCTCCGATCCGCTTCGGTGATCGCTTTCGGTCCCTGTTTCTTTCATCTGTCATATAAGCTTGTTTTTTCTCCCGTCAGGTCCGGTTCTGCTCCTGTTTCTGTCCGCATTTTCCGGTTACAAGACTTCAGCGAGCCGTTCTTGCAGCCCGCTGTAGCGCATCATTTGCCGTTCATTCCGTATCATTCCGCGGAACGTATCCACGCTGCCGACCACAGTCACGCAGCTTTTGGCACGCGTAACGGCCGTGTAGAGTAGGTTTCGGTTCATCAGCATCTGGGGTCCGGATAACAGCGGCAGGATCACCGCCGGATACTCGCTTCCCTGGGATTTGTGGATCGTGACCGCATAGGCCTGATCCAGCTCCTCCAGTTCCGCATACGTATACTCCGCGATCCGTCCCTCGTCGAACTCGACTTCGACACGCTCGGTAAATAGGTTAATGGTCTTGATGATCCCCAGATCTCCGTTGAAAACGCCCATTCCCTTAGCGATGGGAATGTTGAATTTGCCGCGGACCTCCCACTCCTTCTGGTAGTTGTTGCGGATCTGCATCACCTTATCGCCTTCGCGGAAAATGATGTTGCCCGCCTCTTTTTCCCGCAGGTTTTCGCGGGGAGGGTTTAACGCGTTTTGCAACTCTCGATTCAGGTTTTCAACCCCGAGGACGCCCTTTCGCATAGGAGTCAGGACCTGAATATCCCGCACCGACGCATGTACATAGTCCGGCAGTTTCTCCCTGAGCAGCGTGATCGTCGCACCGATGATCTGGGCGGCGACGTCCCTCTTAACGAACAGGAAATCCCGACTCTTTGGATCCGGCTCAACATCCTGTCCGCGGTTGATCTTATGTGCATTGATGATAATATCGCTCATGGCGGCCTGGCGGAAGATCTTCGTCAGCTTCACGACCGGAAATCGTTCCGATCCGATGATGTCCCGAAGCACGCACCCCGGTCCGACACTGGGCAGCTGATCTACGTCGCCAACCAGCACGACGTGCATGCCCCGGACTAAGGCCTTCAACAGACCATTCATCAGGAATATATCAACCATACTCATCTCGTCGACGATCACCACATCCTCTTCGAGCGGGGTGAATTCATCCCGTCCGAACTTCATGCCTGCCCCGTCCGGCGCACCGGATACCTCCAGCAGGCGGTGGATCGTCTTTGCTTCATGTCCTGTCGTTTCCGACATTCGTTTTGCCGCGCGACCGGTCGGCGCGGCCAGGGCGATGGTGTGCCCCTTCTTCTGGAAGTACCGTATCATCGCGTTGATGATCGTCGTTTTTCCGGTACCCGGACCACCGGTCACGATGGTCAGTCCATGGGTGACCGCGGTCAATACCGCCAGCCTCTGGTTCTCATCGAGCTCCTTCAGCTGCGTTTCCTCTTCGATCACGCGGTCCAGCTCCGCTTCGATCTGCTCTTTTTTCTCCTTCGTGCGGATCGATGCAGATGCTAAATCGGTCAATTTCCGCGCCACCGCCAGTTCGGTGTAGTAATACGCGGCCAAGTAGATCTCCAGATCATCCTCTTCCTGCCTACTTTCTAAAAGCATCGGCCGCTTCGCAATCACACTCCGCGTCAACATCATGTCGGTCAGGTTCTTTTCGACCAATGTGACATCGACCAGCAGAAGCTCCTGCGCACGCGCCACCAGTTCTCCCTTCGGGAGGTAGGTATGCCCCTCGCCGCCGGCCTCCTGCAACAGATGCGTCACGGCCGCACAGATTCGGAATTCCGAGTCGAACGCCAGCCCCTGGCGTAGGGCGATCGCATCGGCCGTCTTAAAGCCGATGCCGGAAACCTTCTCGACCAGGTCGTACGGGTTCTGCCGAAGGACACTGTATATGTTTTCTTTGTAGATCTCGTAGATACGGACCGCCATGGACGTTCCGATCCCTAAGTTCTGGAGGAAAATGATCGCGTCGCGAAGTTGACGTTTTCCCTGCACCTGCGCGGCGATTTCATAAGCCTTCCCCTGGCTGATGCCCTTAACCTCGGACAGCCGCTCGGGTTCCTCCTCCATGATTCGGAACGTATCCGTTCCGAACTTATCGACGATACGCGCGGCGAGTTTCTCACCGATGCCTTTTATCGCGCCCGATCCTAAGTAATTTCGGATCGAGATCACGTCCTGCGGCACCTTTCGCTCATAGGAAGTCACCTTGATCTGCGGGCCATACATCGGGTGTTCCAGATACTCACCCTCGACCTGCACATAATCGCCGATCTCCGCTAAAGGCATGAGCCCGACGATGGTGTACTCCCCATCCTGCGTCTCGAGGGTCATGACCTTATAGCCGTTTTTTTCATTTTCATAAACCACGTGCCCGATGGCACCCTCGATCGTCATATCACTTAAACCTCTCTATAGTCCGCCGGTCATAAACTACCGGCCGTATCTTAACTGTTCCCGGGTTATTGCAAACGGGAATGTGCCGACAAATTCAGCCGCTACATTATAACATTTTCCCGGTTCAAAAACGTGAATGTGCGGTCAATGTCCCCCTGATATAAACCGGAGAAGAGGACACGCAAGTTCACAAATTGCGAAAAAAACGTGCTTCCGTACAGGAATAAACTTCCCGAGAAACAGAAGCACGTCAAGCAACCATTATTCGCCCATCTCGTCCAGGAACTCAATGTACTTACCGGTTCCGATGGCTACGGCAGTCATCGGATCCTCGGCAGTAATCGTATTGATCCCGGTCTTTTCTTCGATCAGTTCTTCCAGACCGCGAAGCAGCGAGCCGCCGCCGGTCAGGACGATGCCCCGATCGGAAATGTCCGCCGCCAGCTCCGGAGGCGTACGCTCCAGTACCGCATGGACGGCATCCACAATTTGTGTTGCAGGCTCACGAAGGGCCTCCAACGTTTCATCCGAGGTGAACGTCACGGTCTTAGGCAGACCCGTGACCAGGTTTCGTCCCCGCACGTCCATCGTCAGGACATCCTGACGCGGATAGCAGGTTCCGATATTGATCTTGATCTCCTCAGCGGTGCGCTCACCGATCAGGAGATTGTGCTTCTTTCTCATATAACGAACGATCGCATCATCGAAATCATCGCCCGCAACCTTGATGGAATTACTTACCACCGTGCCTCCGAGGGAAATGACTGCGATATCCGATGTTCCGCCGCCGATATCGACGATCATGTTTCCGCATGCCTTGGAAATATCCACGCCTGCACCGATCGCTGCTGCTAACGGCTCCTCAATGATACGGACGTCGCGCGCGCCGGCTTCGTAGGTCGCGTCCTCGACTGCCTTACGCTCAACTTCCGTGATCTCACTGGGCACACAGATGCAGATACGCGGCTTACGCAGCGTACGTCGACCCGTAGCCTTACGGATAAAATATTTCAACATCTTCTGGGTCGCGATGTAATCGCTGATAACGCCCTGTCTGAGCGGACGAATCGCCACGATATTACCGGGCGTACGTCCAATCATCAAACGCGCATCTTCTCCGATCGCCTTTATCTCGTTCGTTTCGCGGTCAATGGCAACGACCGACGGCTCCTTGAGCACGACGCCCTTACCCTTAACATATACTAAGATACTGGCAGTTCCCAAATCGATGCCGATATCTGAAGATAACATCATAGTTGAATTCCTCCTGATTATAGACTGCAAAACAGTCTATAATGTGCAAAGTACGTCTCGCGCATAGACTGATCAAGCGCTGAAACTCACTTCAAACCCGAAAGGCCACATAACCGGCCTTCCACACGATCGATCAAATTTTAGATCAAACAGTGCCTCTTATAAATTTATCATAAAATGGTATATATGACAAGGAGAAAATACAGATTCTTACTGCCTTTTTCCAAAAAAATATTTCATCCTTTTTTTAGAAAGACTTTATACTTATTTTAGAAACCAATCATATTTAGGACATATTTATCCCTTATCATGTAACCATGAAGCAAGGGAAAGAACTGCTAGGCAGTTTCTCCCGTACCAATTCCCGATGCTTCCCATTCGGAACGAGAGTTCCGATCATGCATGCACAAAGCATCTTATAAGTTTTTTCCTTTTCCTAGCTGCGGGCGGCCTGCCACCGCCCCGTAACTTCGCTTTTAAAACCACAGCCCCCTCCAACTAACTGTGGTTTTTGCCATAGAGTCACGAAAGTGACACTTTTTGTTTTCATTTTCCTATTTCCTTCTTGTTATTTCCACACGGCCGGGTTTCCCCCCATAAGCCGTGTGGTTTTACTATGCGCAGAAATTATAACCCTCTAGTAGAAATCTTTACTCACAATGTAGTATTACCACCAAAAACATCTTTTATTTCCATTCTGGTGGCCGACTACTCATGGCTGTTCACCCCTTACCTTTCAAAAAGCAACCGAAACCATCTATTCCTTCCCTTTTGGTGGCCGACTATCCGCGAATGCTCACCTCTTACCCCTCCATAAGCAACCAAAGGCATCCATTCATCTTCTTCTGGTGGCCGACTATCTACAGTTGCGCATCCCTTACCTCTCAAAAAGCAACCAATAACATCAATTACTTCCCTTTTGGTGGTCAGCACTTCACGGCTGCTCACCCCTTACCTTTCGAAAAGCAACCAAGTGCAACTATTCTTCCACCTCTGGTGGCCGTCACTCCATACCTACTCACTCCTCCTCAAAAAGCAACCATAAACGCCTATTCTATCTCTTTTGGTTGCCAGCACTTCTCGACTGCTCATTCCTAATCTTTCAAAAAGCAACCAAAAGCGCNNAAAAGCGCCTATTCTATCTCTTTTGGTGGTCAGCAATTCTCGACTGTTCATCCCTTAACTTTCAAAAAGCAACCAAGTGCACCCATTCTATCTCTTTTGGTTGCCAGCACTTCTCGACTGCTCATTCCTTATCTTTCAAAAAGCAACCAAAAGCGCCTATTCTATCTCTTTTGGCTGCCAGCAATCCACGGCTACTCATCCATTACCTTTCCAAAAGCAACCAAAACCATCTATTTCTTCCCTTCTGGTGGCCGACTATCCTCGGCTACTCACCTCTTGACTCTTCAAAAGCAACTAAAAACATCTATTCTTCTCGTTCTGGTGGCCGTCTATCCCCGGCCACTCACCTCTTCCCCTTCCAAAAGCAACCAAAAGCATCAACCACAACCGCACCCTTAGAAAGGAGACATATCATGCAAATCAAAGAAATCGCACTTGAAATCGAAACTCTCGAAAAGCAACTCCACACTATTTCCATGGAGTTAGAAAAACTGAAAAAACAGTTCCCTGAAAATGGACGTCTCCACGCCCTCCGACATGGTAAAACATACCAGTATTACATACGAACGCCAAAGGACAGGGAGCCCGAAAAATACATAAAAAAGCGAGATAGAGCAACTGCTGCGAACCTTGCACAACTCGAATATGATGAGCGTTTGATCGAGCATTTGCATAAAAGAATACGGGATTTGAATATGCTCAACACGCTCTCTTCGGATCCTTTCGAGGCCGCATTCGATCAGATGGCTCCGGGGAAAAAGGAACTGATCGATCCACACTATCTCTCTGATGAAGCCTATCTCAGAAAATGGCGAGACCAAACCTACGCAAAAATGGACTTCGACGAGAAAGCTCCGGAGTACTATACCAGGCAAGGCATACGTGTTCGCTCGAAATCCGAGATCCTGATCGCAGACATTTTAGATGAAATGTCGGTTCCCTTTCTCTATGAAAAGCCCCTGCTTCTAAGTTCAGGCATCTACCACCCCGACTTTACCCTGTTGAATATAAAAGAAAGAAAAGAAGTTTATTGGGAACACTTCGGAATGATGGACGACATGGATTATCGTAACAATGCCTTCAAAAAAATACGGAAATATGAAGCAAGCGGCCTATTCTGTCCCGATTCATTCATCTGGACCATGGAAACCGGGCGCTTCCCGCTGGATACTAAAAATCTTCGTAGAATGGTTAAGGAAATGAAATCAAGTATGGGATATTGATCTCCCCCTAGTCCCCCTAGTGCCACGGCCACCAAACGTACGACATTTGAAGTCCTTGGTTGCCTTTTCGGTCAATGGTCCATCACAGCCTGAGGTCTCTGGCCACCAAACTTACGTTATTTGAACATCTTGGTTGCCTCTTCATCCAAAAGCCCC
>DBXX01000054.1:0-8975 GCA_002309675.1 Lachnospiraceae bacterium UBA1201
TCACAGGTATGAGCCTTCTGTTTTTCCGCAACGTAGCCGCATACTGTACACTTTTTAGCTGCTTTGCACGTCGCAGCCGACTGGTTCCATTTATGGTCCACGATCGGCGTGGATTTTGATGTAGTTGCCGTACAACCGGAGTTACTGCACTGATAGATATCAGAGCCTTCTTCCTTACAGGTAGCCGCCTTTTCGGTCCGCACAAACTTCGTAAAGTTATGATTATTTGAAGGCGGAGTATCTTCTCCATTGGTTATGGCTCCGCATACGGTACATTTATAGTCTTTATGACCTCCGGAATGACATGTGGACGCCACCGTAGTAACCCACTTGCAAGTATGAGCTTTCTGGGTTTCTGCTACATATCCGCATACTGTACACTTTTTAGCTGCTTTACACGTTGCTGATGACTGGTTCCATGTATGGTCCACGATCGGCGTGGATTTCGAAATGGTTGCAGTACAACCGGGAGTACTACACTGATATATAGCAGATCCTTGCTCCGTACAGGTTGCAGCCTTTTCAGTCCTAACAAACTTTGTATAGGTATGGTTATTAGACGGAGGTGTGTCCTCTCCGTTGGTTTTGGCACCACATACTGTACATACATAATCTTTATGGCCTCCGGAATAACATGTGGATGCTACAGTAGTGACCCACTCACAAGTATGTGTCTTCTTCGGCGTAGTTTTCGCAATGGACGCCGGACATCCGGGCGTAGTACACTGATATATGTCAGAGCCGGTCTCCGTACATGTCGCCGCCTTTTCAGTTCGCACATATTTGTCGTACGTATGATTATTTGAAGGCGGAGTATCTTCTCCATTGGTTATGGCTTCGCATACGGTACATTTATAGACTCTATGACCTCCGGAATGGCAAGTAGACGCTACCGTTGTGACCCACTCGCAGGTATGAGCCTTCTGGGTTTCTGCTACATATCCGCATTGTTTACATTTTTTTGGGGCAGAACAAGTTGCCGCCGACTGATTCCACACGTGGTTATTCTGATTATACCCGATTTGGCCCGACGTCGACCAACCACATTTATTATTACATGTTACCTCTACTGTTCCTTCTGTCTTACATGTGGGCTGTACAGTCGTGGTTTTTGTCACCCCTGATCCACATGACGGACATCTCGAAATTCGTGTAACATCATCTGCCGCCGAAACTTCCTCGACGTACCCCGGTAATCCCGAAACGATCATGAATACGCTTAGTAACACTGCTAATGTGCGTTTCAGAAACCCTTGTTTCTTCTCCTTCATTTTTTTACTTTCCTTTCCTTTTTATCTAAATGCGGCCACTCTCTACCATGGTCACACATTTATACCTTTTGCTCCCTTATTGCGTTTTTGCAACAAGCCTTCACTTATCTAATACCGTTTTAACGTAAAATGTCACACTTCCTTATACAACAACTCCGAAAACCTCGAAAAATATAGGAATTCCCCTTCAATCTTATTTTAAAATCCCTTATACAACAACTCCGTATGAAGCGGAAAAACCGCTCCATACGGGGTGAAACTCTGATTTGTTTAACTTACTTTGGCAAATAGGGTTGTGCGAAATTATAATAGTTCGACTCGATGATCATCGTCGAGATAGCCCATTTTGCATTGATATAATCCTTATATGCTTTTATGTATGCAGCATCCACGGGAACATCATCCCGCAAGATCTTTTCGACCTGCTTAGTTCCTCCGTTGTAGATGCACTGATCCGTGATGAAGGAACCGTTCTTAAAGATGACGAGCTGGGATGTCGGCGAGAAAATGTCACGGCCGACGAGCATACGTGAGTCATACTCAACACCGAGCAGATTTAGGATGGTCGGCAGAATATCGGTCTGAGTACAATACTTATCCACTACGACCTTCTCTTTCATGCTGCCTGTCCACATGATCAGTGTGTTTTCAAACCACTCAATGTTCTCTTCCAAAGGATGGCCTGCAAGTTCATCCATCTCTGCTTTATTATTATACGGAATATGGTCTCCTGTCAAGACTATCAACGTATGATCGGCCATATTTTTTTCTTCCAGGTAACCAATCAGACGTTTCAGAGCTGCTTCCAACTCATAATGGCATGCGATGTAGCCCTTCGACTGCTCAAGTTGATACGGCAGGTTCTCGACGAGGTTCCAGTTTCTATACGCCTGCGTGTTTCCGGCCTTTGTATAGTTACAGTGTCCGCTGACCGTCATGTAGTAGGTATGGAACGGTTCTTTATCGCAATACAGCGGGAACGACTGCTCGATCAGGCGGTCGTCCGACTGCGGCCACTGTGCCTTACCGCTTTTGGTAAGTGACGGCTGATATCCATTGACCTGCTCACCATTATAAGTCCATGTAAACGGCGAGTTCGTCGCGAAGAAATCATATCCCATGTTCGGCATGGAAAGATTTCGACCGTAGTAGGTGTAGGAATTGTTGTGGCCGGCAAATGTGTAGTAGCCCAGAGCTCCGAGGCGGCGTCCCAACGTCAGGTACATGTTGGTGCTGTCCTCGCCGGTCTTCTTCAGGCTGACATAGCCGCCGTTTTTCGGCATCAGTCCGGTCAATGTAGCAAACTCACCGCCGGATGTGGAACCGTACCAAAGCGGCGTATAATAGTGCGTGAACTCAAAGCCCTCTTCATGCGCCAGGCGGTACAGAGTAGGCGTACGCTCCTTATCGACCGCGTATTTGCAGAAGCCTTCTGCACAGATCACGATGACATTGTAACCTTTGAACTTTCCGGTCCACTCGTTTTTCAGCGTGGGCATATTGGACGAAAGATACGTATTGATATTTTTGATCGTCGGATCGTCGGTCAATGTATTCAGGTAATCAAAATCAATATTGAGGATCTGCGGTTCGTACGAAACGGGCGGCGTCTCCGGCTGCGTGGGTTCTGTGCCGCTCTCGGACGAGGGCTCACTCTCTCCCGGGTTCTGAGAACTCGGATTACTCGGGTCGGTATCACTCGGATCCACGGCTGCATTCGAGGGATCCGTCTTCGAACTATTTGCCGGGTCCGTCGATGAAGGCTTCGTAGTTACAGGGTTTGTACCCATGCCCGGAGGAAGGCCCGTGCCACTGTTATCTCCGAGATTCAGGGCATCCGAAAGGTTAGGTCCTCCGAAAATAAAGTCCTTCAGATCCAGTCGAGTCGTTGTGAGGACGCCGAGTTTCTCAATCTCGTTATCGATGCTGATACGATTATAATATACATCTCGGGTCCCTTCCTCCGCATTTCCGGTGACTTTCAAAAAGCCCAGCGAAAGGAAAAACGTCACGATACCAACCATCGCATAAGCGATCGGAACGGTGTACCTCTTCTTTCGGAAACTCATATTCTTCCAAACGAAGAAGATGTAGAACGGTACAGGCACATAGAGGAATAACAGCGGAATGATCTTCTTCCAAATCGTTTCGAAAACCAAATTCAGGAAATCCAGTGCCTGTCCGGCGGTGCTGAATATCGAAAACAGGGCGAAATACGATTTGAAAACACCGTTATAGACAACCTCCGCAGCGAACAGCGTGCACATCACGCAAGTAATGACCAAACCGATGATCTTATTCGTCTTCTCACTGAAGAAGGTCGGAAAGATCGCAAAAAACGCTGCGATCACCAATGGTAACCATAGGATGAAAAACAAGCCGTTATAGAACACTTCAGCGAAGAAGAATATAACGAACAAGCCGGCACAGGCCGTAACAACCGTTTTGCGTTCCCTGCGGCCGATGATCCGCGGAAAGATCGTGAGTATCAGCATAGTCACGACCGGAGGCACCATGAAATAAAACAGGATGCCATGCGGGAACTGCGCCCGATGGAAAACCATTTCCAGATAGATGAAGAGGCCGATAAAGTATAAAAGCGGATGGAAATACTCCACCGTCGTATCTACTTTTCTGCGGCGGAACGCCTCGCGACGTGCTCGGCTGATCCTTCGATTGGGTCTTCTCTTCGCCGTCGATCGCAGCGATTTCGAAGACCGAACGGATCCCCCTTCAGAATTCTCATTTAAATACTCGTCCATTTTATGACTCCTAAAAACTCTGTCACTTATTCAGATTGGCACGGCTGAAACTCTGCGGCAACAGCTGATCCAATGTAAAGATCTCGTATTCTTCATCTGCGTCTCCCACGATCACGAAGAAATGATCCGGATCACAGAATTCGGCGAGAGCCTGTCGGCAAATGCCGCACGGTGGACAAAAAGCAATCTTATCGACCTTCAGATTATCCTCCTCATTTACCTTAACGATCGCTTCCTGTTGCGGCGTCGGCAATTCGATCTGACCGCCGACCACCGCGATCGCCAAGAAGCTGCGCACGCCTTCGCTGACTGCTTTTGCGAGTGCAACGCGCTCTGCACACAATGTAGCGCCATAGCTGGCATTTTCAATGTTCGAACCTGTATAAATGTGTCCGTCGGTCGTAAGCAGAGCTGCGCCTACGTAATATTCAGAATAGGGTGCATATGCGCCGCTACGTGCATTCGAAGCTTCTGCGAGGAGGGAACGGATCACGCGTTCTCTCAGCTCACCATTTGACAGATACATGGTCTTTCGTTCAATACGTTTCATGGCTTTGTTCTCCCTTCACGATTTTCACGAGGCGGCTGGTGCCTAAGCGATCCGCACCCAGATAAGTGAAGTATGCTGCATCTGCAAATGAGGAAATGCCTCCGGCAGCCTTTATCTTCACATCGGGTCCGACGTGTTTTGCCATCAGTTTAACATCGGCAAATGTTGCGCCGCCGCTTGAAAAACCGGTCGATGTTTTTATATAATCCGCGCCGGCCTCAGTGACCACGCGGCACATTTCTTTCTTTTCATTCTCCGTAAGGAGGCAGGTCTCGATGATGACTTTCAGGATCCTACCGTCACATGCAGCCTTGATCTGCCGGATCTCATCCAGCACCAGGTCATACCGTCCCGCCTTTACCATGCCGGGATGAATGACCATATCGATCTCGTCCGCGCCTTCGGCAACTGCCTGAGCGGTTTCATAGACCTTCACTGCTGTCGTATTATACCCGTTCGGGAAACCGATAACGGTACAGATACGCACCGGGGGCTTTTCACTCAGGTATTCATACGCAGGTTTCACATAAGCCGGAGGAATGCAGATGGACGCGGTACGATAACGGATCGCATCATCGATGATAACGCGGATCTGATCCCAGGTCGCAGCCGGATCCAGCAGCGTGTGATCAGCATGGGTTAGCAGCTCATCCTTCGTATATAACGTCTCCGCGATATACTTCATCATCGAAGTTCCGGGGCATTCAAAATCGACGCCCAGATATTCGGCGACGGTAGCCGCGATATCGGCAAATGTCTCCCGCTCGCCTAAGTTCACCGTCTTCTTCATGCGTTTGTTATACGCGAAGAATGGAATGTATTCACGGGAATGATCCGTCGACGGCGTTGAAGGATCGTTACCATGGTCTGCCGTGATGATCAAAAGGTCATCATCGTTCAATTTATCCAGAATCTCAGGTAACCGCTTATCAAACTCCGCAAGTGCCCGTGCGTAACCATCCACATCGTTGCGGTGTCCGTAAAGCATGTCAAAATCCACCAGGTTCGTAAAAGAAAGCCCCTCAAACGAACGTCCGGTGTTCTCGATGGTCCGGTCGATCCCCTCAGAATTACTCTGGGTCGGTCGCGTTTCATCCATACCCCGTCCGCCGAAGAGATCACCGATCTTCCCGACAGCCAGCACCGTCTTTCCGGCTTCCCTGATCGCGTCGAGAACAGTCGGAGCCGGCGGCGCGAACGAAAAATCGTGGCGGTTCGCCGTGCGCGTGAATGCCCCCTCCTGTCCGATAAACGGACGGGCGATGACTCTTCCTACCGCCCAGGGACCTACACATATCTTTCTTACCTTTCGGCAAATGTCATATAATTCTTCTAACGGCACAATGTCTTCATGTGCAGCGATCTGCAGCACACTATCGGCCGATGTATAAACGATGAGCGCACCGGTCTTCATATGCTCGGCACCGTAATCTGCGATCACCTGCGTACCGGAATACGGCCGGTTACACAAAATGTCCCTGCCCGTGGCTTCACGGATGCGATCGAGCAGATCCTGCGGAAAACCTTCCGGAAATACGGGAAGCGGTTGTTGCGAGACCAGACCTGCGATCTCCCAGTGTCCGATCGTGCTGTCCTTACCCATGGAACGCTCAGCAATCCTGCAGATCAGGGACGGCTTAGTATCGGAAGTATGTTTCAGGCTCTCCAAACCATGAATGTCAAAGAAACCCAAAGCATCCATGTTCGGCATATTGAAATAGGGGCTCTTCGAAACCGCAAGCAGTGTGTTAGAGCCTTCATCCCCGAACAGTCTCGCATCAGGCGCCTCGCCAACACCTACACTGTCCAGAACGATCATGAAAACGCGCTTCATACCTTATCTCTCCTGTTCCTTCTCCCCGAGGAAGCGAAACTTATTTGCGCTTTCTGCGAGGCAAAAACTCAGTAACTACGGCAAATATAAAGATCGCGATCATCGCGAACATACAGACATTCATCCAATTCCGAATGATGACGCTGTCCGCGGACTGATAACCTGCGTCATTGATATTTCCCGCTGTTTCATCCGATGCCCGTGTATCCTGCGTCGCACCGGACGGATCATCGATCGGGGTAATGGCGAATGACGTCTCCCCTTCAGTCGTATCCGGTTCCGTCGTGGTTTCGTCAGTACCAGGGATCACAACAACCGATACCGGTGCCAAAGAAGTCTCCCCCTCGATCACTTCCTCTGTTGTAGGTGCTTCGGTTGTAGGTTCGGGCGTCGTCGGCTGTGTGGGCTCCTGTGTCGGAGCCGGCGTCGACTCTTGCGTGGGCGCCTGTGTAGCAGGCTCCTGCGTAGGTGCTTCGGTCGGCGCTTCGGTCGGAACGATCGATGCAACCGGCGTTACATAAGCGCTTGAAACAAAATAGAACGCACCGCTGTAATTCACCATGCTCCAGTAATTATCCCAGACCGCAACACGCTTCAGAATAGTACCTTCGGCAATGCGGCCGATGATCTCGGAATCCGTGGTAGGCAGCTGGCGCATGTTCACGCCGCCTTTCGCCCCCTTGACCACAACATCTTCAACGGATTCTCTCCAGTTCGTCGGGGTGATATTGCCCGCAACGACATCATATGCATAATTCAATAATCCGATGGTATCGGAATAAAACGAAGACTCCTGTCCCTGCATGATCACGCAGATCAGGTTTACACCGCCGCGGCTCGCCTCTGTGACCAGTGTGCGTCCCGCCTGCGGAGTTCTTCCGGTCTTTCCGGCAAATACGCCCTCACAGGCATATCCGGGCGTACCGGCTACGATGCGGTGTCCCATTTCGAGCTGACGGGCAGCCGTCGCATTCGTTCTGGGGATCACGTAAGCCGGCGTCGAAGCCAGTTTGCGGAACACAGGGTTGCGCATCGCTTCCGCAAAGATCAGCGCCATATCGCGTGGTGTCGTAAAATGCAGATCATCATGCAGACCGTGCGCATTCACGAAGTGTGTATTTTTCGCTCCGATCTGGGCTGCGCGCTGGTTCATAAGTTCGGCAAATGCTTCCACGGAACCCGCGGTATACTCAGCCAACATCGTGGCACATTCATTTGCCGATGAAAGGAACATACCGTAAAGCACGTCCTCAAAGCGCATCTGCTCTCCCGCTTTTGCCTTCGGATGCAATTTTGACGAATCGGAGGGCAATGTCACCGCCGACTCGGAAAACGTAACGATCGCATTCATGTCTGCACAACGCTCGATCGCAACGAGCGCTGTCATGATCTTCGTAATGCTGGCCGGAAAATGGACCTCATCGATGCCCCGACCGCACACGATCTGACCGTTATCGGGATTATATACTATATATGCGACCGATACCGCTCCGACGCCTTCCGACACATCTGCATACACCGGATGGTTCATGACCGGCATAGCACAGATCAGCAGGCTCAGCAGTAGGATCGTGATAGATTTCAGTTTATTCATTTACTAGCTCCTGTAGGGCCTATGAATCTATAAAACAATGCAGACAGACCCTCATAGCATTATACCTTAAAACTCGTCAAATAGCAAGTATTAATATAAAAAGCGGATGGCCGCAAAGCAACCATCCGCCCTATGTTTTATCGCCCAAAGCGGGCAATGATTTAATTACAGTTCAGGACCTGCAGCTACAAGAGCCTTACCTGCTTCGTTCGTCTCGTACTTCTTGAAGTTCTTGATGAATCTGGAAGCAAGATCCTTAGCCTTCTCTTCCCATACGGAAGCGTCAGCATAGGTGTCGCGAGGATCCAGAATAGCAGGATCTACGCCCGGAAGGCTGGTCGGAACCTCGAAGTTGAACATCGGGATCTTCTTTGTAGGAGCCTTATCGATGTCACCGCTCAGGATCGCATCGATGATACCACGTGTATCCTTAATAGAGATACGCTTTCCGGTACCATTCCAACCGGTATTTACAAGGTAAGCCTTAGCTCCGCTCTTCTNNCATCTTCTTAACGAGCTCCTCACCGTACTTCGTAGGATGAAGCTCCAGAAATGCCTGGCCGAAGCATGCGGAGAATGTAGGGGTAGGCTCGGTGATACCACGCTCGGTTCCTGCAAGCTTTGCAGTGAAACCGGACAGGAAGTAGTACTGAGTCTGCTCAGGTGTCAGAATGGAAACCGGCGGAAGTACGCCAAATGCATCTGCGGACAGGAAGATAACGCTCTTAGCGTCAGGACCTGCAGATACAGGGTTAACCTTCTGAACGATATTCTTAATGTGATTGATCGGGTAAGAAACACGGGTATTCTCGGTAACGGACTTATCGTTGAAATCGATCTTGCCGTCCTTATCTACGGTTACGTTCTCAAGAAGAGCATTTCTCTTGATCGCGTTGTAGATGTCAGGCTCAGAATCCTTATCGAGGTTGATAACCTTCGCATAGCAGCCGCCCTCGAAGTTGAA
>DBXX01000054.1:8998-9123 GCA_002309675.1 Lachnospiraceae bacterium UBA1201
CCGATGAGGAGACGCTTAGGATCGGTAGAAAGTGTGGTCTTACCTGTACCGGAAAGTCCGAAGAAGATCGCTGTATTCTTACCTTCCATATCGGTATTTGCGGAGCAGTGCATGGAAGCAATGCC
>DBXX01000054.1:9163-24137 GCA_002309675.1 Lachnospiraceae bacterium UBA1201
CAGGTGTTCAGGATGACCTGCTCACGAGTGGTGGTATTGAAAGCTACGCAAGTTTCGGAGTTAAGGCCGAGTTCCTTGTAGTTCTCAACCTTAGCCTTAGATGCGGTATATACAACGAAATCCGGCTCGAATGTCTCAAGCTCCTCAGCGGTGGGCTTGATGAACATGTTGGTTACAAAATGAGCCTGCCATGCTACTTCCATGATGAAGCGAACTGCCATGCGTGTATCCTTGTTAGCGCCGCAGAATGCGTCGACAACAAAGAGTCTCTTACCGGAGAGCTGCTTCTTAGCGAGATCCTTAACGATCTTCCAAGTAGCCTCGGTCATAGGGTGGTTGTCGTTCTTATACTCGTCGGTGGTCCACCATACGGTATCCTTCGAATTTTCATCCATTACGATGTACTTATCCTTAGGAGAACGTCCGGTGTAGATACCGGTCATAACGTTAATGGTATCCAGCTCTGTCTTCTGGCCTACCTCATATCCAGTCAAATCCGACTTTGTCTCCTCTTCGTACAGAAGCTCATAAGAAGGATTGTAGATGATTTCTTTTGCATCGAAAATGCCATGTTTTGTCAAATCGATCTTTTTCATGTGTGTGCTTACCTCTTTCTTTAAAATTTTTCAAAACACCTTGTCAGTATAATATGAACATGTATAAAAGTCAATGCCTTCCCGTGGATTTTTTACGGAAAATGCCAAAAAGTTAGCGAATGTTAACTCTAATCCTCCAGGCCCCTCTTCTTCAGGGCTGCGCGGATCGTATGTGCAGCTAAAACGCTGGTCGTTACCGAACCGACACCGCCCGGAACCGGAGTCGCCGCTTTCGCGATATCCTTGATCGCTTCAAAGTCCACATCCCCGCATAATTTACCGTTTTCATCCACATTGATCCCGACATCGATAACGGTCGTGTCATTGCCCAGGTAAGCGGTTCCGACCATCTTCGCACAGCCGGCTGCAGCGATCACGATATCACAGCCGCGGCAGATCGCTTCGGCATTCTGCGTCTTCGTATGGCAAATGGTGACGGTTGCGTTCTTATGCATCAGAAGCATGGCGAGCGGACGTCCGACCACGAGGCTGCGTCCGATCACGGCTACTCTCTTACCGGAAACGTTGATGCCCTCCTGATCCAGAAGTTCGATCACGGCCTGTGCGGTACAAGGCGCATAACCGGTCTTATCTCCCATGAAGACTTTTGCCATGTTGACGGGGCTGATGCCGTCCATATCCTTCTCCGGATCGATCTTGTTTACGATCTTTGCCTCATCGAGATGCTTCGGAAGCGGACGAAGAAGCAGGATGCCGTCGATGTCATCGTCGTTGTTTATGAAATCGAAGGACTGTTCAAACTCTTCCATCGAAATGTCCGCAGGGAATTCGTAGCAGCTGCAGCGAAGTCCCGTCTTCTCCATGCGGCTCTTCGCTCCGCGCTCATATGCAATATCATCAGGCTTCTCTCCCACACGGATGATCGCCAGATGCGGCTGATAGCCTTCCAGATGCATGAGCTTCAACTGCATCTTATCAAACATCGCCTGCACCGTAGGTGCGCCTTTTAAAATATCCATCGCAATACCTCATGAACTACCGTAATACGGTGTGATCTTCATTTTCTTATTTCTCAACGACGGCGCACCCCCGCAAAAGCAGGCGTACGCCGAAGTTATCATATGTTCTTTTGTTTATTTCTTAAGGATTACCTCGCCGAAGCCTTCCGTAGTCTGCCAGGAACTGTCAGTCGGATCATTGAACTTCGCGATGCTCTCACGGCTACCGCTGGTGTTGGTATCATTCACCTGTGCGTCGAAGCCTACGACCAGGCCTTCCTTCGCTTCTACCACCCACGGAATCGCAGCTTCTACATAGTAGCCGCCGCCGACCGTGATGGCCTTACCGATAAAGCCGTTCTTCAGGGTTTCATTGATCATGTTGTCACCGAAAGTGATCTTACCCTTGAAGTTTACACGCAGATGCGCATCATCTTCATCATAGTAAGCGGTACGATCGTTCTTCTGGTCGATGAAGAATTCAACAGAATCCTGCTCGTATGCATTACGGTTGCTGTCGGACAGATATTTGTCTTTTACATTCATGAATACATACAGATACTGCTCATCCCACATCAGCTTCATGCCTGCGGAAGCACCGTTCCATGCAGTCAGCATGGTGCTTACCGGGTATTCCTGGCAGTCAGCCCAGATCGCATCATCCGCACCATCTACCTTCGGAGTTCCATAGGTAGCAACGGCACGTGTACGGTTCTCACCGTATCCGGTCGCATAAAGTTCCAGATACTTATCCGGATCGAGGCATGCATAAACTGCTTCCTTCGGGGTGAAATCCTTGTTAAACAGGCAGGGGAACTTCTCCTTACGCCAGCTGGCATTGTCGTTGAGGCCCCAGAAGGTTACACGGGCAATGCGGTCCGCATGCTCTTTGTAGAGTTTGAAAAGCTTTGCATAGAATACAGCCTGTTCGATCTCCTGCTTCTCAGTCAGGGCAGCCTTACCGTTTGCTGCTTCTACGGTTACGTCGAGCTCGGTCATGGAGATCTCGATATCCGGGATGCTCTCAAACAGCTCAATGGAGTACTTTACGCTACCGATCGAGGTTCCGCTCTGGTAGTGTGCCTGCATACCGATACCGTCGATTGGGATGCCGCGCTTCTTGAAATCGCTGACCATCGCATATACGATGTCTGCTTTATTCTTCTCATTCAGGTTGTAATCATTGTAGTACAGTTTGCAGGTAGGATCTGCTTCTCTTGCGAACTGGAATGCCATCTCGAGGTAGTCCGGTCCGATGGAGTTGTACCACTGGGACTTACGCAGGCACTTCGTCCAGTCGCCGTCAGCAGGAAGCTTCGCACCATCGGCGATGGCTTCGTTGACTACGTCCCAGGAAATGAGCTGGCCCTTATAGTGACCTGCTACATTATAAATGTGGTTCTTCAGCTGCTCGATCGCTTCTTCACGGGTCTTATTAACGCCGAGGAAGTTACCGGACTGCTGATGCCAGCAGAGGTTATGACCTACAACTGCGATGTTGTTTTCAGCCAGTTTGGAAACCATTGCATCGGTTCCCGTGAAGCTGAACACGCCTTCGGAAGGCTGCATATACTGCGGCTTCATGTCGTTCTCGGGAGTCATGACATTGAAGTGCTCCTTCGCAACTTCAAAGCCCTGTCCACGGGATGTGGAATACGCATAGATGGTTCCGATCAGGAACTGATCTGCATAGGTGTCCTTCAAAGACTTAAGCTCAATGTAATCAGCAGTGTTGATCTTCGGTTCCGGTTCAGTCGGAGCTTCTGTAGGAGCTTCGGTCGGAGCCTCAGTAGGTGCCTCGGTAGTCTCCGGAGCTTTCGTGGGTGCCTGGGTAGGTGCCTCTGTCGGAGCCTCTGTGTCAGCTACAGTCGTATCTGCAGGTACCGAGGAATCCGGCTTCTGAGCATCTGCTGTCGTTTCCGGTGTGGTAGCGGCAGTCGTTGCATCATCCTTTGTCTCGTTTCCGTCCTTCTTACCGCAGGCGATGAGGCTAAAGCACAGCGCCAGACAAAGAAGAACAGATAACCAGCGTTTAACGGTTACATGGTGTTTCATCATTTCTTTTCTCCTTTATATCCAATTCGCTTTTTAGTAAGCGAAATTGATGACGAAATTAATTAAGTAGATTTTTACTATTTTTCCGCTGGAGCGGAACACAAATATAATTATATTCAATTTCAGAGGAAAGGTCAATTCAAAAACGAACAACCTTTCCCCAAATAGTGTCATATCCTAACGATATTTTTAGTGGTCGAAGTACTCTGCCGCCTCTTTCAGAAGGGTAATGATCGGCAAATGCTGCGGGCAGACGCCTTCACATTGACCGCAGGCGATGCACTCGGAAGCGCGCCCTGTCTTCGATGTAAGATTGTTGTAGAAGAATTGCGGGCGCATATCCGTCGGGAAACGGCGGCGTGTATTCGTCGCACTGAAGATATCCGGGATCGAGATGCCCATCGGGCAGCCTTCGGTGCAATACCTGCAGGCCGTACAACCGATCAGAGGCAGGTCGTTCATCCTGCGAACGATCTTCTGCAATGTGTCCTGCTCCGCTTCGGACAGCGGTTCGAAATCCGCAAATGTACTCAGGTTATCCTCCATCTGCTCTTCGTTCGACATACCGCTTAGGATCGTTGCGATGCCCGGCAGACCTCCGACGAAACGCATGGCCCACGAAGCGACCGAACGGTCTGGAGAAGTTTCCTTCATCATCTGTGTAAATTCATCGTCCAGATTCGCCAGGGTTCCTCCCTTTACCGGCTCCATGATGATCATCGGAATGTTCTTTTCTTTCAGAATCTCGTACAATTCGCCGGA
Organism: Lachnospiraceae bacterium UBA1201; assembly: GCA_002309675.1. Lineage (GTDB taxonomy): Bacteria > Bacillota > Clostridia > Lachnospirales > Lachnospiraceae > UBA1201. Next base: position 13,536 of record DBXX01000054.1, read on the forward strand.
ATGTACGACCTGGTTATCCCAGTCGATGTAATTCAGCTGGATCTGCACGAACTCCACCTCGGGATGACGTGCCAGGATCGTGCGAAGCAGTTCGGGTGAACCATGGAAAGAAAAACCGAAATGGCGGATCTTTCCCTGTTTCTTCATCTCCTGACCCCATTCAAAACTTCCGAGCCGCTCATGTTTCTCGTAGTTGTCACCGTCCTCCAGGCTGTGGAGCAGGTAGTAATCGATATAATCCAGACCCGTGCGCTCGAGCTGCTCCGCGAAGATACGATCACGGTCGGCTGCGCTGTTCATGGCCCAGGCAGGTAATTTCGTCGCCACGGTAAATGCTTCCCGCGGATACCGCTTCGTCAGCACTTCCTTTACCGCACGCTCCGACTCGCCACCGTGATAGACGTAAGCGGTATCAAAATAATTGAAACCGCGCTCCAGATACGCATCCACCATCTTACAAAGTGTGGGGATATCGATCTGCCCATCCTTCTGCGGAAGACGCATAAGCCCGAAGCCCAACTTCGGCATTTTTGATGCATCCAAACTCATTGTGTAAACCTCCTTAATTGTAAAGCAGCAACGCCCAACGGTCAGAAACCGGATCTCACCGGTTTCCGACCCGTGTAGTAGCGTGATTTATTTGGAAAAACGAACGCCCTTTAAGTTCGCCGTACCGGTTCCGTTAAAGGTCAGATACAGTGCGCTCACGCCGTCCAGTTCGATATCTGCGGTAGATTCCGTCCAGATATTCGCCGACGAAACCGGCAGGGTCGCGAGAACCTCGCCGTCCCACTTCGTACGTACTTCGAATACGCCGTTCGCATAGCCGCGCGCATAGATGCTGATCTTCTTCACCTGATCGAACGCGAAATACTTGAAGCCGACCGTAGCGTTCTTCGTCATATTGGCCACATAGCCCTCCGACGCGGTCACGCCGACACCCTGCTGGATCACCTTCGGATACTGACGGTTCGCGCCATCCGCGGGGTTACCGCCCACATATGCGGAATGCACATCCGTAAACATGTTGCAGGCAATATATGCCGGATAGTAACCGATACCGGCCAGAGGTCCGCCATTTAAGCCGCAGGAAGTGATCTCGACCTGCGGAACCTTCGTTCCATTCTCGGTGATCTCGATGGGCTCCGCGCAGCCCTGACGCTGGAACCAGGTACTGTTGGTGTGACGATGATAGAAAATATACCACTGATCGCCGATCTTCACCATGCCGCCGTGGTTGTTTGCGCCGTATGCCATCGGAAGATCCGCCGGCTTATAGCTGTCAATACCCAGGTCGCAGTTGGAAACGACAACACCGCCGTAAGTATAACCGGATGTAGGCTGATCGCTCATCGCATAGCAAAGCTCATGCATTACCTGAGACGAATAAACGAAGCAGTACTTATCTCCGACCTTGCGGATGGAAGGTGCCTCGAAGAACGCGTGACCTTCGTAACCGGTGCCCTGGCTGTACATAGCGCCCGGAACGATAAACTTCGGATCCTCTTCGATCGTGAGCATATCCGGTCCCAGAACGGTCGCCATGGCGCCGTGACGGCTCTTATCTCCATGTCCGCAGAAACCGGTGTAGAGATAGGTCTTATCGCCCTCGGTCAGTACACCCGGGTCGAACTGCGGCTCATCGCCCGGACGGTCGCCCAGACGCACGCCGTTTTTATCATGAACGTAGCCGTAGAACTCATATTCGCCGGCCGGAGTGTCGCAGACTGCAACTGACACAACGGAAACCTTATCCAGTACATAGTACAGATAGTAGCGTCCGTCCGGACCCTGCGTCACATCCGGTGCGTACAGGCACATATGGCCGTCCGGATTGAGCGGATCCTGGTCTTTACGGTAAATGGTGCCCTCGAGGCGCCAATCTTTGAGGTTATTCACAGGTGCGGACCAGCATACATAGTCGCCTAAGCAGAAGGTCTCGCCGCCCCATACATCGTGGGAACCGTAAACATAGACCCGGTCACCGAATACATGCGGCTCGCCGTCCGGAACGTACTCCCAGGAAGGCATGTACGGATTGTAGACCTGAACGGGACGGTGCGGCTCCTCTTTGATGGGCGATGCGCCCTTTGCGGTAAACCACATCTCCGCACGTGTGGAATCGTTATACGGCTTCCACTCGGGCATGGGCTGGCCGTCGGCGTCCCGGCCGTTCGGGTTTCCGGTCTTGATGAAGTTCACCCAATAGTTCGCCATCTGCCGTGCCACATCGTAGTGACGGCCGATAAACGGACGTGAGCATTTCGCCAGAGTCTCGAAGAAGAACCACAGGTCCACGGAATGGAAGGTTCCCGGGAAATCCTTTCCGGGGATATCCACATCAAATACATAGTAATAGTTGTCGATTCCGGGCAATGTCTTCTCGTTTGCGAGGAAGGCTTCTTTCACGCCGTTCTCCATCATGTGCGTGAACTTGTTGCCGAATTCATCGAAGGTATGTCCGGCAAATACCGGAACGTTCGCGCGCTTTCCCTGCTCGAAAAGTTCGATCGGATCGCCGAAGATGAATTTATCATCCTGGATGGTCATAAAGCGGATATGATCCTTCGCATATTCCGCATATTTATCACGAATGTAGATCGCATCAAGCGCTCTCGCCTCTTCGAGTGTGGAAACACCGAGGAATTTGAAGAAATCCTCACCGCGCTTCTCTGCCTCACTAAGCGGCGTATTCACACGGATCGGGAACTTCGGATCGCTGATCTTGATGATACCGGAGAAGATCGCCGCGCTCTTTATCACGTCGAAGTTCTTCGGATTCTGCAGCTGTGCCAGTACGCTTCCGCCACCGGCCGACTGGCCGCCGATCGATATATTGTCCGGATCGCCGCCGAAGTTGGCGATGTTTCTCTTAACCCAGAACATACCTGCCTGCTGATCCAGATGACCGAAGTTCGCCGGAGCGTCCGGGTTTTCCTTCGTGATCTCCGGATGACACAAAAAACCCAGCGAAGCCAGACGATAATTCACGCTGACTACGATGATGCCGCGGCGCGCCAGACGCTCGCCGTCAAATTCCATCTCCGAAGGGTAGCCCCACTGCAGGCCGCCACCGAAAAACCATACCAGGACCGGCAGCTTCTCATCGGTCGATTTCGCAGGTGTCCAAACATTCAAATACAGACAGTCCTCACTCATCGGGATCTCCGGATCCACATGCCACTCACGGCAGTAGATATCCGTTCCCAGGCCTGGTGTATCCTGGATGCCGATGGGACCGAATTCGAACGCATCACGGATGCCTTCCCAGTTCTGGGCCGGCTGCGGTGCTCTCCAGCGGTTCTTACCTACAGGCGGTGCCGCAAACGGGATGCCCTTAAACGATGTGATCCGATTATCCGCCGCGGGCAATCCCCGCACCAGACCGTTTTCTGTCTTGCAAACTCTTAACATTCTTCTCTCCTTTTCTTTCCCTGAGCCACACAGGCTCTATATTTTCATGATTCTATATGATCTTTTTTCCGTGTTCCACCAGCTGGTAATACCGGTATCCGCCGGCGAAATTGTATACTTCGTAACCATGTGCGGCCAGGATCCGGTAGGCCAGATAACTGCGCATGCCGCTCTGACACATCACGTAAACGGGAACCGTGCGAGGTATTTCTTCCAGCCGCTCCCGCAGGTCATCTAACGGGATATTACGGAAACCCTCCACATGTCCGTGTTCGTATTCCTGGTCCATGCGGACATCCAGAAGTGTCCGTTCTCCCTCCGGCATAGCCAGTAGTTTCGGAAGGTCTTCATAATAAAACTGCTTCAGCGTACCCTCCCGAAGGTTTTCGAGCATGAAACCTGCCATGTTCACCGGGTCTTTTGCCGAAGAGTACGGCGGCGCGTAGGCCAGATCCAGATCCTTCAGGTCGGAGCCGCTAAGTCCGGCAAACAAAGCCGTGGCGAGCACATCGATTCGTTTATCAACGCCGTCGTGTCCCACGATCTGTGCGCCCAAAAGTTTTCCGGTCGCATGATCCGTGAGCACCTTTATCGTCATCATACTCGCTCCCGGATAATAGGAAGCGTGCGATGGAGACGCCAGAAGGATCTTATCCACGGTATAGCCCAGTGAGCCGGCGGTAAATTCGTTGATCCCCGTAGTAGCCACCGTCAGGTCGAAGATCCGGATCACCGAAGTTCCCAGTGCTCCCTTATAAGCATGCTTTGTCTTCCCGCAGATATGGTCCGCGGCTATGCGGGCCTGTTTGTTCGCGGGACCCGCCAGTGCCATCAGCGCGTCTTTGCCTGTCACGGCGTTTTTAATCGTGACCGCATCTCCGACCGCATAAATATCCGGATCTGAGGTCTGCATGTGTGCATTGACCGAAATGCTGTTTTTCGCTCCAAGCGAAAGTCCTGCCTGTACAGCCAGTTCCGTCTCCGGCAGAACTCCGATGGCCAGAATGACCAGATCGGACTCCATCCTCTCACCGTCTGCCATGGTCGTGACCAGGCCGGTTTTTTCAGCCGCAACGGTCTCCACCATCACGCCCGTGCGCATATGGACGCCGCGGCGATGAAGCTCCGAATGGACCAACATGGCCATGTCCTCATCGAGCGGCATGAACATGTGTTTCGCGCCCTGCAAAATGGTGACCTCGATGCCCTTGCGGATCAGGTTTTCCGCCATCTCGAGGCCAATGAACCCTCCGCCTGCGATCACCGCTTTCTGCGGTGCATGATCCTCGATATACTTACGTATGGCGAGCGTATCTTCGACGCTGCGCACCGTAAACACACCGGGTGCCTTCGTGTCCGCTCCCTTTGGGATCACGGGTCTGGCTCCGGGGGACAGAATCAATTTATCATAACTTTCATCATAGATCTCACCGGTCCGAAGGTTTTTTACGGTCACTTTCTTCGTATCCGGATGGATCTTTATTACTTCCGACATTACGCGCGCATCGATGCGATACCGGTTCCAAAAGCCCTGCGGCGTCTGGATCGTAAGATCTCCCGAATCTTCGATCGCTCCTCCCACATAATAAGGCAATCCGCAGTTTGCATAAGAAACAAACCCCGAACGCTCCAACATCACGATCTGCGCCTCTTCATCCAATCTTCGTATTCTGGCAGCCGCCGTAGCTCCGCCGGCAACTCCTCCTATGATCACGACTTTCATATATACCTCACCTTCGAAAGGTTCCTCGGGTTCCTCTATCTATTCCCCTGGACAGTCCCGGTCCCCTTTCCATGAAAAATGCGACCCGATATCGCTGACGCTACCGAGCCGCATGATCTATCCGGATAAAACAAAACATGAACTTACTCGTTGATATGTTTTCCGACACCTTCCGCTGGTATTGAGTATACCATAGCAGCGTCAGAAAAGCAAGCAAAACCGCCTTGTCTTTCGGAATTATTTACAAAGATTTCGCCTGAAAGCTCATCCTTTCTGTTATTTTTAACCAAGGGCTACATCCAAAATCATCATGGTCGTAAAGCCCAGCATAAAGAGAATAGTTCCCACATTTGAATGCTTTCCTTCGGACATTTCCGGAATCAATTCTTCCACGACAACGTAGATCATCGCGCCTGCCGCAAAACTCAGCAAATACGGAAGGAACGGAACGACAATTCCGGTGAGCAGGATCGTAAGAAACGCCGCGATCGGCTCCACGATCCCGGACAGAATACCCTGCATGCAGGCTTTGCTCTTTTTCATTCCGTTTGCTGCGAGCGGCATCGAGATGATGGCGCCCTCCGGGAAGTTCTGGATCGCGATACCGAGCGACAACGATAACGCTCCCGCCGCGGTAATGCCCGCATTGCCCGTAACAAAACCGGCGTATACGACGCCGACCGCCATGCCCTCGGGTATGTTGTGAAGCACGACTGCCAGAACGAGCATCGTAGTCTTCTTCAAATGGCTTTCAGGTCCGTCCTTCGTTTCATCCATATGCATGTGCGGAATCACGCAGTCCAGCACAAGCAAAAATACCATGCCGAAGCAAAAGCCGACCGCCGCCGGGATAAACGCCAGTTTTCCCATGCCTTCCTGCTCCGCCTGCTCTAGCGCCGGTATCAGCAAACTCCAGACGCTGGCCGCCACCATGACACCGGCCGCAAATCCTGTGAGCGCCTTCCGGACGCCCTCATTCAGTTCCTTCTTCATGAACAACACGCAAAGCGCGCCGAGCGACGTACCCGCAAACGGGATCAAAAGTCCCTGCACCACCTGCCATATCATCTTACTGTCCATACTGCCTCTTTTCTATCGGTTCCGCGTCGAATTCTCTGAACTCAGACGACCGCTTCACAATACGATCGACCGGGCACGTTTAAACGCTTATTTAAATTATAAATCACCTCTGCCGATAAATCAAACATTTTTAATCAAAAAAGAGCGGCCTCAAAGAGGCCGCCCCGGGGATATTAAACCGGGCAGTTATTCGGCCCAGTATACATAGTTGGATTTGCGAGGCGCCGCCGGGCGTTTGCCGCCGTCATCGTATCCGATGATCAGGTTGCCAATACCTTCGTAGTCGCCTTCGATACCGAGATCCTTGAGGATCTGCTTTCCCTCTTCGCTGTCAAAAACTTCCTTCGCACGGTGGATCCAGCAGGAAGAAACGCCGAGCGCTTCCGCCGCATTCATGAGGTTCCCCATGACCAGACTGCCGTCATAGACATAGGTCGCAACGTTTCGGTCAGCCAGAACTACGATGACCTGCTTAGCGCCATAGAACGGATCCATGGTCGCACCCATAACGGCTGCATTCATCGCAGACAGACGATCTCTGAGAGTTTCATTTTCCACAACGATCATGATGGGCGCCTGACGCCCCATGCCGGTCGCCGCATAGGTTCCCGCGCGGACGATCTTCTCGATCACATCCTTCGGCACTCTCTGATCCGTATACTTACGGCTGCTTCTGCGCGTCTCCATGACCTCCAGTGCATCCCGCTTCGTCAGGTCATCCCCTTTCAGCAGAGATACCACACAGGCCTCGACCTGCTCCATCGGAGCGGTCGGCTCGAAACGAGCCACGATATTGCCCTTGCGGTCCGCAATGAATTTCGTGAAATTCCACATGATATTCGGCTTCTTGTCGTATTCGGGATCCGCTTTTCGCAGCATGTCGTCCATGAAATCCGATCCCGGGCATCCTGTCGGGAAACCCTTAAACGGCTGCTCCTCCTTCAGGAAACGATACAGAGGCAACTGGTTATCTCCATTGACCTCGCTCTTCTTCATCTGCGGAAACGACGTGTGGTACTTTAACGAGCAGAACTGATGGATCTCCTCATCGGTACCGGGCGCCTGGTTTCCGAACTGGTTGCAGGGGATGTCCAGGATCTCCAGACCCTGATCGTGGTATTTCTCATACATGGCCTGCAACGGCTCGTAGTGCGGCGTAAAGCCACAACCGGTCGCCGTATTTAAGATCACAACGACCTTGCCTGCATAGGCATTCAGGGAAACATCCTCTCCCTTTGCATTCTTCACCGAATAGTCATAAAGCATCATAAAACCACCTCCAAATCCATTTTATATCTAGATCACGCAGCCCGCTTTATCCGAGAAGCGCAGCGAGCTTCGAGAAATCATAGCTGTGATAGCATTCTTTACCTTCACAGAGCGTGGGGTCGTCGGAAACGACCACATCCGCCTGTGCAGGGTCATCGACGATCTCGGTCGCGGACCAGGCGAAGAAATCGTATACGGAAAATGCTTCCGTCCGCGTGAAATAATCCGTCAGGAACCAATGATTCTGGTCTCCTGCAACCATGGCCTGAATACCGGAAGCGACATTCAGCCAAACGAACGCCCCCTCCTTCATGTCCAGACCGAACATGTGTACGAAGGTCGTCGCACTGTTGATCGTAAATGAGGATTCCACAGTCTTCGGTTCGAATACCTCGCCGGAATTCGGTTCACTCCGAAGCATGTAGCCTCCGCGGCAGATAACTCCGGAAAACGGCACTGCGGAGTATACATTGTCCGAAAAGATCACATAGCGGACATCCGGCCACTGCTCACGGAACTTCGGGATATCGATATCGAAATACTCCGAGCCTCCGTCGTAGCCTGAGGTCTGGTCTCCGGAAAATGTAATGGCTTCCGACTGCTGCTCCGCCATGGTCCGCCAGGAAAACTCCACGCACCGGCCGTCCTCAGTCATGCCCATGCAGGACAGGTCGATGTCGTCGACCTTCTCCCAATAGGTGAACGCACGCAACGTCTTATTCATGTCTACCGGGAACTTCGAGCCCTTCGGAAGCACGCCGATGCCGACATTGGTCGCATTTTCCGAGAGCGGCCATGCCACTTGCTTCATCTTCGGGTCAATGTACACCTTTCCGAAGCGCCCCTTCAAGAGCTGCTTAAGCCGCGCGGTCACCTTATCGAGCGCGCATTCGGCCAGACTGCGTGACAGGTAGCTCTTTCGAGCCATCCATTCGTCTTTTGTTTCGGTATGCGTACTGATCAGGTTATGATTGGTAAAACGGAACACCCTGGGCTTGATCGCGCTGTTGCGCAGCATCAGATCATAAGCGTATAAAAGTTGGAGCAAAATGACCTGGTTCGTCGCGGTGTCGATCTCCGAAAGGATGCGGTCGATCTCCGCACCGTTCTTACAACGGCTGAGCAGATAATTCAGGCTGCGAAGCACACTTCCGGAACCCTTTCCGTGGCGCAGTACTTCCAGCGCGGTGATCGCGCCGTTTTTCTTCAGCGCCTCCTCCATGGCGGAGTAAGTCGAATAGTTCTTATTTCCGCGCATGGCGTTCACGAACGCACGCGCCGAAGAGTTTTTCGGCTTATAGTGCAGATGATGCAGCAGGCCTGCCCAAAGTGCCTTATTCTCAAAGCATTCGGTGACATTCAGCGTAGGTCCGCCCTGCTCGAATTTGCGATTGAGCATAGCGATGATCCATTTGCGGTCCTGGTTACGCAGATGCAGATTCGTAAGCGGATTCTTTTTCTTATTTTTTGCCTGAACATAAGGACCGGGATACCAGACATACTGCAGTTCCTCCACCACCTTCAGGATATCCGAAAGGTTCAGCATGCCTATATACCGCGTCATTCGAAACGCAAGCATCAAACGAATGGCCGTGTTCTTAGATGAAACTTTTTCCGCGTTCAATCCGTACTGGCTGATGGCCTCTTTCAGGATGTCAAAATCACTATCCGAAAGCGGGCGCGTCTGCTTAAGCATCGCCTCCGCATCCGCCAGCATGATCTTCACGCCTTCCGATTCCGGAACCAGGCGAAACTTCCTGGGCTGGATCTTTTCATTGAACGGCGCACGCTCGTACTCTTCTTCGAAGATCGAGTGACCGGGCGTGGAAAAATCGCCGCTTCCGTAGGTCTTCGCATAGTGAAGCAACTGATCGAAAAAGAGCTCCTTTTCGTTCAGTTTGCGCACCGACTCGGGAAAATAAACATAAAACGAAGGCGGAACAAAATCAGGCAGATATTCCTGCGCGGTCTTGACGGCGTCCTGCGTCAGTTTGGTCTTATCGCCGGATACGATCCGGATATTAAACAGTTCTCCCAAGGAATAAAGGACCTCATACCAGTTTTCTCCCGTCGAATCATCTGGATAGGTCAATATGTTCTTTCTGAACAAAGCTTCTTTGAATATCGGTTTCATCCAAACCTCCATAAACAGAAAAAGCGGCGATATCATCGAATTGAACCGGAAAGAGAAGTAAACTCGATTAGCTGCCGCTTTTTCATACAGACGTATCTGTTTTTTGATGTTTATATTATACTCCGCCGGGCGGAATCTGTCAACTAGATTTCGATCTCCAGTTCCACCGGACAGTGATCCGAACCATAGATGTCGGTCCGTATCTTCGCATCGATGATCTTATCCTTCGCATCGTCCGAAACCAGATAATAGTCGATGCGCCATCCTGCGTTGTTTTCCCTGGCGTGGAAACGATAGGACCACCAGGAATAGATATCGCGCGCGTCCGGATATTTATACCGGAAACTGTCGGTAAATCCGCTTTCGAGAAGTTTCGTCATCTTCTCCCTCTCCTCATCCGTAAAGCCCGCATTCTTGCGGTTGGAAGAAGGGTTTTTCAGGTCGATCTCCTTATGCGCCACATTCATGTCTCCGCATACGATCACGGTCTTTTGCGCGGCCAATGCATTCAGATAAGCCCTGAAATCATCCTCCCACTCCATGCGGTAATCCAGACGTTTCAGGCCGTCCTGCGAGTTCGGAACGTATACCGTAACATAGTAAAAGTTTCCCATGTCCAGCGTGATCACACGACCCTCGTGGTCGTGTTCGTCGATCCCTATGCCATAAGTCACCGCCACCGGCTCCTTCTTGGAGAAGACCGCCGTGCCGGAGTAGCCTTTTTTTTCGGCGGAATACCAATACTGGTGATAACCGGGCGTATCCAGTACGATCTGACCGGGCTGGCACTTCGTCTCTTGCAGCGAGAACAGATCCGCGTCCGCTGCCTTAAAGAAATCCATAAAACCTTTATCTGCCGCAGCACGAATGCCGTTGACATTCCATGAAATACACTTCAAAACGCAAGTCCTCCGAATCCTTATTCATTGACCGTCAGATCCAGGGAATCCGCGATCTCCTTCAATGCACGTGCAGATGCCAT
>DBXX01000003.1:0-5763 GCA_002309675.1 Lachnospiraceae bacterium UBA1201
TCGATGAAGTGGTTGCCGCCGCCCAGCGTGCCGAGGCTTCTTTCCAGTCTGTTCGCGTCCTTCAGCTCTCAGTAGCAGCGCAGCTCCGTGAGGTCAAAACGCTCCTGTCTTCCCTCCCAGACGTTCATTCCGGAGGGGATGAAATGGGCGGCTTCATCTATTTTGGCAAAGTCAGGGTCTGTCTTTCCAAGGTTCACCGTGTACATGCCGCAGCCGATATCGACTCCGACCACATTGGGTACGACTCGGTCCGTAATGGTCATGGTGGTCCCGATCGTGCAGCCCGCACCGGCATGAACGTCCGGCATGATGCGGATCCTGGATCCCTCCGTCATGGGATAGTCGCACATGCGGCGGATCTGTTCGATCGCCTCATCTTCCACGACTCTTGCGTAGCAGATCGCAGTATTCACTTTTCCCTTGATCTCTAAAATGTCCATTTTTAGTCCTTTCCAAAACACACTGAAATATGAAAAACCGCCTGCCTCACATAAGGCAAGCGGTCTGCACTGGAATATCTATCACGATGTCGCCTACTTCCGGCGTATCGTCTCATGAACAACTATTTCTTGCATTCGCTCAGTCTTATATGAAGGCACGAAAAACGATCCCCGTACAGAACTGCTCTTGTACGTAGACCCACAGCAATCACTATCATAACTGAATATGCATTGAACAGTTGCCATGTTAATTCTTCCTTTCCGGGAGCTTTTTGCTCCGCTTATCGTTTTTCACGCTGGTATTATAACACTGTTTTTCCGATTTGTCATTATACTTGTGGTATAAAAATATGGACCGCCGGCCATGCTCTTGCACTACTTCTGAATATGATAACCTCCATCGGCAAAAACATTGGTCCCTGTCATGTAATCCGACAGGTCCGACAGCAGGAAGATGACCACCGACGAAATATCCTTCGGCTGTCCGAGTCTGCCTTGCGGAATAAGTTTTTCCGATGCTTGATTGTTGTATATTAAGGTTCAAGATCGATCCACATGGCGGGACGAACGGAAAAGTAATCGCAGTCGTAGCTGATACCGATTCCGTAGGCGGCGATGGATCCGACGTAGCTGACGCCTGTAGCGCTGAGAGAAAAACTGCTGGACGACCGCAGCCACCACATGCAAGTGCCGGTACCTTCTTTCTTGGATGCGCCTTGTGCATAGCAGTACGGCGTACCGGAGCATGCCCTGGCGGCATTATCAGCGAAATAAATCTCGGCTTCCCATGTGCTTAGCAGGAATACCCGGTCTGCAGTATCATACGCCTGGTTCGCATCATCAGTAACCGTAGACAGCAATATCGCATCCTTCTCTTCGGAATTGAATGCTTCTTTAAAAAACTCACTGTTTAACCAGTCATGCAAGGAACAGGTTTCCCAGGTGACCTCTTTCAACTCAGTATTATACGGCTGACAATCCAGTCCATATCGGCTGACCACGAGCATCCTATCTTCCTGTTTATCCAGAACCAGCCATTCGATGGCTTCCTTTCCGGTGGACTCATTATTATCCTGCTCATATTCACCGAAGTAGATATAAGAGCCGACCTCGGCTGCCTTCAAAGCGTCCATATTCGGCCGATTTGTCTTTTTCTCTTTGCATCCTGCCAGGCACAAAAGCATGGCCAATGCCAGAATACATGCTGCTTTTCTTTTTATGCTCTTCATTATCTTTTTCCTTCGATGTCTCTTACTTTCTGATTTTGAATCTAGTCTCAGTTATCGGGTCCCTATCCATCGGCCCCGCTTTCAGTATATCATAAGCCCGCTCGGTTATCTATTCATTTTTCATTATATATCTCGATCGAAGAATTATTGCTGTTTCGTACAAGCTCGGGCGAGATGATCTTACGCGCAAACTGGAAGAAACAACAAACCTGCGCGTAAGAAAGCAAGCTTGTTCGGGGTGACCTTACGCGCAAAGCTGGCAAAACAGTGATTCTACGCGTAAGAAAGCAAGATTGGTTCGGGTAATCTTACGCGCAAACCGGAGGAAACAACAAACCTGCGCGTAAAGAAGCAAGCTTGTTTGGGGTGGCCTTACGCGCAAACCAGAGAAAACAACGATCCTACGCGTAAGAAAGCAAGATAACCTAGCAGTGAGGCAAAAGAGCAACAGAAACGCCAAGCAACCAACAAAAAGCCTCCCCCGCGAGTGGGGAGGCTTCAAGCCTTTGTATTCATACTTTCGGTTGGGAAGATTTAGGGTTTAAGATAGATCCACATAGCAGGACGAACAGCCCCCCTGTTAAGGGTGGCAGATGTACCGTAGTCGATGATGCTTCCATTGTAGAAGACATCTCCCGTCCGATCAGGTTCGTCCCCAGGCGACCGAAGCCACCACCAGCTATTACCATTGTCAGCTTTAACCGCCCCCTGAGCATGACAATAGGGAGATCCTTGACACTTTCTGGCATCATCATCGGCAAAATACCGATTTGCCTCAACCATGCTGAGCAGGAACACCCGATCCGTGGTATCATTTCCCGCAGGTGTGTCGTACTCTGGATTTGTATCCGCTGTAACCGTAGATGTCAAAATAACATTCTTTTCTTCCGGAATGAATGCAGCTTCATAGAATGTACTGTTCAACCATTTCCTTAGCGAACAGGTTTCCCAGGTAACATCCACATCCTCGGTATTATATGGCTGACAGTCTAAACCATACCGGCTGATCACAAGCATCTTATCTTCTTGCTTATCCAAAACCAGCCATTCGATTGCTTCTTTTCCGGTGGACTCGTCATTATCCTGTTCATACTCGCCGATGAAGACATACGAGCCGACCTTTGCTTTTTTCAAATCGTCCATATCGGATCTGCTTGCTTTTCCTTTACAACCTACAAAGCTCAAAAGCACTGTCAAAGCCAGCAATAACACAACTATTCTTCTCATGATCAATCATTCCTCCTCTACTCATGATTTCATCAACCGGGCCCCCGCCACGATCCAAAGCGGAACATACATGAAGACCAGGTTCAGCCTCTGCCATAGCCCCTCATTCGCGATCACGGTTTTCGCGAACTCTTCTTTATCCGACATGACGAATAAGGTGAAGAATACCAGCGAGATGACGAAGCTTACGATGCTGATGGCGCCGATGGCTCCTTCGCTATTCTTGAAGGAAAGAATGGCGATCAGAAGCGGTACGAACAAGAACAGCATAAATCCGATAACGGAGCCGGCACCGTGGATCTTCGAGGCCGTAGTGACAACGTCCTTCGACTCATTCACGCTGAAAAAGCAGGTGAAAATGCATGCGCCGACCGCAAAGACTGCGACAAACACAAGCGTCGTGTATGTAAGCCCTTTGGACACCGAGTGATAGGAATTATAGATCGCCGGAAGCGCAGCCAGGAACAGCAGCCCTTCCACCAGCATCCAAATGTTAAACGGTATCCGCACCGGACTCTGCGGATTCCCCAGAGCGCTGATGGACATTTTGGCTCTGCTGTATCCCTTGTAGAACAAGGGCAATATCAAAGAGACCAGAATGTCCCCGGCCATCGCAATGATCAATGCGATCCAGCCCAACTTATATATTCTTTCCATAGATCCTCCATCGTTGATGACTTCTATCCTGATAGCATGTCAAATTCAAAAGTGCAGGCTTCGTGCGTCTTATTCTTTGATACGATTAAGGCTTCAGATCGATCCACATCGCGGGACGGACGGCGCTGTCGACGTGGCTAACATCACGACCATAGGGGCGGACGTCGCCGTCACCGTCGACAATTGCCGCGCTGGCAGTATCGAGCCCAGGCGACCGAAGCCACCACCAACAATTGCCATTGTCGGCCTTGTATGCATCCTGAGCGTAGCAATACGGCGTCCCCTGACACGCTCCGGTGTTATCATCCGTGAAATACAGGTTTGTCTCGTCGATACTGAGCAGGAACACCTTATCCATGGTATCGTTTCCCGCTGGTGTTTCATAATATGGGTTTGAAACGGCCGTAACCAAGGAGTCCATGATATTATTCTGCTCCTCTGGGACAAACGCTGTTTCATAAAACGTTTTATTCAACCAGCTTCGTAGCGTACAGGTTTCCCAAGAGACATCTTTAGGATTAGTACTATATGGCTGACAATCCAGAGCGTACCTGCTGATCACCAACATCTTATCTTCCTGACTATCTAGAACCAGCCACTCGATCGCTTCCTTCCCGGTAGACTCGTCGTTATCCTGCTCATATTCTCCGAAGTAGATATAGGAGCCGACCTCGGCCGCCCGCAGGGTGTCCATATTCGGTCTTTTCGGCTTAGATTTCTCCTCTTTACATCCTGTCAGGCACAAAAGCATTGCCAGAGCAAGCAGATATGTAACTATTCTCTTCCGTTTCATTTGGTTCACCTGGTCCGGTTCCTTTCCTTTTCGTTCTCTCAAAAGATCACTTTTCCGACATGAAGCCATCCCCGTCAGGCTCTTCGGTAAAAGCTACGTTCGGATGATCATGGATTTGAAGATTTAAGGGTTAAGATTGATCCATAAAGCGGGACGAACGACGCCCCTGTGGTCGTAGACAAAGCTACCATTGATGATAAGGCCGAAGTAATTAACATAGGGCGCGTAGTTAGAATAGCTCCAAGGCGAGCGCAACCACCACCAGCAAGTGCCGGTATCCTCGAGCTTGAATGTTCCCTGTTCATAGCAGTATGGCGTACCAACGCATGTTCTGGATGTATCATCCGCAAAAAATCGGTTAGCTTCATCTATGCTAAGCAGAAACACCTGATCCCTGGTATCATTCCCAGCGGGAGTATCATACTCGGGATTGGCATCCGCCGTGACCACGGAAGTGAGGATCACATTCTTCTCCTCGGGTATGAATGCGGTTTCATAGAATTCACCATTTAACCAGCGCCGTAATGAGCAGGTTTCCCAAGTGATTACCTCATACTCCGTGTGATACGGCTGACAATCCAGGCCATACCGGCTGATCACCAGCATCCTATCTTCCTGTTTATCCAGAACCAGCCATTCGATGGCTTCCTTGCCGGTGGACTCATTATTATCCTGCTCATATTCACCGAAGTAGATATAAGAGCCGACCTCGGCCGACCTCAGGGTGTCCATATCCGGCCTTTTCGTCTTGGCTTTATCCTTGCAGCCTGCCAGACAAAAAGCCATTACTATAATCAGGAGAAATACAATGATTCCTCTCAAGTTCTTCTGTATCATCTTCATCAATTTCTTTCGCTTTCCACATTTTCAATTCTGCGCCAGCAATTGGAAGCAATTCCCCCAATTGACACCGTTATCAGTATAACACAAGCCCGCTCGGTTATCTATTCAATTTTGCTTTGCTTATCTCGATTGTGGAGTTATTGCAGCTTCGTGCAAGTTCGGTTGGTCGCTCTTACGCGCAAACTGGAAGAAACAACAATCCTGCGCGTAAGAAAGCAAGATCAGGCTGTGCTATCTTACGCGCAAACCGAAGGAACCCGCGAACCTGCGCGTAAGATAGCAAGGTCAGGCAGTGCATTTTTACGCGCAAACCCGAGGAAACTACAAAACTGCGCGTATGAAAGCTATCTTGGACAGTGCAATCTTACGCGCAAAACGGAGGAAACTACGATTCTGCGCGTATGAAAGCAAGATCAGGTAGTGCAATCTTACGCGCAAAACGGAGAAAACAACGCCCCTGCGCGTAAGAATGCAAGTTCAGATAGTGCATCCTTACGTGCAAAACGGAGAAAACTATGATCCTGCGCGTAAGAATGCAAGATAACCAGGCAACTGGGGAAAAAGCAACAAAAAA
>DBXX01000003.1:5820-25199 GCA_002309675.1 Lachnospiraceae bacterium UBA1201
GCTGCCTTGAGTCCGTATTTCTTTCTTTCCTTCATACGAGGATCACGGGTCAGGAAGCCTGCCTTCTTGAGAACCGGACGGAACTCAGCATCTGCCTTGCAGAGTGCTCTTGCGATGCCGTGACGGATCGCACCGGCCTGACCGGAGATACCGCCGCCGCGTACTGTTACGAGTACATCGTACTTCTCGGTGTTCTCGGTAGCTGCGAGGGGCTGACGAACGATAACCTTCAAGGTCTCAAGGCCGAAGTATTCGTCCATGGGGCGCTTGTTGATCGTTACAACACCTGTACCGGGCTTAATATATACACGGGCAATGCTCTTCTTTCTTCTGCCTGTGCCGTAAAACTTATCTGCCATCTTATTACTCTCCTTTCAACCTCAATTAGAATGTCAATACTTCAGGCTTCTGAGCTGCGTAAGGATGCTCCTCACCGGCAACTACGTGAAGCTTCTTGATCATCTGTCTGCCCAAAGGTCCCTTCGGAAGCATACCGTGTACGGCAAGCTCGATCACCTTCTCAGGCTTCTTCGCCAACATTTCTCTTAAGGTTGTCTCTCTCATTCCACCCGGATAATCGGAGTGGTTGTAATAGATCTTCTGATCCAGTTTCTTACCGGTAACCTTGATCTTCTCAGCGTTGATAACGATCACATAATCACCTGTATCGATGTGAGGTGTAAAAGTAGGCTTATTCTTTCCTCTTAAAACAGCGGCAACACCGGATGTCAAACGTCCCAGTGTACAACCAGCTGCATCAACTACATACCATTTTCTTTCAATCGTAGCCGGACTGGCCATGAAACTCTTCATTGGTTAACCTCCATTATGGTGGCACGGGAAACCCCGTGTTTTTGTCTATCATTGTGCTTTGTGTCAGTTTCTGCAGAAGCATCTCAATATTCCGGGGCATGGTATATCGAGGCGACTTCACGACAGAAGACGTCACATTAAGAGATTATATAACACCCTCACCTATATGTCAAGGGTTTTTTCTTGATTTTTTTCAGTTGGGCACATTATCCGCTCACATGTCACGGCGGGGTGCCTTACGTCCGTCGAAAGGCGCCCCGCCGGGTATCATTTCTGTCTTTGAAACTTCAATCGTTTACTCACACTCAGTCGTCCTCACGCAGGAGTTCTGCTACTTCTTCCATCGACATCGTCGTGGAATCATGGATGACTTCCTCGTAGATGACCTCGCCCTCTTCCTCGAAGACTTTCCATTCCTTCACGGGTTCGTCCAGCTCCTGGTTGAGGATCTCCACACCGATCTTCTCGCCGTTATCATTCAGGCCCTCGGCAGATACTTTCTTACCTTCTGCCAGATCCAGGATCATCTGCTGTCTCTTTATCTTTTCATCGTACTTCTTGATAACGTGTTCATACCGTAACCACTGATTGTTGTACGGATCGTAAACTACGAAGATACGGCGGACGGTCATAATGATCATCACAACGAGGGCGATCAAAAGAAGAATGATCAATGTGCCGAACATATTGGCCACATAATCCATGTCATTCTGGCGATATTCGTCCATGTAGTCCGAAACAGCCCAGGAGAAGAAGAGCGCAAATACGAGCACAACGTAAAAAATAACGCGAAAGATCTCCCTGACGCGGTTCTTTTTGATCTCCACGCGCGCGATCTCAAGATTTGAAACCATCTTTTTGATTCGCTGCAGATCGACATCTTTCAGATTGCTTTTACTTACTTTCATATTACTCCTCCTCTCGGATGCTATCCCACGCATCTTCTATGGATAACACCAGATCTCCGTCGGTATTGCTGACCCCGTCCATCACGCCGGTCTCGGAAAATACGTGATCTTCCGCGTGTTCTCCGAACGTTTTTCTATCTTCGGTCAATGCCGCCTGCTTCGCAGCCTGCTCCATCGCCCTCGCCTCTTCTTCGAGTTTCTTTTCTTCCGCCCGAAGCTTCCGGATCGCTTCTTCCTGAAGTGTCACGAACTGCGCGTAACTCTGTCGGTCGCAACTGACCGGGTCGATGTAGAAAAACCGCCTTCGCAGGTTGATGATGATAATGACTCCCAGGGCAATGATCCCGGCGTACATTATGTATTTGGCGACCGATGTCAATCCGTACCCGATCAGGGTCATCTCCCCGGCCACACCTACTACGTTCGCTTTATCGTAGCTTTGCACACCCTCATCCATTAACCGGAAGATCGCGGTGACGACCAGCAATACGACGATCGCGATCGTGCACATCAATATGTTATGGGTCTGTTTTTCATGCGTTTTTACCGCATTCGAATACTCTTCTTCATGATCCACCAGCTTATCATGCGTTTCGCGGATCAATTGTTGATGTCTTGTGTAATCCAAATTCATGCTGCTTGTTTCAATTCCCGTTTTTTCATTTTCCTATATAAATGCTCAGTCCTCGTCGTCGGCGAATGACTCGAGGTCTTTCAGCGCATCTTCCAGCGAAATGGTAAGCCCCTGTTCACGGTCCATGCGAACGTTCGACCCCTCTCCTGTCGAAGCGTTCCTCAGATCGAGCGAAGCTGTGTCCCTCTTACCATACTCTTCCTGAAGGGAACGGATATGCTCGGTCATGGATGACGTGAATTCATCGCTGGTACGCAGGGAAGCTTTCTTCTCCTCTGCTTTCGGCGCTTCAGGCGCAGGGCGGATCGGCGTCTCCTCCTCGGAAACCTCTACAGGAGTTACGGGATCCTGGTCAGAAGACATGGCTGCGCGCCGGAGCACGGTCGACTTCTTCGGCCGTCCGTCATAGTTGTATTTATCCTTTTCGCCGCCTGTGCGATGCCGGAACGCTGCGGGCTCTTCTCCCGCCAGTTCTGCAGCCGCGTGGGCGGAATGATTGATATAACTGTTTCCCGGCTCTTCCTGGTCCACGAAAGGTGTCTGCTCACGTGTATCCGCCGTCGGATAATAGAACAGATTACTGCTGGCCGGGTGCTGCGGAGCTTCCGTTTTTTCCTCAACGATCTCCTCCTGCGGCATCCGCCGGATCCTCTCCATCTCGTTTTCCAGTTCAGCGGAAAACTCTGCTTCTTCCTGTGCTTTTCTCTTCAAATCCCGCATATATTCCTCCAGTTTCTTCTTATCTTCCGCAGCGATCCCTTCTTCGCTCTGCTCCTCTGCTTTCCCTTCGGACACCGCTTCAGCTGCATCGATCGTATCCGTTTCTTCGGATACGGGCATCTCGACAGCCGGGATCGGTTTTGCGCCTGCGATCGGTTCTTCGACCGCTGCCGGCTCTCCCGCCGTCGGCGCCGGGCGCTCGACACGGCCCTCTTCCTGCACACCGGAAGGCTCGTCTATGCGCTCCTGCGGACTCGCCGGACTTCCCAGATCCGGCATAAGATCGATCGGCTCTGACGCGGATGCGGCAAATGAGCCGGAAAGACCGATATCAATACTTGCATTGCCATAGGAAAGATCATAAGGATCATCCTTCCGGGCAGCTTTTGGTGCGGTCCCTGCAACAGGCCCGGGCCGGACCTCATCCTTCGATGTCTGACGCACACTCTCTGCTTCGGCGACCGCCTCGGTCAGTTCAGCCATGGAGATCGTCTTCGTTTCATTCACATCGATCACAGGCTTATTCCACGAAGGATCTTTACGCCTCTGTGCACAGACCAGCATGAACTCTATGTCTGTGAGAAGATAGTTGTAGTTTTCGATCGAAGTCTCATACCGATCGATCAATGTGATCGACGGGATCATATGATTATCCTTCTTCTCGTAAAGAAAACGGATACCAAAGAACACCGCCATAATGATGCCTGCATAGAACATCAGGTATGAGAGTACCATCCACACCTTCCAAATCCCTGTCGGCAAAAGGTTCGCAAACGGACCATCCAGGATACGGGAAGCAATAGCAACCGCGATCGCAATGATCATCAACTGCATGTTCGCTTTCCGATGGATCCGGACCTCATCCAGATCCCGGACCACGATCGTCCGTCTTTCGTTGATCTCCTCTTTGTTCTTCTCGATCTGCGGAACGGTCAATCGCACCACGTCCACGTAATAGCCGGAATTCACCGTATCAAATCGGTACGGCTCTATACGCGTGGCATCCGCTTCCGCCGGCGTCATGCCCTGGCGGATCTCGATGAGTTTATGAAAATTCCTTTTCGTCTGGCTGTCGATCGAGGCAGCTGCCTCCTTAAATGACAGCTCGGACCCGTCCTTCATGCGGATCGGGCTCGAATACTTCGAAAAGGCACGCAAAAACATGTATCCGAAGGCGATCACCACGATAGCAATGATCAAAAAGAAAATATCGACCAGGCCTCCGAATAAGTTCCCGACAGCCATGGTGCCCGCATTTCCGGATTCCAGTCCGTGCGTAACCAAAGCATCCCGGAGAATGCTTACCAGTCCTATACTGAGAAGAAATGCGATCATAACACCGAAGCGCAGCATCTCTTCGAATGCTTCCCGATGTTTGAAAACCATCTCTCTCTTCTGCCGGACCCCCTCTTCGATCAGTCCCTTTAACAGGGTGACCTGTTCGGCTTTGCTGATTCCGGTCTCATCCATTCTATCCACATCCCCTTACTCTAAATCGTCATCTTCACCATAGATGGAACGTATCGCGTCCTCGATCGGAATGACGAGGTCCCCGTTGGAGTCGCGGGCAATGCCGTCCGCCTTCGGTTTCAGATCCTCTGTCGCCATCTGTCCGTCATTGCGGTTCTTCATCGCAATGAAACTGTCCATCTGCAGCTTAGTCGCCATCTCGGCGCGCTCCCTTTCCTCGCGGGCCCGGCTCTTTTGTTCGACCATCGCCTCGCGAGCCTGAAGGATCCGTTGTTTTTGGAGTTTTACATAGGAAACATAAAACATCCGGTGTCCGTTCGCTCCGTCCCGCACGATCATCGTGCGATATAAGCCTACACAGGCGATCACACCGAAGAACAGGATCACGGCGTAAGTCACGTAGACCCAGACCATTACCATGGTGAAACCGCCCATAAACAAGGCATATTCCATGGAAGTGTCCTTCTTAACCTTTTCGATCTCGAAGACATCCTGTATGTTTGTCAGATAATACAGGCCCGCCATAATGATCAGGCTTGCGATGAACCACATACGGTATCGACGGTGCTCCCGTTCGGCGTCCTTAAGCGCGAACTCCTGTTTATCCAGCGCCTCCTTGCGTATCAAATACTGTTGCTGTGCAACACGATCCCCTAAAATCGCCATTTTATTTCCCCTGATGATCCTTATTCCGCTGTGACTTCTTCCTCTTCAGTAAAACTATCGATCTCGGAAAGTGCATCTTCCAACGAAATGGTCAATCCGAGGTCGTCGTCCTCGGAGATTCCGCTTTCGTCTCCTAGCTGCAGATTCTGTCCGAAACCATATTCAGCAGCAGCCATCTGGCGCTCCGCTTCGAATTCGAGCTCGCGCGCTTCCGAACTGAGAACGAGCTGCTCCTCTCTTTCCTTAGCTTGCACCAAAAGCTTCTCCTTATCCATGATTATGCACTCATAATCGTGGATCAATGCAGCCGGATGCATCATTACGCCGGTGTCCACATGACGCTGTGATACGATCATCGGTACACGCCCGATCAACATCAGCATACCAAATCCGATCGCCGCGATGCAGAATACGGTGAGAATGATCCCCAGAACATGATACTTCTCGTTCTTAAACAAGACTGTATCCGCGAACACCATCAGACCCAATCCGGCAACGACCAGGACGGCCATCTTCAGCGAATACGTGATCGCTTCAGCCTTCTTGAGTTGTACGACTTCTATCTCAGTCCTGTAATAATTCAGGTCCTTCTCCAGATCCGAAATGGATGGCCCCTGTTTTGTTACTATCCCTTTTTCGTATACCATATCCCTGTTCCCTTACTTCCCGGGTTTATAGGCACTTACCCGTATACATTATAGAATTTTGAGACGAAAAAGTCAAGAAAAAGCAATAACGCTTGCGAACGGAATCCACCGTACGCAAGCGTTTTGCATTTATTGTCCGTATATTGTTTTTCGTATACCGAACGGGCTCATACGATGCGATATGCCAGGATCTCCCAGTTTTCACCATAGAGCACGATCAGGAAGATGTTTTTGCCTTCTTTCGGTTCCGTTTCGCGATCGGATCCCGCCCGATATTCCAGCCGGAACGAAGTTCCATCCTCCTGCTCCTGACGCGTGATCTCGGAAAATGATACCCGATCGTTTCCCTCATAGAGCGCGAGGATCTTTGACGGCGTGATTCCATCATGATCAGCAACGAATACCTCGATCTGAACCCGCTCTTCGGCCGAAGGCTCGGGAATCCCATCAACGGACAACGTTCCGCCGCTATATTCTGCCTTTCGGGTCGGATCAAACGTAAGAAGTCCATTTGTGCCTGCAGGCGAGCCATCGACTCCTTTCCCATCGTTATTCTCCGTCAGGAGCGCGATAAATTCCGTTTGATAGAGCATGGGGCCGTCAGATTGGTTTTCAACGGTGATTTTCGTTTCGATCGCGGCAGCGGGGTACTGTCCGGTCCCCGGCGGTATCTCTTCCTCAGGCCTCGTGTCGCCCTTATATGCTTCAACCGCAACGTCCGACACGCTCGCTTTCGAACCGGCAACAAACCCGCCTCCCTCTCTTTCATCCGGGGCATTCTGTGCGATCAGGGTACTATCGTATGACTTATCCCTACCGAGCATCTTCACGCCTGCAAAACACAGCAGAACTACAGCAGCCGCGGCAGCCAGACCGGAAATGGCCTTCACATAGCGGGCGAGTTTCTTCTTTTGAGGCTGGATCGAAACGACCTTCGGCTCGGTATCCCCGGCCTCTCGGCACAACGCTTCCATCTTATGACGGTATTCGGAGCTCGTCTGCATCAGATCCTGCGTTTCACCTTTCAGAGCATACGTCAGGTACTCCTGATAGGAATCCTCCAGTTCGTCTTCCAACGCCTGTTTCAATAAATCGTCTTCACTCATCATGACTCACTCCTCCTTTCCGTTCAACATGCCCCGCAGTTTCTCGCGTGCCCGCAGGATCCGCATGCCGGCTGTCTTCGTCGGCACACCCAGGATCTCCGCGATCTCGCGTTCCTTCAGTCCATGTACGTATTTTAATTCCAAAACGGTTTGGTGCTCCGGCGTCAGTTTCTTAATGCATTCGCGCAACTGCGCATGCTCCGACTCGCGGATCAGTTGTTCCAGAGGCTGCTCTTCCTTACTCTCGATGCGATAACTCTCGTCATCGATGTCGACCGCCTCCATGTAGCGTTTCTCCTTTCGCAACAGGTCGACAGCACGGCTCTTCGTGATCGTCGCCAGAAAGTTGCGGGTGCGCGGGGACTCCACGTCCTCCACGCGGTCCATATAGCGGGTCAATGTAAGAAAAGCATCCTGGACCGCATCTTCTGCCAATGAGTGGTTCTGCAGGATACCATTGGCCAGATAGAGCATGTAATACTGATACCGTTCGTAGAGTTTTGTAAATAGATTCTTCTCCGCCGGCGTATCAAACGCCATCAAACAAAGCGTCAATTTCGGTACCTCCCATGGGGATCAAAAGATATCTTCAAAATGGGAACGAAAGTACGCCGCCCATTCCTACACAAAAAAATCAAAAGAGGCAGGGAAAATGCTTCACATCTCCCCTGCCCGTCTCTGCCTACAGGTGCAGTTCGATAAACCGACCGCCGGCTTCGTATTGGCGATACTTCACGCCCGCTGCGTCCAGCATGCGCTTGCTGGCGCGGATGGACGGCGTATCGGCATATTTATCGCTGTTGTAGATGATCTCCCTGATGCCGGATTGGATGATGGCCTTCGTACATTCGTTACACGGGAAGAGTGTTACATAAACGCGGGCGTCATCCAGTCTGCCACCGCGGAAATTCAGAATCGCGTTCATCTCCGCATGGGTCACATACTGATATTTGGTGTCGTACGGATCCTCTGCCTCGCGGTCCCACGGGAACTCATCATCTGAGCAGCCGATCGGGAAGCCGTTATATCCGACGGTGAGGATCTTATTTTCCGGGCTGACGATACAGGCGCCGACCTGGGTCCCCGGATCCTTTGAACGCATGGCAGCCAGCATAGCCACTCCCATGAAATATTCGTCCCAGGAAATATAGTCCAATCGTTTCATAGGGACCTCCTAGTCGTTCTCGATCATCTGAATGCGCTGAATGTGGCGCTCTCCGTTGGAAAACTCTGTGGTGAGGAAGGTATCGACAATCTCCATCGCCAGACCCTTACCTACGACCAGGCCACCCAGACACAGAACGTTTGCGTCGTTGTGCAGGCGCGTCATCTTCGCGCAGAAAGGATCCGTGCAGACTGCCGCGCGGATGCCTGCGAAACGGTTTGCTGCCATCGAGATACCCAGACCGGTCGAACATACGAGGATACCCTTCTCGCATTCGCCGGACAGGACCGCTTTTGCAACTTTCTTTGCGTAGATCGGATAATGTACCGATGACTCGTCATAGCAGCCGAAATCGCGATATTCGATCCCCTGCTCATCAAAATGCTTCATGATCTCCTGCTTCAGCGCAAAACCGCCGTGATCACTACCTAATGCTATCATTGTTTACTTCCGCCTTTCCTTCGGTCTTACCGAATAGTAATTCTTTATCTGTTTCATCTGTTTCTTCACTCTGTCCGGTGCCTACCAGCCGTTGCACGGTCAGTTTCACCAGCATGTCCATTCGCTCAAATGCCTCTCCGTAGGCTTCCATGTCGTTGCCGAACGGCATACGCATCTCGCCCTGCTCGCCGGCAAATTCACTCAGCGTATAGAGGTTGAGCACAGTCGGAAAACGTTCTTTCGTCATCTTCTTCTCGCGGTCGGTCATGCACAGAAGCAAGGTATCGCCGCCGGCGACATCACGCGCCGCGATCTCCTCGGAGTAGTTCTTCGAGATACTCAGGTCATTTTCCTCCAGTACCCGCACCACGCCCGGATTTAAAGGTTCGGGAAACAGGACCACCAGGCCCCGCGAGCATACGCCGATGCGCTGCTGCGGATCCAGCTGTTCCATCACGCTGTTAAAGATCGATTCAGCCATGATGCTTCCCGATGTATTGTCCATACATATGAAAACGATTCGTTGAAAATCAAGCATAGTTCTATCCTACCGTTACTATATGTCCTCCGGCGGCCTTCATCATACGATTCTCCAGGGCCTCCTTCAGGTTTTCGTCTTCCGCGATGCCGAAGTCTTCGGCGTAGATGCGGTCAATATCCACCTCATCAAAGTCGCGCAGATCCGCGTACAGGTTGTGCGCCAGCGCCGGCAAGTCGCCGAACGCTCCCGCCACGACCACACGTCGCGCATCTTTATACGCATGCGCCGTCTGCGCCGAGCAGAGCACACCGATGGGCTTATCTTTATCTTCTTCGATCTGCTTCAGAATATAGGTCGTCACCGCCTGTGCCGGTCCTTTCACCAGGATCAACGGCGCCTTCGGCGCATAATGCCGGTACCGCATGCCCGGCGCGCGCGGCCGCAGCGGCTGCGTCTCTCCGTCCTGCTCCTGCGTCCCGGTCGCTTCCTCCGTCACCGGCTTCACGACGATCGCAGGATCCAGTTCCACCGCTACCCCGAGCACTTCCTGCAGCATCTCGCGGGAAATGTATCCCGGCCGCAGCACCATGGGTACCTCTCCGGTCAGATCTACGATGGTCGACTCGACGCCGATCTCGACCTCTCCGCCATCCAAAATCATGGGGATCTTCCCGTCCATGTCCTCAAAAACATGGGCAGCCGTCGTGGGACTGGGCCGCCCCGAACGGTTCGCGCTCGGCGCTGCGATCGGCACGCCTGCCTGTTCGATGAGCCCCAGCGCCGCCGGATGGTTCGGCATCCGAAGCGCCACGGTAGGGAGGCCTCCTGTGGTCGTTTCCGGCACGAGTTCCGATTTCGGAAGGATCATGGTAAGCGGCCCCGGCCAGAATGCATCCGCCAGTTTTTTTGCCGTCTCCGGCACATTCTCCGCCAGCATATATACTTGTGAAAAATCCGAAATGTGGACGATCAGCGGATTATCTGAGGGCCGTCCCTTCGCCGCGTAGATCCGGCGGGAAGCGTCGGCGTCGAGTGCATTGCCCCCGAGTCCGTACACGGTCTCTGTCGGAAACGCGACCAGACCTCCGGCGCGGATCACCGCCCCGGCACGCTTTAATTCTTCATCGTCTTTTGACGTGATCGCGATCACTTCCGTCCGCATTCTGACTGCCTCGTTTCAAATCTATTCTCTCTTCGGTTTACGGCCAGGCCGTTCCCGAAATCATACACCATACATCCGAAGTCATTGTATCCCAAATGGCATCTTCTGTCAATGAAATTCAAATGGGCTGCGTCACGCAGCCCTAAGTTTCATTCTGTTTTATACTCTCAAGCCATTCGGCCATTTGTTCTATTTATAGCAAGTATTGTTCTATCATCCCCTTAATAAGTTTGGAGCTGATCTGGTTTTGTGATGTTTCAAATGTCGTGATCAGGTTTTCTCCGACATAGAAGCCATTTTGATGATAAGAAGCCAATTTAGCCACATTTTTGTTGGCATATGTCAAGTTGTCCAGCATTCCGAAATGCTCCCAGATCACTTCTTTTCTCGATCTCACTTTCAAGCAGCTGAAATCCGGTCGGACTTCCCCCGTTCCTCTTAAATGCAATGGTTTTTCATACTTGTAAGGAATTCCATATTGTTCCAGCATATTTGCAATGATCAGTTCCGATTTGGAACGGACCCGTATCCCGCCGCCGGTGTAAAACTCAGTTTCATCGTAAAACTTCAATTCTTCGTATATTACATTCTGCCAGCGATTTATAAACATCTCATCCGTTTCGATCAGAGGTTCTATAAGCGCTTTTCTTCCATTTGCCATGTGCTCGTAGACCTCACTCAGTTTTGGGACATTGTAATTTCGAATAAACGTTTCCAGACTTTGCTTCATCAGCATTAATTCTTTGCTTATCCTTTTTTCATAACCCTTCTGAGCTATATCACGCAGCGAGGATACATCTCCGGATTTAACATAGCGTTTCTCACCAGTCGCTTTATCGATCAATTGATACTGATCATGTCCGTTACTCTTGTGAATTCTTATTTCATGATCCGGAACAGATCTAAGTTCCTCCAGTTTTCGGTTTGCCCTAGCCAGTAGCGCCTCGATCTCTTGTAACTGTTCCTCCAGTTTTCTTTTGTAATCTTCCATAATGATCCCCTTTCTTATTTCATGTTTTGTGTTTCGTGTCTTCTGTTGTTAGTCCATCTTATTTTTCTCTCATCCTGTTATCCTCCTCCCTTCGCTTTTTACGCGCAGTTTCGCCGGTTGAACTGTTTTGCGCGTATGTTTGCCCAGCCCGAGGCTACTTCCCTACGCGCGTTTTCGCTGTTCGGACCGTTTTGCACGTAAGGTTACTCTGCCCAATGTCACTTCCTTACGCGCACTTCCGCCATTCAGGCTATTTTACGCGTAGAAACCCCTAGCTTGATCTTGCTTCTCTACGCGCGTTTTCGCTGTTCGAGCCATTTTGCGCGTAAGGTTGCTCTGCCCAGCGTCACCTTCTTACGCGCACTTTCTCCATTCAAGCTGTTTTGCGCGTAAGGTTGCCCCGCCCGAGGCTACTTCTCTACGCGCTCCTCGCCCGTTTGAGTTCTTTTACGCGTAAGGCCGCCTGGCCCGAGGTCACTTCCTTACGCGCACTTCCGCCATTCAGGCTGTTTTGCGCGTAAGATCGCTCCGCCCGAGGCCGCTTCTCTACGCGCACTTCCGCCATACAGACTGTTTTACGCGTAGAAACCCCTAGCTTGATCTTGCTTCTCTACGCGCAGTTTCGCTGTTCGAGCCGTTTTGCGCGTAAGGTTGCTCTGCTCGGGGCTGCTTCTCTACGCGCAGTTCTTCCGTTCAGGCTGTTTTACGCGTAGAAACCTCTAGCTTGATCTTGCTTCTCTACGCGCGTTTTTGCAGTTTGGACCGTTTTGCGAGTAAGATCGTTCTGCCCAGTGTCACTTTCTTACGCGCATTTTCTCCATACAGACTGTTTTGCGCGTAGAAACACCTAGCTTGATCTTGCTTCTCTACGCGCGTTTTTGCTGTTCGGGCCGATTTGCGCGTAAGGCCGCCCCGCCCGGGGGTGCTTCTCTACGCGCTCCTCGCCGTTTAAGCTATTTTGCGCGTATGTTTGCCCGGCCCGAGGCTACTTCTCTACGCGCGTTTTCGCTGTTCGGGCCATTTTGCGCGTAAGGTTGCTCTGCCCAGTGTCACTTCCTTACGCGCACTTCCGCCATTCAGGCTATTTTACGCGTAGAAACACCTAGCTTGATCTTGCTTCTCTACGCGCGTTTTCGCTGTTCGAGCCATTTTGCGCGTAAGGCCGCCTGGCCCGAGGCTACTTCCTTACGCGCTCCTCGCCGTTTAAGCTATTTTGCGCGTAAGGTTGCCCCGCCCGAGGTCACTTCCTTACGCGCACTCCGTCCGCTCGGGTCGCATTGCGCGTAAAAGAACTTTCAATTGTTTCAATGGGAATGAATTTTGCGGAGGACTATTGAATGCCGCTGAGAATTGAAATAGAAAAAAACACAAAGTGTGCAGTCGGTGAAAACACGACTGCACACTTTCTTTAATTATGGATCCGCAAACACCGATCAGGAACCGGTCGCGGACAATGTAGTGGCTTGCATGGAAGCATTCTTCGCATCATTTTTCTTGATTTCCTCATTCAGGAGGAACATACGGTTATCCAGCATGTTGATCATCGTCGCGCACTCAAAGAGTTCGTTCTGGATATGATCGGGTGCATTGCCCTCGTACTTGTAGTAGATCTTATGCTCCAGGCTGGCCCAGAAGTCCATCGCGATGG
The DNA here is from genome assembly GCA_002309675.1 of Lachnospiraceae bacterium UBA1201. Classification (GTDB taxonomy): domain Bacteria; phylum Bacillota; class Clostridia; order Lachnospirales; family Lachnospiraceae; genus UBA1201. The sequence goes on from DBXX01000003.1 coordinate 18,673, forward strand.
TACGGATCTGGATCTCAACTTTCGTCTCTACGGGGCCGTCCGACAGATAAATCGGGACTGACACCACCATGTGGTAACTCTTGTAGCCGTTGGGCTTCGGATTATCAATGTAATTCTTAATGATCAGGACGCGAACGTCGTTCTGGTTGCTGATCATATCGGCGATCTTATAGATGTCCGATGTGAAGGAACAGATGATCCGGATACCGGCTATGTCGTGAACATAACGCACCATGTTTTCGATGGTCACGTCATGGCCCTGTTTTTTCAGTTTTTTTACAATGCTTTCCGCAGATTTGATACGCGTCTTCACGTGCTCAATGGGGTTATAGTTGTGCACGTTGATGAACTCCTCGTTCAGGATCTCGATTTTCGCGTTCACCTGCTTCAATGCGGAATTATAGAGAAACATGATGGTCTTCCACTCATCCGCCTCGTTATGGTTTTCCGCCATTAATTGATACCCTCCTTGTATAAGGTCCGCTATGCGAACCTATCCTAGTTTTTTCTTCTGCTGGCGCGCCGTCAGGGGGATGACCACACACTGCGGCAGAAGGCGTCCCGCTGTCACAGCCGCGCGCATGCGCAGTGTCGGGACGATGACTGTCTTCTTACGAAACATCTTTTGGATCGCATAGGAAACGCACGCTTTCGCGGAAATGCCGGGAAGCGTGAAGGAAACATTGGCCACGTCGTTAAACTCTGTATCCACCGGTCCGGGGCACAGACAGCCGACGTAGACCGGACATTTGTCCTGTTTCATTTCATAAGCAACGGCGCGCGTCAGACTGGTCACGTAAGCCTTCGTCGCGTAGTAGGTCGCCATATACGGGCCCGCCGGCAACAGTCCTGCCGAAGAGGCCACATTCAAAAGATATCCCTTACCCTGCCGTTCCTCCCGGAAGTAGTTCAACATCCGTTTTGTGAAGTAATGAACGGCCTTGATATTAACATCTACCATGGAGAATTCTTTTTCTTCGTCCGTCTCCGTAAAACGGCCGGCATCCCCGAAACCGGCACAGTTGATGAAGACTTCCACATCCAGATCCTCGATCGCGTCCATCACGCGCGCACATCCCCTGCGCGTGGACAGATCTGCCTTTACCGTCTTCGACGGGCGAGCCAGTTCGGCCTGCAGGCTGCGTAGACGCTCGGTCCGGCGAGCGACCAGAATGGTCTCGTATCCAAGCTCAGACAACTGTTTCGCAAACTCGGCGCCGATCCCGCTGGATGCGCCTGTAATTACGGCGTATTTCGACATATTCACTCCACCTCCCGATAATTCTCACATGATCATTATAACATAAAAGGCGGGCTTTGTCTTAGACTTCACGAAATAGTAAGAAAAAGTTCAAATTCTATCCATTTATTCAACGCTCTTAAGCGATTCCACCATGTCGATCTTCTTCAGTTTGCGGTACATCAGAAGCTGGACGATCACGGAAAATGCTATCGTCAGCAGGATGCTGAATACGACGCTCAGGAAGGAGACGTGGCGGCCGAACATCATCAGGTCGATCTCCACCGTCTCGATGACGAAACGGTGCAGAAGATAGCCGCAGAACACGCCGAAGATACAGCCGAACAGCGTCAACAGGACGCTGTCGCGGTAGACATAGGCCGCGACCTCGCCGTCGAAAAATCCGAGCACCTTAACGGTCGCCATCTCGCGACGGCGCTCCGTGATATTGATATTATTCAGGTTGTACAGAACTACGAACGCCAGCAGGCCGGCGGACACGATCAGCACGACAACAACGAGGTTCAGGCTCTTTAACATACGGTCGATCCTATCCTGCAAGGCGGACGTCATCTGCACGCCCAGGCAGGCCGGATGTTCGAGCAGACCCGCCGCGAGTTCATTCTCAAACTCCTCGCTGCGGTCGCCCGTCTTCAGCCACAGCGTGGTATAGTCGGGCGCCTCTCCGAACAGCGATCTGTAAGTCTCGCTGCTCATGCACACATAGTGCAGGATATAGTTCTCGTAGATGCTGTCAATGATGACCTCTTTGTAGTTCACCTCGTCGGTGCAGATACGCAAGGTATCCCCCGCCTTCAATTCCAGCATCCGCGCCAGTTTTTCATTGACCGCGACATGCCCGGTCTGCACCGGAAACTCCACAGGCTTCTTCGTCGTCCGGTCGCGCATGTCAAAGAACAGACTCAGGGCCTCCGCGCTTTCGGGCACCAGGATCTGGGCCTCACGGCGTGCGCTCTCGGATGCTACATCGATGTACTCCGAATGGATGAATTTGGTATTTGTGATGCCTTCCTGTCCCTGCAGGTACGCGGAAAATGCTTCCCATTCCGCCTCGGTCGAATTCTTCCGATCCGTCGTCGCAGCCGCGTCATACCGGAAGATCTCGCGGTACTGGTACTTCGCGATATCGAGGATCGAGTCGCGCAGACCGAAACCGACCAGCAGCAGACCCATGCAGCCGCCGATTCCGAAAATCGTCATAAACATGCGTTTTTTATATCGGAACACGTTGCGGGCGCTGGCCTTCTGTGTGAAACTCAGGCGGGACCAGAGCGGCGTGATGCGCTCCAAAAGGATGCGTTTACCGGGCTTCGGCGCCGGCGGACGCATGAGTCTGGCGGGCATAGAAAGCGTATTTCGCACGCAGACGGCAAATAGTCCGGCGAAGATGCAGAAAACCGCCATAGCGGTCGCTACGAGCGCGTAGGAGACATGGTAGGGCATCGCAAGCACCGGAATTCCGGTGTAGAGCATATAATATGCCTTAATAATGACGTATGGGAAGATCTTCTCGCCGATCAGGAAGCCTACCAGGCTGCCACCGAGCGTCGCAAACATCGCATAGAGAATGAATTTCCCTGCGATGGAAAGCCCGGTATAACCCAGAGATTTCTCCGTGCCGATCATCAGGCGGGACTCCTCGATCATACGCGTCATGGTCGTCATGCTCACGAGGGCAGCAACAAAGAAAAACAACAGCGGAAATACGAGGCCGATCTTTCCGATCCGCTTCGCATCCAGCAAAAAAGAGACATGCGCGGCGACCGAAGACCGGTCGAGGACGTACCAGGACGGCGTTTTCACCTCTTTATCGATCTTCTCCTTCGCGATCTTCTCATAATATCCGTCAAACTGCTCCCGGAAAGTTTCATCGAACACCGGTTCGTACTCTTCCTTCCAGGCTTTCTCGAATTCCTCTTTATATCGGGTGGCAAACTCAGCGTCGTACTGCTCGCTGAAGCGTTCGAACAGCTGGCTCTCCATCCCTGAAAACCAGGTAGTAAAATTCGTCTCAAAAGCGATCAGGCCTGCCGGGTTCCACTGCTCCGGATCCATGCTCGCGCGCTGCTCCTCCAGCATCTGGTCATGCAGCTGCTTGCGATATTCCGCCTTCCACTCCTCATAAACAGCGCTGAAATTCTCTTCCCGTGTATTCGCATATTCCGCCTCATATCCGGCCTCATACGCTTTTTGCTTCGCATCCGCAAGCGCCAACGCCCGCTGCGCGTTGTATGCCAGTTCGTAGTCCTTTCCGGCAAATGCTTCCGCCAGCGCAGCGTCCCGGATCTCCTGCTCACGTCGCTTGCACGCCGTATCTGCCAGCGCCCGGATCTCCTCCATGCACGCTTCCACATAAGCCGTGTATTCGTCGCTGCCCGTCTGCATCGCTTTCGCATCCTTAAGCGTCAGAGCGACCTCATAGTACACCTTTGCGGCAAATGTCTCTCTAGCCGGCAGCACCACATAGTCGATCTGGCCGTCGCCGAGTTTTCCGCTGCCGCGCTCCAGATCGAGGTACGCCGGGATCATGCAGATGCCGCACACCGTAAGTTCATCCGTTGTAAGCGAACCGTCGGTAAGCTTCCGGTCACGCACGCCGGACTCTAATTTGAGTATATCGCCGACCTTCACGCCGAAGTTTTCCGCCATGGCATGATCGATCAGGCATTCGCCCGCCTGCTCCGGCAGACGCCCCTCCTTCAGGTAGGGCTTGTCGACCCGGTCCGTACAACTGATCAGGAGGACAGATACTTCAGCCTTATCGTCCGATTTCGTCTCGCCGTCTTCCTTCAGGTATGAAAGTGAAGTAAGAACTTCCAGGTTATATATTCCTTCGGCCTCATCGACGAAGTTAAGGCCCACCAGATCTTCGATGTCACTGTCCGTCATTCCGAGGTCAGAAATCACACGCACATCCATAAAGGACTGCATGTCATAATAATCGTCCAATGATATCCGCATATCCGGCTCGCTCGCGCGCACGCCGGAGAAAAAAGCCACCCCAAGAGCCACGATCGCAAACAGCGACCAAAAACGGGCACGGCTTCGTTTTATCTCCCGGACCAGGTCCGTCCACATTGCTTTCGTCATGATAATTCCTTGATTTCCTGCAAACTTCGCCCCGGGCTGCATTAAGAACATCTGTAAGGCGGGGCAAATACATTATACAGGATGCCGGGCATTGTCGCAAGCAGATCATGCATTGACCGCAAAAACAAAGGCCCTTTTCTGCCCTTTTCAGATTGACTTTTCTCCTGTTTTGTGCTACCATACTTGAAACATCATCTGACTAGAAGATCATGATCGTGTTAAAAACCAAAAAGGGAGGTCAATTATGGCTAAATTTGTATGTGAGATCTGCGGATATGTACATGAAGGCGACACTCCGCCCGAGAAGTGCCCCATCTGCATGGCACCCGCTGAAAAATTCAAAGAACTGGTAGAGGAGATGTCCTGGGCTTGCGAGCACGAGATCGGCATCGGTAAGGTAAACACACCCGATGACATCATCAAAGATCTGCGTGATAACTTCACCGGCGAATGCACGGAAGTCGGCATGTATCTGGCTATGGCCAGAGCTGCATTCCGTGAGGGGTATGCCGAGATCGGTATGTACTGGGAGAAGGCTGCTTACGAAGAGGCTGAGCACGCTGCGAAGTTTGCAGAGCTCCTCGGCGAAGTTGTAAGCTCCAGCACGAAGGAAAACCTTCAGAAGCGTGTTGCTGCCGAGAACGGTGCTACCGCAGGTAAACTCGATCTGGCTATGCGCGCGAAGAAGCTGAACCTCGACGCGATCCATGACACCGTTCATGAGATGGCGAAGGACGAGGCTCGTCACGGCAAGGCATTCCAGGGCTTCCTGGATCGTTACTTCAGCTGATAACATTCATCTGAAACTATTAAACATGGGGACGCCCTCATAGGGCGCCCCCATTTATTTTTCTCTTTATTGCATTGCCGCTATACGTGTCTTTATATACGCTTCCAGCACATCTACGGTCGTATCGATGCCGAGCCGCGAACTGTTGATCGACAGATCATAATAGCGGGAGTCGCCCCATTTGCCTTCGCAATGATCGTCGTGGTAGCGTTTTCTCTTCTTGTCCTTCTTCAGGATCAGTTTTTTCGCCTCGTCCTGGTCTAGGTTGTAGACCCGCATGACACGGTCGATCTTCACTTCCATATCGCCATGGATAAACAACGAGATCAGCGCGGGATATTTCTTCAGTTTCATCTCGGAGCATCTCCCGACCACAACGAAGGACTCTCCGCTCTTCGCCTTCTCCTCCAGGATCTCAAACTGCATGTCGGCGATGTGATCTTCGATCGAATTGCTATATCCATTGACCGTACGGGAGAGAAATTTGAGTTTCGGAACCTCGTTGTATTTCTCCACCTGCTCTTCCGTCATGCCCATTTCTTCCGCGATCTTCGTGATCAAATGGCGGTCATATAAAGGCACATTAAACCGCGCGGCCAATGCTTCCGCGATGACCCGGCCGCCGCTTCCGAACTCACGGCCGACCGAAATAATGAACTGAGACATAAAACCTCCTTTTCATCAAGTGAACCGAATGAATAGGTATACTGTCGAAATGAGCAAAACGATGATCGTTGCGGGAACCAGTTTCCTGCAATACCGCCCCCAGCTGATCGGGTAGCCGTTCTTCACCGAAACGGCGGTACCGACTACATTTGCAGAGGCTCCGATAGGCGTCGCGCTTCCGCCTATGTCCGTTCCGATGGCCAATGTCCAGGCCAGCGTGGCGACCGGTATCCCGGCAGCCTCGGACAGATTTTTGATGACCGGCACCATCGTCGCCGCAAACGGGATATTGTCCACGAAAGCACTGGCGAGAGCGGATACCCACATGATGATGACGATCATGATCCTTACATTGCCGCCGCTGATGTTTTCGATCAGCTGCGCGATCCTCTCGAGGATCTTCGTCTCTTCGAGTCCGCTGACGACAACAAACAAACCGATGAAGAACAGCAACGTCTTGTAATCGAGCTTCTTAAGCAGTCGAACTGCATGTTTTCCCGACACCAGAAGTGTGACGCCGCCGACCAGCAGTCCGATGGTCGCGACGGTAAGATGTGTCATGGAATGCGTGATCAAAAGAAGGATCGCGCATGCGAAAATGATGCTGCTGATTACAAATCCTTTTTTATCCCGAATCGCTTCCGAAGGCTTCGGGAGGTCCGCCCGGTCGACTTTCGCACCCTGCCCTGCATTCAGTTCCTTTCGGAACGCAAAGTACAG
>DBXX01000003.1:25289-28871 GCA_002309675.1 Lachnospiraceae bacterium UBA1201
CCGCACATCGTGGCGCTGCCGCCTAAGTTCGCGCAGAAGATCTCTGCCAATATCATCGGGACCGGATGGAATTTCAAGAGTTTCGCCAGTTCGACCGTCACCGCCGCGAGGAACAGGATGACCGTTATACTGTCGATGAACATGGACAGCACGGCCGCCATGATCGTAAATGTGATAAAGATCGGGACCGTCCTGCATTTTACCAGGAAGGCGATCTTCATGCACAACCAACGGAAGAAGCCGGAACGCGCCATGCCTTCAACCATCAGCATCATGCCGGCGATGAACAGGATCGTGGCCCAGTTGATGCCGGCGCTCTCACTCTCCTCGACCTGATACCAGAAATCGCGTTTGAAAAAGTCTCCGAACGCGAGTGTTCGCAGAATGGCCGCCCCATCCTGCAAGCATAAGCCGAAGGTGAGGACGAGCATCAGCAGGGCGCTGCCGAGCGCTACATAATGTCGTTCGATTTTATCCAGAATGATCATGATGAACATTCCGAGAAATATAAGTACCGCAAAAAACTGCGCTATGGTCATAGATATGCCTCTTTTTGTTTTATTGAAAAACAGGTGTGATTATAGCACAGTCAGCGATATGTGTCAACGCTATTATTTTATATCTTTTCACGCATAAAATCAATGTTTCGGGTCCTATTCGATGCAAAAACGGAGCTGCCGTGCAGTGACTGTGCACTGATACGGCAGCTCCGTCAAAAGGTTTTCTCGTTAAATCTATCATGTCGTACGTCCCGTTTCCGTACGCATAATGTCAGGTCATTCTGCGGGCGATGCCGCACTCTCGGTCGGCGGTTCCACCCACTCTTTTTCTTTTCCTTCGCGAATGATCACCTCATCATCGTAAACGAGGCCGAACTTCTCGCGCGCCTTATCCTCGACAAACTGCGGAGAATTCACGTAATTCTCATAATCCAAGATCTGAGCCCGGCGGATCTCCTCCTTCTGGATCTGCATTTCCAGATCCCGGATACGCTCATCCTGCAACGAAGACTTATGCAGCAGGTTCTCTCTCTGAGAGTAAAGCGCCACACTGAAGATCACAGCAACCATGGCAACGATAAGGAGCGGCAGCTTTCGCATTCCGGTTCTCTTACGACGTTTGCGACGTTTATTGTTCGCCATAGTCCATGCCTCCTCTCTATCGTATAGCAGTTTCTCCGCCGATGAACGAAAAATACAAAACTCCACATTCAGTATATATCAATGCAACTACAATTTCAAGAGGTTTTTACGAATTTACCACTACATATTGTATATTCCCACCAAACCACTCCCAAATACACCCCAGCACGACCTCTCTTCCCACATCAAAACCAGATTTTTTCCAAAAAGCGAAAGTTTCTACCCCTTTTGCCCTCCAGGAAGTCTTCTCTCCCTCTTCTCCCAGGAATAAAGGGTGTTCCCCTGAGGTGCTTCCTTCGATGTGTATCGCCGCGACGCCGTTCCCGGCGTATCGTTGGATATATGCGCTCACCCGGCTGCATGTGAACGAGCGGATGAAAAACCCGCGAATGAAAAGCCGGATCCGCGGCAAAAACCGTGTCTCCGAGACCGGTTTTTGCGCAAGTTGAGGTCGTTTTCATCAGAAAACGGACTCAATCGAAGCGGGCCCGCGAGATCCGGCTTTGACATGAGCGGAATGTTTTTCACCGCGCAGCGAACTGTCCGCCGCGGGAGCGCATATATGAAGAGAAACCCCGCCGGGAACAGGGTTCGCGGGGCAATATAAAAGGGAGTGCCCCAGGGGCACTCCCTTTATTCCATCTAGTTCTGACTGGTGGGAAGCAATCGAAACATTTCTTTCGCTTCGTCCTTACGAACGACTTCCGTGACCTCCAAAACCTCGACTTCAACGGTCTTCTGTCCGAAACCGATGGAAATGATGTCGCCGGCCTTCACTTCCTGTGAAGCCTTTGCGACCTTACCGTTAATGCTCACACGACCCGCATCGCAAGCCTCGTTCGCAACTGTCCTCCTCTTTATCAGACGGGAAACCTTTAAATATTTGTCTAATCTCATTAAGCGTTAAGAGAATCCTTCAAAGCCTTAGCTGCCTTGAACTTAGCTGCGTTAGAAGCTGCGATCTTGATGGTTTCCTTAGTCTTAGGGTTACGGCCGGTTCTAGCTTCCTTATGAGCTACTTCGAAAGTACCGAAGCCGGGAACAGCAACCTTCTGGCCTGCTACGAGCTCTGCGGTAACAACATCAAAAACAGCCTTTAAAGCCTTCTCGGCATCCTTCTGAGACAATTCGCTCTTTGCTGCAACTGCAGCTACTAATTCTTTCTTATTCATGGATCATTCCTCCAATTGTATTTTTTGTACGTGAAAGCACTTTCACGCCCATACGCCCCGTATTATAACACACATTCCCTGACCATTCAAGTATTTCCGCTAAGTTTTACCTCGGAAAATCGTGAAAAAGCCTTGAAAAACGGACATTTTGCGGCATATTATCACTCTTCCGCCACCGTAGTTGCCTCGGTGGGTTCTTCAGCCTCCGAAGGAGCCTCCTCAGTCGGGACCTCCTCAGTCGTTACATCCTCGGTTTCTGCTTTGGTCGAAGCATCATCCGTTGCTGCCTCTTCGCTCGTTGCTTCTTCGGTTGCTGCCTCTCCGGTCGTTGCTTCTTCAGCCGTCGCCTCTTCGGTCGTTGCCTCGGCGGTGGTTTCCTCAGCCGTCGTTGCCTCAGCCGTCGTCACTTCCTGTGTAGTTTCCTCGGTCACAGGCTCTTCCTCAGAAGGCGCCTCCGTCGTAGGATAAGGGATCTCCTTATAAACGAGGTTCTTGTCATAAACGGAGTCTTTGACTTCGATCTTCGGTGCATCCTTCAACAACTCCGCATATTTCTTTTCAAACTGCTTTTCCTTACGGCTATGGATCTCCGAATTGATTCTGGACTGTGTTGCATCCTTATCGGTAGGCTCACTTACATACAAAATGTAAATATTATTATCATCTTCCGTCTGGGCGAATGTACCCACAGCGAGGTCTTTTGCCGCCGCTGCCAGTTTATTGTCGGTGCCGCCGATATAGATGGTCGTATCTTTATAACTGTAGACTTTTACCAAATGCTTTTCCTCGGCTGCTGCGGCTGTAGTCGTTTCACCCTCTGCGGCAGCTGTAGTTGTTTCACCCTCACCGGTCGTTTCGCCCGCTTCAGTCGTCGGTGTCTCAGTCTCATCTTTATCGGAGAATTCTTTAGCGATCTTATCGAAATCGACATCCTCGATCTTTTTATCCTTCTTCTCGTATTCCGCTTCGACCGCAGCCAGGACGTCTTTCGCACGCTGTGCCTCGTCCGTATCTTCATACTTGTCCTTTGAGATCACGAAGTAAGATCCGCGTGCCACACGGTAATCTACTTCATTGACAGAAGGATCATATCCCTCGAAAAGCTTTTCATGTACGCGGTTAGCGATCGCATTTTCCGTGAAGAAACGACGGAGCAGGTCCTCGTTGACGACCGTACCCTCAAATAAATACGCCTCATCACCGGTCGTGAAGTGTTTCACCTCTTCCTCGACCTTCTTAACATCATCGTCACTCAGCGTGATGTTGTT
>DBXX01000016.1 GCA_002309675.1 Lachnospiraceae bacterium UBA1201
TGAGCTTTTCCTGAATGCACACCGCGTTCGATGAAATGAAAGTGCCGCCGGTCGTGTCCTCATCTGTAAATATGCTCTGCATCGCGGAGATCATAGCCCGATACTCTTCAATCGGGAGATCAGAACCGATCAGATCCAACACCTGCTGCCTAGTCTCTCCGTCTACGGAATCCGCAACAATGGAGAGCAGCATAAGAACCGAAAACGGCGAGAAAACAACATTGTCCTTCGTATCTGCGGTAAAATCACGCATTAAGTCGGCCGCGATTTCATTATATTTGTCTGCGTATTTCTTGATTTGATCTTTTTGAGTTTTTTCAAGTCTCATACCCGCATCTCCTTTCCTTTGTCAATGAAGCTCTTAGGATTGTTCCGGTTTCAAAGTATCTCCTACGATCTCCAGGAGTGTACTTTCACCGATGGCTTTGATCGCATCATCCAATACCGCAAACACGATCTGTATTTCATAATCCCGGTTTGCAGTGATGAAATCTTTGCATGCCTGAACCGCCTGCCTCCAGGCCTTATCCACCGGATAACCGAATATCCCCGCGGATATCAGCGGAAACCCCACCGAATGCAGTTCGTTCTCTCTGGCCAGAAGGAGCGAGCGCATATAAGCACTGTACAGAAGTTTCGGCTCATTATGATTTCCGCCGGACCACCTGGGACCGACCGCATGTATAACATACTTCGCGGGCAGTTTAAAACCGGGGGTAATAACAGCGGAACCTTCATCACAATGCCCGATCTCCTTACAAGCCATCGTCATTTCCGCCGAACCGGCATCGCGAAAAACATAGCCGCATACTCCGCCACCTTCCCAAAGGCCAGAATTGGCCGCATTGACGATCGCGTCCGTATCCAGTTTTGTAATACCTATCTTTCGAATCTCTATTGAACTCATCTCTATTATCCTTTAGTCTTTGGAAAATCTTTTCAATTCTTGATTTTCTCTCCTGTTTCGGGATTCCATCCGATTGAAAAAAGCCGAACACCCTATGATCACTTCTCCAATAATCATACCATAATTTCGCCGATACAGCAAACCCTTCAAACAGAATTTCCACGCGTCTAATACTGTCCGCAACCTAAAGGGCAAGTTGAACTACAAAATCCCGCCGTTGATCGCGTGCAACGGCCGTCCCCGGAAGGAAAAACAAAAAAACGCCCGGGATGCCGCAGGGGCATATCCGGACGTGTGTGTTTAGCTCAACGGCCGCAGGTTTTTCAGTGACAGATCCATGATTGGCGCCGAATGTGTCAGGGCACCGGAGGAAACGTAGTCGACTCCGATCTGGGCGATGCGCTTCAGGCGTTCTTTGGTTACATTGCCCGAGCATTCGGTCACGGCGCGGCCGTCGATGATGCGGACCGCCTCGATCATGGTTTGATCGTCCATGTTGTCCAGCATGATGATGTCGGCGCCGGCCTGCAGGGCCTCACGAACGCCGTCCAGGTCTTCGACCTCGATCTCGATCTTACGAACGAAGGGCGCATACTCTTTCGCGCGCTCGATCGCCGCGGTGATGGAGCCTGCGGCTCCGATATGATTATCCTTCAGCAGAATGCCGTCAGACAGGTTGTATCGGTGGTTACAGCCGCCGCCGACGCGAACGGCATACTTCTCAAAAGGACGCATGTTCGGGGTGGTCTTACGGGTATCCAGGAGTTTGGTCTTGAAGCCCTTCAGTTCCTCGACATATTCATGGGTATAGGTGGCAATGCCGCTCATACGCTGCATATAGTTCAGGGCGGTGCGCTCACCCGAAAGCAGAGCGCGGATATCACCGTAGATCACGCCGATCAGCGTTTTGTTCGTGACGAAATCTCCATCCTTAAACGCGGTCTCGAAGCGGGCTGTCGGATCCAACAGTTCGAACGTGCGGACGAAGACATCGAGTCCGCAGAGGATACCGTCCTGCTTGCAGATCAGTTCGGCGCGGCCGGGGCAGGCTTCGGGCATCACCGCGTTCGTGGAAACGTCCTCACTCGTGATGTCCTCCTTCAGCGCATTTAATATGTATTGGTCCACATTAACCTTCATTGTTACACCATTTAACATAGAATTCTTCGTCCTTTCTGCGGATCTCATCCATGATGAGTTTCTTCTTTTCTTTGCGGCGCACGTCGCGCGGCGGGTACAAACTGAGGTCGACCGCATTGGCCAGTCTCGTGCCTGTGTATCGCTTCGCGTCGAGCTTCTCCTTCTTTTTCTCTGCGATCAACTCCGCCGTGTGCTTCGCGAATACCAGACTCTCGAGCAGGGAATTGCTGGCCAGGCGGTTCGCCCCGTGCACTCCGTTGCAGGCGGTCTCGCCGATGGCATACAGGTTCGCCATCGAGGTCTCGCCACAGATGGACGCGCGGATGCCGCCCATCAGGTAGTGCTGCGCCGGTGTCACGGGCACACGATCCTTACAGAGGTCGTAGCCCTCATCCAGGCAGGCTTTGTATATGTTCGGGAAGCGCTTTGCGCACTCCTCGCTCGTCATATTCGGCATTGTTATATAGACATGGTCGGTACCGGATTTGATCATCTCCCGGCGGATGGCGTCCGCCACCACATCGCGCGGAAGAAGTTCATCGACAAAACGCTTTCCCGCCTCATTCAGAAGGATGGCGCCCTCGCCGCGCACCGATTCGGAGATCAGGAACCGCCGTCCGACCTTTTGTGAATACAGGGTCGTCGGGTGGATCTGAATATAGTGGATGTTTTCCAGTTCGACATTATACTTCAAGGCCAATGCGAAGCTGTCCCCGGACACATGGTGGAAATTCGTCGTATGCTTAAACAGGCCGCCGATGCCTCCGGTCGCCAGTACGACCGATCCCGCGGTAAATGTCCGGCGGGCGGAAACATCGTCCATGGTCTCCGTGACGACGCCGTAGCAGACATTGCTCCTGACCAGCCAGTCGATCATGTTCTCATATTCCAGAACCGTGATGTTCCTACGTTCGCGCACGCGGTCGATCAGCGTCTGCGTGATCTCCTTACCGGTCTCGTCCGTGTGGTGCAGGATACGGTTGATCGTATGCGCGCCCTCGCGTGTGTAATCATACTCGCCGTCCGGGTTCTTATCGAAGGATACGCCGTAATCGATGATCTCCTTCATGATCTCCGGCGAATCCTGGATCATGACCCGAACCGATTCGGGGCGGTTTTCATAGTGCCCCGCGCGCATGGTGTCCTCGTAATAGCAGTCGAAATCCTCCTGCGTCTGCAGCACGCAAATGCCGCCCTGCGCCAGATAGGAGTCGCTGTTTTCCATTTTATCCTTCGTGATCATCAGTACGGAGAGCTCCTGCGGACAGGACAATGCGAAAAAGCATCCGGCTGCCCCGGTCCCGACGACGATCACGTCATAGTGCTTTCTAAGTTTCGGCTTGTTGTTCATCCAAAACACCTCATCCCTTTCGGCATATCCATTGCGTCATGGTAACGTTATCATGCCACGAACCGTGGGAAAAGTCAAGGGAATTGCAGGAGTTCATTTTCCATGCAGAATTTGACGCTTAGCGAAAGTTCCTTCTTCGGAGCGGCAAATGCGATCCGGATCTTATCCCCGTCGACCGACAGGACCGTTCCCTCGCCATAGGCGCGGTGCAGTACCCTCTGTCCTGCGGCGAGTCGCTCCGCCAGTAAGATCGTCTCCTCCAGATAGCGGGACTTCTTTTGCTTCTTTCCGTAGCGCTTCTTAGGCCACAGCAGATAGAGGCGGTCCTTTGCGCGCGTGATCGCCACATAGAACATGCGGCGTTCCTCCTCCAGTTCCTCCGGCGTTTCGCTTTTGATGTACGGGGTCACGCCCTCCACGGCATCGATCACGAAAACCGCCTGAAACTCTAATCCTTTTGCGCCGTGAAATGTCATCAGCGACACACTCTCCTGCTTTTCAGACTCCCTGCGCTTCTTCTGCGCTTCCGCCTCCTGACGCAGTTCCTCGATATGGTCGTTCCAGTCACCGAAGGTCTCGAAATGCTTCGCGGCCTCCAGCAGTTCGTTCAGCACGTCGGTGTAAGCCTCTGTCTCGAGACCACGCTCCCGCGCCTGCTCCTCCAGATATGCCTTATAGCCGACCATATTGGCGATATAATGGACCGCCGCATACGGCGTCATGGCCTCACGGCTGCGGTCACCGCCGATCATGGCCAGATCCCGCTCCATATCCCGCAGATACGTGTGCATGTAAGGATAGGCCGCCGCCCGTTCCCGTAATTCCTCAAAGGTCACATCCTGCGATGATAGAACATCGCGGCGAATGTACCGCTTGGGACGGTTCATGATCTGCAGAAACATCGACCGGCGCATGCAGCGCTCCAGCCGGTACTGGTTCGCCAGCTTCACATAGGTAAATACATCCCGTGTGATCCAGTGATCGTACAGTCTGGGGTAGGCATCCCGCACATAATAAGGGATGTCCGCTCGCATCAGGATCTCGGTGATCGGCGAAGCGAGCACGTTCGTACGGTACAGAACCGCCATCTCACGGTACGGCACGCCTGAGTCCCGAAGTTTCCGGATCTCCTTCAACAAATAGTCGCGTTCCTGCTCCTGGTCATCGAACGCGCGCACGGAGATCGCATTTTCCTCTCCGATCTGCGCTGTGATCCCATCCGCGTCCGAGCGCGAAGCCTTGATGTCCTTTGCATAGCGCTTCTCATTGTGCGAGATCAGCATCTGCGAGGCCGTAATGATCTCGGGAACGCTGCGGAAATTATAATCTAGGGTAATGATTTTCCCATCGGGGAATTCCTTCTTAAACCCGAGCATGATCTCCGGCCGTGCCCCGCGAAAATGATAGATGCTCTGATCGTCATCTCCTACCATCATCAGGTTGCGGTGCTTCGCCGCCAACATACGCAAGGTCTCATACTGCAGGCGGTTCGTATCCTGCATCTCATCGACGAGCAGATAACAAAACCGCTCCTGCCAATGCGCCAGAATGTCCGGGCGCCCTTTAAGAAGCTCGTAGCACAGAACGCACATATCGTCAAAATCGACCAGGTTTTCTTCCCGCATACGTGCCTGATACTGCTCGAAAAAAGTACGGAACACCGTGTCCGGACAGCCGGAAACGTGAAACTCTTTGATGTTCGGCACCCGCTCCTTACCGTCCGGGCCGAAACGCCCGTCGAACGCGAGATACTCCTTCGCCCGTCCGATTCCATTGGCCAATGTCAGAAAGAACTCGGTCGGATCCTGCACTTCGTAGGATATGGAGGCCAGGATCTCGCGGAAGATCTCTCTGCGCTTTCCCTCCCGCAGGATCTGCTCCGCGCGAAAACCATAAGCATTTCTAAGTATGTAAAAGAACACCGAGTGAAACGTTCCGAACCGCACGTCCTCGCCATGCTTCGGACATAATGTGGAAAAACGCTGCCGCATCTCATCTGCAGCAGCGTTCGTAAAAGTGATCACCAATATACTTGCTGGATCGACCTTCCACTGTTCTATCAACGCCTTCACCCGTCTGGTAATGACAAATGTCTTACCGGCACCGGGGCCCGCGAGCACCAAAAGCGGTCCATCCTTATGCAGGATTGCTTCCTTCTGGCGCTCAGTCCCCTTCATTTCTAATGAATTCAAGTTGGATCTCCTCCTTCAAGAAAATCGCTCTCATCGTAATAGTAAAGATCATCGGTATCATTGCCGTAGCCATCGAGCGAGATCAGGTCGCCCATCTCCTTTGCGTTCGGCTGAAACATCGAAACGAAGAAATCCTTACAACGAGCCAACACCTCACGTGCATCGCGAACGAGCTGTCCATTATATTTTGTTTCGTCGCAAACACCGTAAGCTTCGATCTCTGCCAGTTTCGCATCGTAAAGCGCACGGTACATATGATACTTCTGCGTGACCACGATCATCTTCTTCACACCGTAGATGCGCTCTGCACGCTTCATCGACTCGTAGGTCGAATATCCGGCATGATCCAGATAAATGTCATCTGCCGGTACGCCGTGGTTCACCGCGTACATCTTCATCGCCATGACTTCATTGTAGTCCGGGCGGCTGTGATCGCCGCTCATCAGAAGTTTACCGCAAACGCCATCCTTATAGAGGGCAATGCCCACGTCCAGACGTCCTTTAAGCATCGGCGAGGGTTCATTATCCCACAGGCCGCAGCCCAGGATCATGATACAGTCATACTCGCCGTGCTCTTTCGCTTCTTCGGCCTTGATGATGCTGCTCATCGGATACAGGATCACGATCAGATTGAGCACAACGACCGCCAGGATCGCTGCGGCAAAAAGAAGCAAACATATCTTAAGCGGACTGCGTTTCTTTTTTTCAACTGCTTTGGAGGCCGAACTGCGGCGTCCCCTGCTGCGGGTCGAAGATGACGAACTGCGCGTCGACGACGAGTTGTGCGTCGTGGACCTTCCGGCAGTAGATCTACTCGTTGTGGATGTACTGCGGCCGGAAGCTGCCCGGCTACGTGAACCGGATGATTTTTTTTTCTTTCCTTTTTTCTGTGAAGCCATATTCCCTCTTGTTTTGCCGGCCAATGCCGGCCTGTTCTATAATCTATATTACTGCGTTTTGGTGATCCGAAGCGTTCCATGCTCTGCATAATAGTCGAGCAGCGCCTCTACGACACGATTGTAACTCCGCCGGCCGTCTTCCACTCCCTGCAAGACCAGGGTCGTATCATAGACCGTGTTCTGCACATTGTTCACGACCTCCGTCGGAATGATCACTTCGTCCTCGTGTTCCTCCCAATAGTTATCCTCGTGGTAGCGGTACAGATCACTCCAAATGGTATCTACAAATCGTTTTTCCACTTTTTTCGCCCGGTCCTTATAGTCGGACCCCACCTGTTTGATTCCTTCAAGCACGTACTCGATGATTCCCAAATAACCGGAATAGCGGATATCGGGATTTTCCGAATTGATCGCGGCCATAAAGCCGAAGAAATTCGCCTCATCTTCCCGGATAATGCCTCTCGTATGCGTCAGTTCGTGGCAGTAGCAATATGGCAGGACCGCATCGACCAGATGCGCATTGACCGTCGCCTCCTCAAACATGGGCATGTAGATGCCCAGTGTCCCGCTCTGACTCATGAAAAGCGAAAAATGGATCTTCTTTACGTCCGGATAATACCCCGAAAGTTCGGGAAATGTGTCGGCAGCAGCCTTCATGGCCTTAGGGATATCCTGCTCGAAATCGGTCGAAAACCGGAAGTAACCGCCTTCATCCCGCCGGATCTGCGGCTCCAACGCTTCCACCTCATCGGCGATCTCCTCCAGCATGGATACATACGTCTCATCCGAGCGGTCACTGACGGACAGATAGCGTTCCAGGGCCGGCGTCGTTCGATACAGCGCAAACCAGTGGAAATTCAACAGCCAGAGTGTGATGCATGCGATCCAGGCCATACACCTTCCGTATAACTTCAGCCCGTGCAGGCGAATCTTCTTTACGAAGATCAGGGCCAACGAAACCAGAAGTCCCAACACGAGCACGATGACCACTGCAACGATGTACCATTCACCCAGTGAAAACGGGAACAGGTCGGAAAACCGCATCCAAAGCTGCGACAACGGGCGGTAGACAAGCGAAACGTAGGCATTTGCCAGCGGGCGGATCCACATGAAAAGCAGGTAGCAAACAGCTATAAAAGCATATAAACTTAGCAGGATCTTCGTAGATCTTTTCATATCGAATTACCCCCTTTCCATACGATCTGCTGCGCATCCTACGCCCCCGTTCCGACAATACGATTGTACCATATCACACCCCGAAAATCAAGAAAAAAAGCCGACGGCCAGGGATTTTACGCCCTGTCCGTCAGCTTTTTCTCATGCTGTGAAACCATCACTTTTATCTTCTTTATTTCGGTCGTTCTTCGGTGTCTGGTCCCCGTTTTTGCCATCTCTGTTACCGGGCAATGCATCCTTAAAACGCTCTGGCAGATCATCCGGAAGCGCATCACGGAAACGTTCCTGCCAATCTTCGGGGAGTTTATCTTTGAAGAAGTCCTCCCAGTCATCCGGCAGGTCATCGGGCAGCCCTTCCCCGATTCGATCCTGCCAGTCTTCCGGGAGTTTATCCTTGAAGAACTCCTCCCAGTCATCCGGCAGGTCATCGGGCAGCACATCCTTGAACTGCTCCGGCAGGTCGTCCGGGAAACCCTCGAACGGGTTTACGCCACCGTTACCGCCATTACGACCGCCGCGGCCGCCGAAGCCTTCAAAGCCCGTGATATCGGTCGCCTCGACTTCTTTTCCGTCACGGATGGTGCCGTCTATGCAGACCTGATCCGCATTGAACGTGCCGTTAACCGTACCGCCGGTGTAGATCTTGTAGCCGTCAGACCTTCCTGCAGCGCTCGCAATTAAGCCCTGCGCTTTTTTCGGTGTAACAAACGACACCAGAACGTTTCCGTTCGCATCGGCGATGGTGATCTGCGTATCTGCAGACGCGGCCAGTTTCGTACTGGCCACATAGTTCGCCTCCGGCCGCTCCATCATACCGGTGCTGCCTGCCGCCAGCAGGATGCCTCCGGTAATGGAGACTGTATTGCCCTCGCCGCAGTCCAAAGGACCGTTGCCGTTATCCGTAGGTCCGGCCACCACCGTGATACCGCCGGACACATTAAGATTTCCATTGGAATCCAGTCCGTCACCGCCGGCATTTACATAGAGATAGCCGCCGCTGATCTCCAACAGCTGGTTTCCCCCTCCGATGGTCCCGAAGCCTCCGGGGCCTTCCGGTCTGCGTATCCGCGAGCCGCCCTGGCCGGAATCGGCCGTGCTGTCATAGTCCATATAACCGGCAGATGTCAGAAGCGCACGCACGGCAACATTATCATCCTCTGTGCCCGGCTCCTGCGCGATCCCATTCGAAGTTCCGCCGGATGCATTCAAGCCGTCGTCCGATGCCGTGATACGGTGCCAGCCGCCCTTCACATAGATGTTCGCCGACTCGTAACCCTCATAGGACTTTTGAACCTGAATGTAACAATACTCATCGAGTGTCAGGCTCTGCTCTGCATGGATAGCGTCGTCGCCGGTGGACAGCTCCATGTACGGGGTGCCGCTGACCCGGATCGTGTCGTCGCAGTGTACTGCGTCATCTTTGCTGTCGATGTTGAAGATACCGCCGCTGATCGTCAGGAGTTTCTCCGCCTTCAGACCTTTGGAACTGGTGCTGTCGGTCTTCTGCGCGGACTGGCCGCGCCCCCATCCTCCAAAACCGCTTCCGGACTTCGCTGTCGCCGATCCAGCGCCGCCACCGGTCGTGATCGCAAACGCTCCGTCCGTGATCTCCAGGTTCGTGGCAGCGGTAAATCCGTCGCCCTCCGCCTTTATGGTAAAGGTTCCGCCGTTTATGGAAATGTATCCCTTTCCATCCTTATCCGTTGTCTTTGTGACGAAACCGTCCTTCTCCGTGGTCAATGTATACTCCCCGGCAGAGATCTCGATCGAGTCATTGCCCTGGATGGCGTCACCGACCGCTTCCACCGTGATCTTTCCGCCGCGTAGCCTAAGGTCATTCTTTCCGTGAATGCCCTTATCATAATTCGACTGTACCGTGAGTAAACCGCTTCCGTTGATGATCAGATCATCCTTCGAATAGATGACGCCGTCCACATCCTCGGAATTCTCATCGGTTTCATCCTTACGGCTTCGGTCCGCCAGTTTATTCTCGCTGTCTTTCGCCAGCGTCAGGATGGTCTTATCCGCCTGCTCCACATAGATCGGCGCGCTGTCAGCTGTCAGATCCGCTCCGTCCAGTATGAGCCATACCTTATCCGATCCGGCATCTACATTCACACGTCCGTTCTCCGACGAACCGGTAATACGGTATACGCCTCCCTTCGTGATGGTGGCTACGCAGATCCCGTTTTCCTCTCCGACCAGAACCGCGTCTTTCTTATCTCCCGTTACGGTCGCTTCCTTTCCGGAAAATGTGATCACGGCGTCTGATTTACTTTCATCTGCCAGCATATATTTGTCGGAAGTGTCTGTAAGCGGTGTATTTGCCTTATAGTCAGCCTTATCCGGCAGCTCCGTGCCCGTATAGTTCGCAAGTTTTGTTTTTACATCGGATCCTTTCGCAGATTCCTTATCCGCATCCGACTGCGAAGCCTTGGTTTCATCGCCTGCTCCGTTTTTATCTCCGGATTTTGTTTCATCGTCTGACTTAGTCACATCACCCGCCGTCGCTTTTTCTGTGCCGTTTTCAGTGGTTCCCGCAACTGAAGTCCCCTCCTGCGATGCTTTCGCCGGATCCTCCGTATCGTTCTTATTACATCCCGCCAGCCAAAACAACATCGCTGTAGACAGCAGGATCGCCTGTTTCTTCATAGTTCTTTTCATAGAATATCCCTTTCTCACGAACCGGCTCCCTAAGCAGACCGGATCGTGTATATGAACATATCATTTGCTTCTAACAACTCAAAGATAACCTATTCTTGTGAAGAAAGTGTGATTAATTCTTGTATTTTTCAGGTCACAGGAGCCGATTCTTACGAAAAAATGCCACCGAAACCTACGGTCCGGTGGCAGGTATTTCAATTTTCGATGACGCCCTTTTTGATCAAAACGGACTTTCGGCGCCTGGTCATTGCTGATGTACGCAACATAATTCAGACCGCTGGAGTAATTGATCTTCCCCACGATGTAGGGCAGGGAAATAAACATTCGACCGTCTTCTTTAAACCATGCTTCTTATAATATTTTACTGCTCTCTCTATTCTACCCATAGACTAAAAAAGCCGTCAGTTAGATTTGTATGTTATTGACGCAGGTCAATGTCCAGATGGAACTTCAGGTTCTTCAGGATCTTCTTTACGAAACCGTCCACAGTTTCGGCCGCAAACGGCTCCTCGCCTGCGACGAACTCCACGGTGAATGCCATGCTCTTCTTACCGGGCGCGATCTGGCCGCCTTCGTATTTATCGAACAGCGTCACGCGCTTTGCGTTCTTGCAGGCAGACAGAATGCAGTTTTCGACCTGGCCGCAGGTCACGTTTTTATCCATTACGAGCGCGAGGTCACGGGTCTCACCCGGGAACTTCGGTAGCGGCTCGAAGCTTGCCTTTCCGGCGGGCAATGTATTTAGCAGCTTCAGGTCGATCTCCAGAATGTAAGCATCCGTACGAAGATCGAGCTTCTCAGCAACGGGATATGCGACCTTACCCAGGTAACCTACCTTCGTCTCGCCGCACAGGATATTCGCGGTCTGGAACGGATGGGTAAATGTCGTCTCGGCACTCTCATAGGTGAATTTCACATACAGGCTCTGCGCCACACGTTCTGCCAGTCCCTTCAGCGTGAAGAAGCTTTCCTTCTCACCGAAGATACCGATGCAGAAGGTCTCACGCTCATCGGGATACTCCGTAAGCGGCAGTTCCTTCGCGATGAACTTCTTACCGATCTCGAACAGGCGGCCTTCGAGGTTGCCCTTCTTCTGGTTACGCGCGATCGCATTCAACATGGACGGGGCCAATGTCGTGCGCATCAGCGAAAGTTCTTCGTTGATGGGGTTCAGGATGCGGATCGCATTGCGCTCCGGCGCATCTGCCGAAAGGCCGATCAGATCCAGATCCGAAGGCGAGAAGAACGAATAATGGATGCACTCGAATGCGCCCTGCGCGCAGAGATCCTTCTTCAGTTTCAGTTCCTTCTTCTGCCGTGCGTTCATGCCACCCGTGGTCACCAGGGCATCCGGCATGAAGGTCGGGATCACATGCTCATAACCGTACATGCGGATCACTTCTTCCGCTACATCCGGATAGGAATCCATATCTTCACGGTACGCGGGCACCTGAATAGTCAGCTCATCCCCGTTGATCGCGGGAGCGAAATTTAAGTTCGTCATGATGTGCAGCACATCCTGTGCGGGCACTTCGATGCCCAGAACGTCATTGACCTTACGAAGGCTTACCTTCATCTCTCTCGGGTCAATGGAGTTCCCCGTATTCACATCCACGTGTGTGGAGGAAACCTTGCCGCAGCCCAGCTCTTCGATCAGGTGCAGGGCGCGCTTCATGGCATGTACGGTGGAATATTCGTCCACGCCCTTTTCATACTTCGCGCTCGCGTCGGTACGCTTACCCAGTGCACGTGCCGTCTTACGGATATTGTCGCGGGCGAACTTCGCCGACTCGAACAGGACTGCCTTCGTGGTGTCGCGGATCTCGGAATTGAGGCCGCCCATGACGCCGGCCAGGGCCACCGCCTTCGCGCCGTCGCAGATCACCAGATTGTTCTCATTCAGTGTATATTCCTGCGCATCCAGGGTCGTGATCTTCTCGCCGTTACCTGCGCGGCGGACTACGATCGCATTGCCCTCGATATACTCGCTGTCAAATGCATGCATGGGCTGGCCCATCTCAAGCATGACATAGTTTGTGATATCTACGATATTCGAAATGGAGGTCTGACCCACCAGTGCCAGTCTGCGCTTCATCCACGCAGGGGACGGGCCGATTTTCACATCGTACACATAGTGGCCGATGTATCTCGGGCACAGGTCCGGAGCTTCCACTGAAACAGTGAAACCATCCTTTTTTACCTCGGTCTCGGTGTAGTCATAAGCCGGCTCCTTTAACGGCAGATCCAGTACGGCAGCGACCTCGCGTGCCAGGCCCAAAATGCTCTGGCAGTCCGGACGGTTCGCGGTGATGGATACGTCGAAGATCCAGTCATCGAGGCCCAGGATGGGCTTCACATCTGCGCCGACAGCTGCGTCCGCGGGAAGCTCCAGCAGACCGTTGTAACCGGCACCCTCATACATATCTTCGGAAACGCCCAGCTCGGTTCCGGAGCAAAGCATGCCCTCGGAATCGTAGCCGCGAAGTTTGCCTTTCTTAATGGTCATCACGCCTTCTACGGTCTTGTGGTCCTTCGCGGTCGCATATACGCTCGCGCCGACTAAGGCTAACGGGAACTTGCCGCCGGTCCGGACATTGTCCGCGCCGCAGCACACCTGGAAGGTGCCCTTTTCGCCCGCATTGACCTTGCAGACATGCAGGTGCGTCTCGGGGATCGGCTCGCACTCTTCTACCAGACCTACCACGATGCCGGATACGTCACGGCCTACCTCGTAGGCTTCTTCTACCTCGAAGCCACAGGAGAACAGTTTTTTCTCCAGTTCGGCAGGCTCCACATTGATATCTACATATTCTTTTAACCAACTCAAGGGTACTAACATATTCTTTCCTCACTTTCTCACAAGATCCCGCGGCATCAGTTGTTGTCGATCTGGTCCAGAACGCGCAGATCCGACTCGAACAGAAGCTTGATGTTATTGATGCCGTACTTCAGCATGGTCGCACGCTCGATACCGATACCGAACGCCAGACCGCTGTATTCATCGGGGTCAATGCCGCAATTGGAAAGCACTTTGCGGTTTACGATGCCCGCGCCTAAGATCTCGATCCAGCCGGTTCCCTTACACAGTTTGCAGCCCTTGCCGCCGCACTCGAAGCAGCTGACATCGACCTCCACAGAAGGTTCCGTGAACGGGAAATAGGAAGGGCGCAGACGGGTCGTGGTGCCCTCGCCGTAGATCTTCTGAACGAAAACGTCCAGCATGCCCTTTAAGTCACAAAGGGTAATCTTCTTATCTACGACCAAACCTTCCATCTGGTGGAACATCGGCGAATGCGTCGCGTCGTCATCCGAACGGAACACCTTACCGGGGCACAGGATCTTAATGGGCGGCTTCTTCGCCTCCATGGTGTGGATCTGTGCAGCCGAGGTCTGCGTCGCCAGCAGGAACTCGGGCGACAGATAGAAGGTATCCTGCATATCTCTGGCCGGATGGTCCTTCGGTGTATTCAGCGCGGTGAAGTTATAATAATCGTTCTCGATCTCTTTGTTTTCCATGACTTCGAAGCCCATGCCTGCGAAAACGTCGATGATCTCGTTTCGCATCTGGGTGATCGGGTGCAGATTTCCGTTCTTAACGGTGATCGCAGGCTCGGTCACGTCGATCTTTTCCTGCTCATAGCGCATCTGGAGTTCCTTTGCCTTGATCTTCTCATCCAACTCGGCAAAACGCTGCAACGCCCATTCCTTCAGGTCATTGACCCCTTTACCGAAACCGGCTCTCTCCTCCGGCGCGATATTCTTCATCTCCTTCATCAAAAGGCCGATCTTACCCGACTTCGAATCCAGGAAATGTTTCTTCAGCTCATAAACGGCCTTCGAACTCTGCAGGTCCTCGATGCCGTTTAAGATCTCGTTCTTGATACTCTCAAACTTTTCATTCATGGTTTCTTCCTCCTATACTCTTCGGTATGGACGATGTCACTCTATTCCTCACCCGTGCTCCGGATAAAAAAATAGAGCCACCATCCCACATTGGGACGATTGCTCGCGGTACCACCCAAATTAGAAGGAAAACAATTCCTTCTCACTCGAACCCTTTAATGCAGGGGATACATCCGCCACATCGGGCATATTTCCCGTAGCAGCGAAGACTCCGATGCCGAAAATTCGATCCCATCCTCCTGCGACTTCCCACCTGCCGTCGCTCTCTGTGCGGTCTCAAATGCGATCTACTGCTGCATCATCAACGTCAAAAAAACTATCCAGAGGAACTTCATGCCCCTCTGGATATTCATTATATCAGTTCCTGTTGATATGTCAAGAGGGGAAGTCCTCTTATGTGACACACCTCAATAAGTGCAATCTATGCAACCATATAACTATTAAACGCAACATGATCCGAAAGCTCCTCTCAGTCAGATAAGGAAAAGCCCATCTTCCATCCTCAATAGCCTTTTAGCATGCTTTGCCACGGTCAGATCATGTGTAACGACCATGATCGTTTTTCCATGTTTATTTATTATATCAAACACATCCATGATTTCCTTGCTGGTATTGCTATCCAAAGCTCCGGTAGGTTCATCTGCAAGAATTAGTTCATGATCAGAAACTAAGGCTCGTGCTATGGCTGTCCTTTGTTGTTGGCCTCCAGAAATATGGATAGGAAGTTTATCCCTTAGTTCGGCTATTCCCAATTCTTCTAAAGTATTCGTCACTTTTTTCTTTCTTTCCGTCGAATGAATGCCCTGAGCGATAAGCGGTAACTCAACATTCTCAAAAACCGTGTAGCGATTTAACAGAGCAAAATTCTGAAAGACAAAACTAATATGTTTTTTTCGAAAGATATGCAACTGTTTATAAGATAATTCATGAACAGCTACATCATCAAATACATACGTTCCAGAAGTGGAGCTATCCATGCATCCGAGAATATTAAGAAGAGTAGATTTCCCACAGCCTGAGGGGCCCATAACTGCAATATAATCACCATTACTTATCGATAACGATACTCCTCGCAGAGCATGTGTCTCTGTTCCTCCCGAAGTATATGTTTTACAAATATTATCCAATAGTATCATAGTCAATCCTTTACTTGAAGCAAGTCTATTATGTGCTGTCGACTGATATATGCGCAAGGAACAGCAACTGTAACAATATACGATATTAATGATAGTAACAAAAACCATCTTAACGTTATAGTACTATGCATTAATTGATAAGTCATCGAACACTCTCTGGCATACCACATTCCAATACCATACGCTAAAACCGCAGACAAAACTATCTTTATAAACTGTTCTGCAAAAATCATGGTCTGTACATCAGAGGGAAGTATGCCACTAGCATACCAAATACCTATCTTCTTTCGTTGTACCATCAGAGATATTACAGCAGATGCAGTGGATGTCAGTATACATAATACGAACATAAATATCAGTAGCTTCATGTACATTTTTTCTGCTGCCATTTTGTCTGACGCCGAATCAGCGAGTATACTATCTACGCTCACCATAGAAAGAATGATATTATACTCATTGCCAATATTCCTGACCTGCCGTTCAACTTGAATGGAATCTGCAGATTTATCTAGTTTCATATATAAAGCATTTAGTGGAGGAGTTGTACGTACGGATCGCATATCTGATGATCGAAATACAAACTGATAGTTCAGACTGTTCGTCTTATAAAAATACGTTCCAAGTCCATTGTTGTTGGGCCATGTAGCGTCAGGATCTAAGAACCCGACGATCCTACATGATTTATCGCCGTAATGTAAAATATCCCCGATATTCAATATATCTGAAAATGAACTCCCCGCTAAAACCGGCCAATATCCATCAGAAGCAGATAAAAAGTCAGCCAAATAATCATCGCTACATTTCAGCATAAGATAATTCATGCAATCATCATCAACGATCAATGCAAGAGAATCATTGGACATGATACCTAATTCAAGTTCATCAACTCTTCGAGTACTCATGATGTATTCATACTCTTCCGACCGAGATAACTCATCAAACCGAACTCGACTGTAATCATACCCGCAAACAAAATTAACTCCGTCTATAGATCGTATATCCTCCAAAAAATCCATATATGATGTCTGTTCATATAGAATCCTTGGGGGGGATGTCATATTCATGTACTGGAAATCAATCTTATAAACATCATCAATACCACTTTTGTATCCATCTATGTAGGTGTCATACTCAAAAGACTGTTCTTTCATGAGTGTCAATACCATATCAAACAAAAGGAAGGTACATATAGTCAGAAGGACGCTCAAAACCAATAGTTTTATCCTGCCCGTCATGAAATCTGTCATCAATAAAAATCTATCTCTGTTTTTCATATTCCATCACTTCTATCCTGTAAAGACTTAATGGCTTCTTTTTGATCTAGTCGTCTTATGTGTCTCCACAAACTGAGCAAACAAGTTATAAACGTAAATATCAATATTATAATTACATTTTTATATGTGAAACTCAATTTTATTCCAAGCATTCTTTCGCCCGCAAGTAGAAAAAAGCCTTGTATAAACGCACAAAAAATCGATGCCGTCAAAGCAAGTAGAAAAAGCTGAATAAACAAATCTATCTTTAGTTGTGTAGAGGAATATCCCAGTGTCTTCTTTACCGATAATTCATAGCGCCGTTCGTAAATCCAAATATCAGAAGCTACAACGCAATGCAAAACAGCAAAAGCATACAATAAAATGTAAAAATACGCCTCAGAACGAGGGCGTCCAATACTATCATCCGTATGACTTTGTATACCGGTCAAATGAATAAATCCTTTACTATCCTCCAAAATCGAATACATCTCTTTATAACACGTATAGGTATCATTCGTATTGCTTTCAAGCAATAGATTAACCGTATCATATAATCTCAGATGATCCATGGTTCTATCTGATAAATTCGTATACCAAAGAATAATATACCAGTCCAAGTATTCAGAACGGTTTGAGCCTATTATTCCACTCACCCTGTAATCTGATCCATCTATAGATAGATAATCTCCTGCACTTTTTTTAAACATGTCTGCAACACTTTTTCCGATAACACATACTGGTTCTGCTTCCTTATTGATCTCAGGATAGTTTCCACTGATCAAAGGATAAATGTATTCAGTCGACCTAAACACCACATGAGCCTCTGTATTATACTCTACCTTTTCTTCGGACAAAGTGATATGGACGCCGGTCAGAGCTATATTGCAGTTAATATCAGCACGAATATTTGACAAATCAAAATCCTCTGTTTTTGTCAATTCCGCAATATACCTGCTCTTAAACTGCATCTGGTCCCGATCATCTTCATATTCCCCTATTTCGTTAAAAATAGAAAGTGAAATAAAAAGAGCGACAAATGCGATTATGCAAGAAAAGAACATATACAAATCAACAGCCGGATACCGAAAGATCTTTCTTAGTAGATTTCTCATTTATCTTTCAAGATTTGAACACCTGTGAATGTTCTTTTTTCCTTTCAATCAAACTTATTAAAATGCGCGACAGATAAATATGTATCTGCCGCGCTGATACAGAAACAATTACACATATTTCTATTTGATCTTACGCCCTATATTGAACAAATACTTAAAATTTGAAACATACTGGCTGGATCTACAAGTAAAAAAGCCGCTACTTCCTTCTGAATATTTGAAAAACACTTCAAACTTATCACCACTACAGTGAAACGAAATTGTATCCTCATATTCACCGGATTCTTGAAGTCTTTTACTGTATACTTCTTTTTTTTCATTATCATACACAGCAATGATCAATTCACCCTTATGTAATGTCCCTGTATATTCGATTTTCACATCACAGGGGGAATATGATAAATACGCGCCCACTTCCTTCTTGCACCAACCATCCACGAAATAATTCGTTCCTTCATTATCCATATTGATCTCAATTTCGGATTCTCCGTTTAAATGCGACTGAAACCCGAGAACGGTCAGTCCTGCTATAATCAGAAGCAAAAAAATAATTACAAATTTTTTCTTTATCATAATCCCTCTCGTTTAATCAACTCTCTTTATCTGATACCCAATCTGTTAAGGATTCATATATACCATCATCCGAAACAAGTTTTCCCCGAACTTCAACACTTTTCACACTTTGAAACAGTGAGCCAAATGAATCAGTCCAACATGCCTCAGCCACATGCCACATAGTCGCGGAACCAACTCCACCCTTGTGCGTGTACCGAACATATCCGAACGCCGGACGAGCTGCATATTCAAAGTTAGAGCTTTCCGACGTTCCCTGTCCTGTAGCTACGCTATGCAGGAACTTTCCAGTTTTTACAGCTCGAAAAGCTGCAAATCCGGCATCTTCCCTGTACTCATGATACGTGTCTGTACATGTGTAACCTAGCATTCTAAAATTACTTTTGGAATCACTTAATCCATATGCATAAGCAACCACAATATTAGCTACACAAACAATCATTATCAACATAATAGTAACTAATATCTTCTTTTGTCGTTTCATTAAAATCCCTCCATGGTATTATTCTTCACCGGGGACATAGATGGCGCGTAATATCATACTCTCCGGCTGTAATAATATTAATAATAATTGCACAAATTGTCAAGTGAAATTCAGTAAACGGATCGGATTAATTGTCATTTATTAATGAATTATGTGTGAGCGCTTCACTTACGAACGCAATAGATCGATCGGCTGTTTGCGAAGGTAACTATGCAGAATGACATACTGCATGAAAAACATAAGCAAGAGCAGAATGCCCAATGCACCGGCTGCGACCCTGACAAAATCCAAAACATTCAATTCCAATCGGAACATGATCAACGAACCGACATACTCATTTAGAATGAAGATCAATACGGCTGAACATACAACGCCGAACAAAACGGCAACAAGGGCGATATACAGCAGTTCATAAAACCCGATCTGCAGGATGCCTCCTCTTTGAATACCCATAGCACGTAGAATTCCGTTGTAGTGCTTGCGGTCCATTGCCCGCTGTGTGAAGATATTGTAGAGATGGATCAGTAGAGAAAATATGATCATTCCACCGAACAACGCTCCGACCTTGTTGACCAGGATGTCCACCGAAGTGATCTCATTGCAAGGCACGATTACCTCGCGATATACATCATTGTCATAATACATCCTGCTCCCTGCACTCCCGATCTGCTCTGAAAAACGATTCGCAACCTTGGCATAATTCTTGTAGTTATCCACAGTGTAACTATGACGCATTCTCAAGGCAGACGTCTCTCGACGCAGTTCTTCATTTCCACGTAGCCAAATCTGCGGCATATACATCGTTCCATATTCACGGAAGTACTCTCCATCTATGATCCCAACGATCGTCACATGATCCATGACGGTCCCTTCTTTGTGGATGAAGGAAACCGTTTTTCCCACATAATCCTCTGCGTCCTGAAGGATTCCATACTTTCGCAGCATGAAATCCGAAATCATGATCTCGTTCGAATTCTGCGGCTCACGGCCGAACAGTAGAGGGCTGTCCTTCCTGTTTTGATACTGATACTCTTCCAAACAAGCCCCGCAAAATAAGGTATCCGAAAGCAAGAAGCCGACCTGAAATTCGATACTCCGCCCGTTATTTCTGCTCTGAAATGTCATACTGGGAGGGTAGAAACTGTTATCATCGACCCCCTGATGGATCTGGTCTTCACACACCATCGTCATAAATCGGTTCGAAGTCCGAACATACGTATCGCTTTGTAATACTTTGTCGAGATCCATCACCGCATACCGAATCGGTTCCGATAATTCCTCCCACGCATCCATCTCTGACAGAAGTTCAGATTCATCCTCCCCCTGTTCCGTATATACGGTAAATGTACTGGCCGAACGATAACCTTTCGTATATTTCTCATTCGCATTCCCGATAGCAGCTCGCATAGAAAGCCAGGCTACCAGAAGCATCGATATAACGATGAGATTGATCAGGATCCGCAGCGTATTACGTTTATGGCAGCACAGATTATATCCGGCATTTGCGAAATAAAACTTCTTCATACCCTGCCCTCCTACTGCGATTCACTGCGCATTAGTTCAGTGATCTCTGCGGTTTTAAATGTTCGTTTTCCCAAAAAGCAGGCTGCCCAGGCCAGCACTGAAACCGCAATAAAACCAAACAGCGCAGTCCCGTTCCACACATTTGTCGATATATCCATTTCAAAATGCAGATCGGAGAGGCAGACGGAAACGTAAGCCAGTAAATGCGGCGAAATAAACTGAGAAATCAAAAACGCGATTGCTAATACCCCCTGTGTTACCATGCACACCACAGTCATAATTCCTCGGGTCCGAAAGCCCAATGCCTTAAGCAAGGAAAAAAAGCGGGTTCGACGTGCAAAATAAGCACGTGCAGTCGCGAACAGAATACCCACTACCATCAGTCCTATAAAACCACACAATACATATAACAGGAACAATACCGTCATGTATCCGTCGATGACGGATTTGTTGTATGAATTAGCAAAATAGTAATGCGATTTGATCTCATTGATGATCTTATTGAGTTGCAGGATCGAGTCCGGCTGAAGGAGGACCCGGTTTTCTTTCATCATCTTGGGAACGACCGATTCATAAACCGGAATCGTAACATAAAAGAATGCCATCTTACTATCGTCACGTCTGTATACTCCCGCAACCCTCGTCGATATCTTTGAATTCATCCTGCCCGGAAGCTCCATCACATCGCCCGCGTAGCATCCTATCATTTCTGCCGCTTTATCACTCAACCAGATTTTGTAAGTAGAATTATCCTCCTCCGTCCACGGATCACCTGCCAACAAAACTTCATTCATCCTCGTGATAGAAGCATGTGTTTTATCTTGTACAACATCCCCGGTACTTCCACTCATGCCAAAGGATCGTGTAAACACCTCTCCACTTTCGCTATCCTGATATTCCTCCACGTAATACTGATTCTCTGAATCCGACGAATCTATTCCGATCAGATCACTCCGTATAGTCGGGAATTCAATGACCTTCAGCGGCATCTCTTCCAATGTCGGGAGAAAGCCAGCTGGAAGCTTATTCATTTCGATCACGTTGATATAGGAATCTGCAAATTCATCATCAAGCACATTCGGAATACGCCTTGTGACTAAAAGAATCGATATTAAAGATGCGAAAAAAAACGAGGCACTCAATAAGAAGACAACATAAAAATGCCACTGTGTGCGAAGCTCGTCTCCCGCGATCTGTAAGCATCCCCTAAAGCGTTTCATCGGCAACGATTCCTCCATCCAACATACGGATCCTGCGTTTTGCGCGTTTTGCGTCCTCCTCATTATGCGTAACAAGCAGAATGCTTTTACCTTCTCCATTCAATCGCTCGAACAAATTCATGATCTCCTTTGAATTCTCCGAATCCAGGTTTCCGCATGGTTCATCGGCCAGAATGAACTCTGGTTCGCCAACTAGCGCGCGGGCAATGCAGACTCTTTGCTTTTCCCCACCGGACAGAGTGTCCGCCCGCTGTTTTGCCTTGTGAGCAAGTCCGACGGTCTCCAACGCTTTCATGACACGTTCTTTTCGTTCTTTCTTACCCACACCACCGATCAGCAGGGGCATCTCAACATTTTTATAGGCACTATAAGCTGGTTCCAAATAAAACGCCTGAAACACGTAACCGATCTTCCGATTTCGCAGATCAGCCCTTTTGTTTTCCGAAAGATCCTTCGTATTCAGTCCTCCGATCAAGACCTCCCCGGAGGTGGGCATATCGATCAGGCCGATCATATTCAAAAGCGTGGATTTCCCGCTGCCGGACTTTCCGACCACGGCCACATACTCTCCCGCCTCCATAGAAAATGACACATGAGCCAGCGCTTGCTGACTCTGTGTCTTTGAAACATATTCCTTCGTGAGATCACGACACTCTATAATCTTCATGCTTCCCCTCCACACAAGTTTCTAAAAGCTCTTCATTAATCGGACACAGGCGCATATCTCATATAAAAAACTTCTTCGCCCGTCTCATAGTCCTCAGAAAAGATTCCAAATTTCCCCTCGCTCGGACAATATGTCAAAAAGGACTCTATTTCAAATCCATTTGCGAATGTCATCCGAATTTCTACCTCATAATATAACCTTGGGTCATCCTGGAACGCGTTTTCGTATACCTGATCATGAGGGATGAGGTAATGCTTATATCCTTCATAATCAAAGTTCTCCTTCAAATCGGCTACAAACTCGTCTGCATCGATCTTCTCATCAATTTTCCGGCCATAAACTGCGGCCTGGAACGCACCAAAAATTTCGATATACTCATCCCAAGCATATTTCTCAAGAATGATTCCCTTTCCGTTGACGACGATCCGTTCTTCCACGCCGTTTTCCGTCGTGCCCACATAGGTTCCGCTCGGAATCAACTGTTTCTTTCCACAGGCCGAAAGAGAAAGCATCAGCATTATCCCTAACATCCATAAAAAGAACCATTTTCGAAGTTTCATCTAGTTCTCCTTATATTCAAAATAGTAAAACTCATCATCCTGTCCCGCTTTCACGAATCCATTGTCCGTGATCATCTTATAGGAAGCCGAGTTCACCTGATAACAACGCGCCTTACAGTGCAAGCCCAGTTTTTCACTCGCGTATCGCGCCATAGCGCCGAATGCCACTGTCCCGTAACCACGTCCGTGGTACTCAGGTTGTATCCGACAGCCGATCTCCACATCGCCGCAGGAAGTAAACTGCCATAGGATTCCCTCTCCGATCATATCGCCGTCGGGCGTTTCGCGGATCGCGAAATTGATTGAATCACCGCAGGCATTGTCATGCAGGATCGAGTGATAGAACAAACCTTCACAGACCGGACCGGTCAATGATACATCCTCGCGGTAATCGTAGCCCCAGTAGCGGTTGTTTTCCACGTCGGTGTTGAGCGCAAAACATGCGAGGATATCCTCCGGGCGGATCCGGGTCAGGACGACCGGACCGGCCTGCAGGACCAGATCCTGCGGCACGCACGCTGCCGGTGTATTCACATGGACCAGGTATTTGTGGACCATGTCGATCGGGTGATACTGCTGCTTCGACGTACGAAGCCCGGGATCGCCCGAATCATCTTCACGGTTGATCGTTGTACATTTTCCGGGGAAAAGCTCGTCTACGAGCCTTACAAGGCCATTGTACATGGTCGGGTAAGCTCCTTCGTATTCTAGGAGCGCCTTTTCCACGTGGATCACGAGCATATCGCCGACGATCTCGGCGATACTGAACGCTGCGATCGCGTCGCCAACCTCCAGGCAGGCCGTGATCATCTGAAAGCATTCGCTTAAAGCGAGCAGATTTTTCGCAGATTCCAGTTCCATCCGTTCCAGCAGGTTCGCATCCGCGTGCTCCGCCTCATAGCGTGTGAGCATAACGTCGAGTTTCGGCTGATCCTCCGGCTTAAGCAGACGGATCTTCGGCTCGCCGTATAGTTTCCGAAATTTATTGATATGGTTGCGCTGCCCGCTGTATTTCTTTCCGGCAAATGTCTTCGTCTCCTCAAAGGAATAGAGATAGTCGCTCCAGCGACGGTCATAGGAGCCCATGGCGTTGTCAAATCGCGAATCTTCGCGAAGTTCCAAAAGCCTCTGCTCCGATACAGGATAGAAACGAAGCGGCAGGTTCTCCTCCTGCACATATTGCAGAAGCTCATCGATCATACCGTCCGGATCCTTACCGACCGGATAGGTAAAAGCCGGCTGGTCTCCTACATTCTGCCGGATCGTAAATGTATCATTCCATAAGCAAAACTGCATGTCCGTGCCTGCATTCCAGAGGATCAGACTCCCGACCGAGAGATCACTCGCCGGAAAGTTCTTTCCGCACTTCAGAAAGCAGCGGTACGCATGCAGTTTCTCTATAGAATACGGCTCAAATAAAAGCATCGTGTAAACCTCCCATCAATTCTACATATCGACGCTTAGCAATCATTCTTCTTTTAATTTGTTTATCAGCATCTCATCTCTCTGAAAGAGATGACACGCCCATTCTTCTTATTCATTCAAAGCGGGTTCAAAAATGCAGATCAAACATTGTATATGCCATACCGACAGTTGCACTGAAAAAATTAGCGAGAACGCCATATGCAGCTGCAGTCTTAGGGCGCTTCTCCCCTTTCAGATTCACGAGGCTGCGGGAATAGTATATGCTTTCGGAGAGCATAATAATACATTCCAAAACTATAAAACTTTCAAACCAGATATTCCAACCGGCTGAGGCGGAATAAAGCGTATAAAGAAACAGATTCATCGGGATATTCGACGCAGTATTCGCTATGAAAAACTTCTTTCTGTTTTGGGGCACCCTCGAAAAGCCGAAGGATGAAAAGACTGCGTACTCCATCACCAACGTAAGTATATAGCAGACCAAAAGGTATGTAATAAACGATACGAAAGGCCCTAATGAACCGGAAACGACCCATCTGTCTTTTTGAAAGTCATATGTATAGTCACGTGGCTCTATCATACTCTCGCTCATGGTCACTTCGCCTTCCGGCGAAATAAAAAGAAGTCTGCCGGGAAAAGGATTCTTATAGCCGCCATAATGCCAAGGGCCTTTTGAATGGTATAACAGAGAGTTCGGATAGTATATCCAGCCATCATAATAAAACAGACTCAGGTACTCTTCGATCGATTCCTTATCCACTTGATCCAAATGAAACCCACTGTTTACTTTTTCCCGCTCGTCCCAAAAACCATAGGGCTTTGTGGCACCAGTATATTCTTTCACGATTATGGCACAAGAATACCCTGACGGCAGGTTTTCGATGTTGATCTGATAGTCCGGATGACAGCCCATGTCCGCAGAAACATATGAAACACTCGTCCAAATAACGAGCAGAGTCATGGAAAGCATCACGATTCCCTTTAAAAAACCACCTTTTGTTTTCATACTATTCTCCTCCTAAAAACACACTGCAAAAACTGCAGATTCCGAAACCATATCCTATCATTGATATTACCATGAAGCCTTATAAAAGTCAATCCCGGGGGTGCCTTTGCAGGCACTCCCGGGATCCGGATTTTTTCTCTGCGAGTAACATATTATAAGCTTCGATCTTGCGGATCTTACGTGCCTGCCATACCGAAAACAGGAAGACCAGCACCGAAAGTATGATGGACGGCATGAAGCTGATGGCCGTCTGCAGGATCAGACTGTCAGAAGTATATCCGATGGCCTTGTAGATGCCGTAATCCTTTCTCTTCAAATGCTTTATTCATAGTAGGCGTAATATACGACCTTTCCATCCTCCACATAGACGAGGATCATGTTTTCCACGATTCCCTTTTCGATATCGGCTTGCGTCCGACCCGGGTGATCCTTCGGATAGGACATACCGATACCGATTCGCAGATAACGAAGCCCATTGTCCGTGCTCTGTCTGAGGTGGATATACGTCTCATACCCCTCAGGCGGCATATAAGGCTTAAAGGATTTTGTCTCCTGATCATACCTGCCGATCGCCAGATGCTGTTTCAGCGAATTAGCATCGATATCCTCGTAGGACAGGCGGACATAGAAGAACTCCATCACGCAGAATTCCCGGGTCTTATCTCCTTCCGGTTCTCCATAGGCTATACCCGTAACCTCCGGATCAATGCCCAGATAATGTCCATCCAGCAGGATCGGGGCATTATCTGCCATATTATCGATCTTAATATCCGCGATCGGAGTATTCACCGTAAACTTCATCGTTTCGATGTAGGCGGAATTCTCACTGTCATAACGATAGCGGACCGGAACTTCAAAAGTCAGTCCCTCACCAGGCACCTTCTGTTCCTCTTTTGAAATAAAAACCAAAGCAACCTTATAGAATACCTGATCATCCCCGGGACGCTCGATCCACTGGAAAACCTTCGATGGATGGGTATAATTCGTCCCGCTGTCCTTATCATAATACTTGGATTTTCCGGTGTGATCGGAGATGTAGTAACCGGGCTTATCAAATTGCAGATAATAGGTCGAATAATAGCGATCTCCGACCTTCGCATGATCGATCATCGCGAAGTAATAATCCGGTGTATCCATCTTCGGAAACTCCGTCGCCGGTTCGGTGGGCGGTTCAGTGGTCGTTTCGGCGATGGTCGTCGATACCTCCGTTGTAGGTTCCGCTGTCGTAGGCTCCACCGTCGTTTCCGGGACAGTCCATGCATCCACACTCTCTTCGGACGTAGCCTGAGTTTCGTTGTTGTTCCCTTTACCGCAGCCTGTCAGGGCTCCGATCGCCAAAAGCAGGCACACTACTGCTAATAGCTTTCTGATACGTTTTGTCATATTCCTTCCTTATCCCTTTCTCAATCGGCATTTACGCCGTTGTAGTTTCTCATCCCCTATCT
Organism: Lachnospiraceae bacterium UBA1201; assembly: GCA_002309675.1. Lineage (GTDB taxonomy): Bacteria > Bacillota > Clostridia > Lachnospirales > Lachnospiraceae > UBA1201. The sequence continues at coordinate 26,641 of DBXX01000016.1, forward strand.
TACCATAAATGCCACCTATTTTCTACACCAGTTCTTTCTTCTGATAGCGCACCAATGTCATCAGGATCAGCACTGCAAACAGCGCCAGACTGATGACAACAAAGATCGGCCGGATCTCGGAATTCGTGATCACACCACGCGAGTCTGCGAGCGTAAACACGGAAATATATTTAAATCCTTCCACCGAACTTCCCATCTCGGATATCACGTTCAGAATATACGCGGCAAATACCATGCCGATGCTGATCCCCAGCATTTTCTTCGTCTTATGGGTAAATGTGGATATGAACAAGCCCAGCGAAAACAGCACAATGGACGGAAATACGGGGGTAATGCTTAACAGCAGGAGTTGTACATTGTCCGGGGTCTCCGAGATATTCAGTGCGACCATATTGAACACTCCGAGGAGGATGATCATAGACAGGATGTAGAACATCGAAACGAGGATCTTATCCGTTACGACCCTACGTCTGGAGATCGGCAGCGCTGCCAGGTATTCGATCGTTTTCTCGCTCTCTTCTTTCAGAAGGATGTTCGAGCCGAGCAAACAGCTGTAGATTCCGACGATCAGGTACAGGAACACGAAACCCTCCGACTTCAGCCATCCGAACGCAGTGTCCAGACTCGCGATGTCCATGTTAAATGCCTTCAAGATCTCCGGGGGAAATGCTTTCAACATCTCGTCTACTTTGCTTCCGTTTTCATCGTTAATGATCGACGGATAAACCATGAAGATCAGCAGTAAGAGCACCAGCATGATCCCGGTCCAGATGAGAAAGCCCTTCAGATTTACTTTTAATTCACGTTTGATCATCTTAGCGCTCCTCCGTGTAATAGTGCATGAACATTTCTTCGAGTGTCGCTTCTTCAATGAGGATCTTATCGATGCGGTGGTTCGACAGTTTTTTGATCAATGTATCATCCGGCAGTACATTTGCGAACCGCACGGAATGATCTTCTTTCGAAAGCACTTTTACGCCCAGATCCGATACGAGCGCATCGATGTCATCGGTTTCGACCGTAACAAACTTCAACTGCTTATCGCTGATCTCGTCGACCGGACCGGCTTTTATGAGTTCTCCGCCGCGGATGATTCCGACACGGTCACAGATTCGCGAGACCTCGCTCAAAATATGCGTGGAATAAAAGACCGTGTTGCCTTTTTCACGTTCTTCTTTCAACAGTTCATAAAAAACGTTCTGCATGATGGGATCCAGACCGCTCGTCGGCTCATCCATGATGATGAGCTCCGGCCCGTGCATCAGCGCCAATATGATCCCGACTTTCTTCAGATTTCCCAGAGAAAGATCTTCGATCTTCTTCGACTCATCAAGTTTCAGTCGCTCGACCAACTCTTTTCTTCTCTCATGGATCCCGGCTGCACGCTCGTATTTTCCGTAAAAACTCTCGTGATGATCGAATATCCCTTTTACGGTAAGGTCATCGTATAAGAAGACCTCACTCGGCAGATAGCCGATCCTGCTTTTCGCCTCTATATCATCCCGGTCCAGTTCTTTTCCGTGAAACAAGACTGAGCCCGAATCTTTATTGATCAGATTCATGATCGAACGGATCGTCGTAGATTTACCGGCTCCGTTCGGCCCGATGAAGCCGAATATCTCCCCGCACTCTAATTTCAGCGAAAGGTTCTCGACTCCCTTCACCTTACCATAGTATTTGGTAAGGTTTTTGATCTCCAAAATCGTTTCACCCATACTTCTTCTCCTATTTGGTCTTTCTTCGACCTGTTCGCCCGCGGTCACCCCCGATTCCGCTTAGCATCCTAAGCCACGCACGCCTATCGCAGCGACATCACATAGATCTGGCAAGGGTTCAGTTCATCCCATAAGGTCGGAAGCATTTCGAACTCCTTAAAACCAAGCGCTCTGTAAAACAGGTTCGTCCTGTCATAGTCCTCATACAGTCCCATTTGAACCGTCTTCACCTGCATGAAGGAATACCCTCCGTCTACGGCTACCTCCTTCGCCCTCTGGAACATCGCCTTTCCGATTCCTGCCCTGTGATAGTCCATGAGCACGCCCATCACGTGGATCTCCATAGTATCCCTTCCCGTTTCTTTCAGACATAAAAAGCCAACCGGTTTTCCTTCGTCAAAGGCTGCGATCAAAGGAAGTCCGGCGCTCTCTTTTATATAGTTTTCGCGTGTCTCGCTGACCCCGAACCAATCGGGCAATGCTTCCAAAACCAGACGCGTGATCTGTTGTTTTTCATTTCCATCGTCTACTACTCTGATATCCATAGTTTTCCTTTCCCAACTCTCTGCCGTTATCATCGGTAAAATGGCCACACGATCGTAAATTCCGCCGTGAACAGCCGACACCCATCCGCCCGAAATACATTATTCAACCCACTAAAAATGTAGCATTTTCGGTACTATATGTCAACCGGATAATCGGTTTCTAAAGGCTTCATCTGCCCTGAAAAAAAGCGAAAGGCTGCCGGAGCACGGCAGCCTTTCTTGTATCGCAAAACAAGCGAAATATTATTCTGTTCCGAGCAGTTTATCCAGCAGATCAGAAAGCGTCTGCTTCTCATCTTCGGTCAGGCGACCGAAGAGTTCATCCAGGAAGGAATCTCTCTCCGAGCGGATCTCTTCCGCGCGGACAGCGCCCATTTCTGTAAGCTTCAGTAAGGTAGCGCGCTTATCGTTTTCGTCGATAACGCGAACCAGGTATCCGTCGTCCTCCAGACGGCTGACAACTTCCGACGCCGAGGATGCGTTGATGCCGGCTGCCGCCGCCAGATCCTTCTGGCGAATGCCTTCCGGATATTCGCTGATGATGGTCAGCAAACGCTCACGGCTCATGCCTCTGCCCATCGGGCCGGCAGGTCCCTTTCCGAAACCGGGACGACCGCAGCCGGGCTTTCCGCCCATACCGAACGGCGGCTGAAAAGGTGCCCTACCCGGACCTCCGAGGCCGGGTTTACCACCCATGCCTCCAAAGCCGGGCTGACCACCCATGCCAAAAGGCGGGCGGAACGGCGTCTGACCGCTCTCTTTCATCTTCATCATACCAAGTACTTTGGGTAAACTCATCATTTTTCTGAAAAGATCTCTGTTACTTACCATTTTTTTCTCTCCTTTTCTTATGTGTATTACTTCGGTTCCGAACTAATTATACTTCGGTTCCGAACTAATGTCAAGAGGTTTTTCAAATAAAATTTTAAGTTTCTTTCTGTTCCTCGAAAAAAAACCGGGAAGCCTCATTGCGAAGGCTTCCCGAAGCAGTCATAAAGAATTTTAGAAACGCAAATGCCCCGTTAAACTAGGGGAAAGTTAACGGAGCACTTGCATGTGTAAATAAGGAAGGGATGTATACAAAAAAAGTCAGTAAACGATTTCAGGTTGAAGATCCGGTATTGACCGCATGTTACAGGCATTTTTTCGGGCCTGTATCGGAAGAAGAAAATGGGATAAAAAAAACTCCCCGGCTAAATTCCGTGGAGACAAAAACATACAAAAATAAATGATAGCAGCTGGCTGTCCACTTCACATGGACCCTATAGCTTTGCGTCCTTATCTTACGATAAGTTTGCCCCACATATCTTCTTCAATTTTCAACAACTTGATTATACCAAGCATATTTCGTCTTGTCAATAGGTTTTTTCAAAATTTTTTAGAAAAATTTTAGATTTCCGTTTTTGCGGGTTTTGAAGCGAATTCTTTGAGCTTTCGATAGACATCACCCACGTGTTCGATCCCGATACATGTAACGTTTTTGGGGATCTGCAGCTGTTTTACGGCAACGGCCGGAAGCATGCAGAGCGAGAAGCCGAGCTTTGCGGCTTCGTTCAAACGCTGCTGCGCCATAGAGACCTGGCGCACCTCACCCGTCAGACCTACTTCGCCGAATACGAGCAGATTTTCCGGAATGACCAGATCACGGTAACTGGAGATCAATGCAGTCAGAATGCCCAGATCCAACGACGGCTCTGCGATGCGCATACCGCCGGCGATATTGATGTACACGTCGTACTCATACATAGGCAGATTCAGTTTCTTCTCGAGCACCGCGGTCAAAAGCTGCACGCGGTTCGGATCCGCTCCTGTCGTATTACGACGGGGCAGGTTCAAATTCGTGCGCGCAACGAGCGCCTGGATCTCCAAAAGAACCGGACGCGTGCCTTCCATGGCACAGGTCACTACCGAACCGGGAGCCTCCACAGGACGCCCCTTAAGCATATACTCCGACGGATTTGCAACGGGAACCAGACCGGTCTCCTGCATTTCGAAGACACCGATCTCATTTGTCGAACCGAAACGATTTTTCACAGCGCGAAGCAGACGATAGGCCACGCTCCGCTCCCCTTCAAAATATAGAACAGTATCCACCATATGCTCGAGAACGCGAGGTCCCGCGACCACGCCTTCCTTCGTCACATGACCGACCAGGAAGATCGGGATTCCGAGGCCCTTACTGAGCATCAAAAATACGTTTGTCGCCTCACGCACCTGCGTTACACTGCCCGGTGAGGAAGGAACTTCCTCATGAAACATGGTCTGAATGGAGTCTATGATGACGATATCCGGGTTTTCCGAGCGAATGGTATCTTCGATAGGGCGCAGGTTCGTCTCGCAGTATAAAAGCATGGTATCGGAAAATGCACCCATACGGTCCGCGCGCATGCGGATCTGCTTCGCACTCTCCTCACCGGAAATATACAAGACGCGCTTACCGTCGGAAGCCAGGTTCCGGCACATCTGCAAAAGGATCGTGGACTTTCCGATACCGGGATCACCCCCGACTAAAACCAGCGATCCGGGTACGATACCGCCGCCCAGGACACGGTCCAGCTCACTGATATGCGTGGAGATACGGGCATGCTCCGCCGTGGAAACCTCATTGATCGCCACCGGTTTCACAGGATCCAGGACCGGGCGGGAAATGCTTCCCTTCCCGGAACTCTTCGGTGCCTTCGGTTCCTCAACGAAACTGTTCCACTCTTTGCATGCCGGACACTGTCCGAGCCATTTGCTGCTTTCATATCCGCATTCCTTACAGAAGAATGCGACGTCCTTTGCTTTCGCCATTTGAACTCCCCAAAATGTCAGATCTCGCACAAAACCATGCGCGGATCATTCTTTTAACGAATGATCCGCCGCATAGAGAGCGATATTATTCATGCTTCTTGATCGTTACTTCGACCGGCTTTTCCTGCTCCAATTCGATATTGAGCGCAAGCTTTCCTCCGAGGTTGGTGCGCAGCAGATCTACCTGCTTATTGTCCAGATATACCTCGTAGTCTGTCTCATCCTCGAGCATCACGATGACCTGTGCGGTCTTCGGACCCTCGACTGTGAAACTAACGCCGTCTTTTGTGGTCGTGTAATCAAACACGGACGTACCCGGAACCGACTCGTACGCAAACAATCCGTTGCGCTCCAGCTTCGTGATCTCTTCGAAGGTCTTTACCTTGAAAATATCTCCGCCAAAGGAAAAGCCGTCCAGCTTTGCCTTCTGTGCGAGGGTATAGTCCCCGAAGCAAAGTTTTCCGTCTGCCTGCTGCTTGATCAATTCTTTTACGACTGCCATTTTGTTGCCTCCTGCATGTTATGCTTTTTTCTTGAATGATAATCCGTTTTCATCTGCCGAAATGATGACCTTATCGCCCTTTTTGATAGTGCTTTCCAGGATCTCCTCGGCCAGTTTATCCTCCAGACTCGTCTGGATGGTCCGACGCAGCGGACGTGCGCCGTATTTCTCATCATACCCGTGCTCGACCAGCCAGTTTTTCGCTTTTTCGTCGATGTTGAGTGTGATGTTCATCTGCTCTTTTACGCGTCCTGTGATCTCTGAGAGCATCACATCAGCGATCTCGATCATCTGATCACGCCCCAGTGAATGGAACACGATCTGCTCATCGATACGGTTCAGGAATTCCGGTTTGAACATCTGCTTCACTTCGTCCATCACGCGGGTCTTCATGTACTCGTAATCCGCTTTCGCGTCTGACGATGCTCCGAAACCGAGGCGCTTTGGCGAAACGATGTTCGCTGCTCCGCAGTTGGAAGTCATGATCAGCACGGTATTGCGGAAATCGACCCGGCGTCCCTGGGAGTCCGTGATCTGTCCGTCGTCCAACACCTGAAGCAGGATGTTGAATACGTCCGGATGTGCCTTCTCGATCTCGTCAAACAAGATGACCGAATAGGGGTTCCGGCGAACCTTCTCCGAGAGCTGGCCGCCCTCTTCGTAGCCAACGTATCCGGGCGGAGAACCTACGAGTTTACTTACGCTGTGTTTCTCCATGTACTCCGTCATGTCGACGCGAATGAGAGCATTTTCCGTTCCGAATATCGCTTCGGCGAGTGCTTTCGAAAGCTCGGTCTTACCGACACCGGTCGGTCCCAAAAACAGGAAGGAACCGGTCGGACGCTTCGGGTTCTTCAGACCCACACGACCACGGCGGATCGCACGTGATACGGCGGAAACCGCCTCATCCTGGCCAATGACCCTCTTATGCAAAATCTCCTCGAGTTTCTTCAGGCGCTGCGTCTCACCCTCTTCGAGTGTACGTACCGGGATCTTCGTCCATCCCGAAACGACGTCGGCGATCTCTTCCGCGCCGACCGTCAACTCGCGGTTTTCCTTCTGCTGCTCCCACTTCTTCAGAAGCGCTTCGATCTTCTCCTGCTTCTTCTGTTGTTTCTTATGGATCTCTCCGGCTTTTTCGTAGTTCTCGGATTTGATATATTCTTCTTTGGTTTTGTTGAGTTCCTCCATCTCCTCTTCCAGCTTCTTCACCTCTTCCGGCGGATTAAATGCCGAAAGACGCAGTTTGGAGGCTGCTTCGTCCATGAGGTCAATTGCCTTATCCGGGAGGAAACGATCGTTGATATATCGGATGGAAAGCTTTACTGCAGCCTGCAGCGCTTCATCCGTAATGGTCACTTTATGGTGCGCCTCGTATGCGGGACGCAGACCCTTCAGGATCTCGATGCTCTCCGCTTCGTTCGGTTCGTCGACCATGACCGGCTGGAAACGACGTTCGAGCGCCGCATCCTTCTCGATGTGTTTACGGTACTCATCGATCGTGGTCGCGCCGATGATCTGGATCTCGCCGCGTGCCAGACTGGGTTTCAGGATGTTGGATGCATCCAGCGCACCTTCTGCACCGCCGGCTCCGATGATCGTATGAATCTCGTCGATGAACAGAAGTACGTTCTTATCCAGGCGAACTTCATCGATCAGGTTCTTGATCCTCTCTTCGAACTCACCGCGGTATTTCGATCCCGCAACCATGCCGGACAGATCCAGCATGACCAGTCGTTTATCCGCGATGCTGTCCGGAACATTACCGTCCGCGATCCGCTGTGCCAGTCCCTCGATAACGGCGGTCTTTCCGACACCGGGCTCACCGATCAGGCACGGGTTATTCTTCGTTCTGCGGCTCAAAATCTGGATGATACGACCGATCTCGGTCTCTCTTCCGATGACTGGGTCGATCTCGTCTTTTGCGGCCAATGCGGTCAGATCCCGTGAGTATTTATTCAGCGTCGGTGTCTTTCCTTTTGCTGCGCGCATGTGATCGATCTCATCGCGAACTTCGTTGCGGTCCGCTCCCATCGCCTGGAAGATATCGACGTACATACGGCGGATGTCCACCTTCAGCGTATTCAGAATCTTACGGGCAGCGCAGTCATTTTCCCGAAGGATCGCGATCAGGATATGCTCGGTACCTACGAGCTGGCTCTGCATACGCATAGATTCCTTAGCTGCCTGCTCCAGGATAAGCCGCGCGCGCGGTGTGTAACCGCCGGCATCCGCGATCATGGCCGAGCTGACCGGCGAGATGACCTCCTCGATCAGATGGCTCACCTTCTCAGCGGTGACGCCGTACTTTCTGAGTATCTCGCCGGCGATCGAATCATCCTCGATCAGGATACCCAGCAGGAAATGCTCAGAACCTATATAACTGTGGCCGAAACGCGCTGCAGCCTTCTGTGCCTCTTCGAGCACGGCCTGCGCTTTTCTGGTATATCGTTCAAACACGTTGGTTTTCCTCTCTTTCAAACATTGCCGACAGGCATCTGTCAGCCGACGATCTCGGGCAATGCAGACCGCAGATATTCTGCGCGGAGCACGTTCAGCTCGTTCTCGTCTAATTCCTTCTGATAGTGTACACGCAGATTATCCGGCGACACCATCAACATCAGTTTATACAGGCTGAGGGGCTTCGAAAAGTTTACCTTGCCTGCCGAAGCCGCGATGCGGATACGGGACAGATTCAGAAGCGCCTCGTCGTACCGCATGTAGCGGGCATATTTCAGGATACCGTAGGAGCGGTAGACTTCATCGTCGTTCTGCAGGCTGAAACGCTGCGCACGAATGTTGCGCACACGGCGTTCCGACCCGGCGAGCTGCATGCCCACCTTCGTCAGCACCGACATGATCTCCGACTCACTCTGGCCCAGGGTCTTCTGGTTGTAGATCACATACAGGCCGCTCGGATTCTTATCTTCGTAAACGAACGCATCGCGGATGGCAACGCCGTAGCGTCCCAGCTCCGAAGTGATCGTACGGAACCTCTGGCTCGAAGCCAGGAGAGGCAGATGCAGCACGAGATACGCACGCATGCCGGTTCCGACGTTCGTCGGGAATGCGGTCATATAACCATATTTATCATCGAAAGCGTAATTATAGGTTTCATTGATCGCGTCATCCAGGCGATCCGCCTTCGCGAATGCCTCACGCAGGTGAAGACCGCTCTCACTCACCTGCAGTCGCAGATGGTCGTCACAGTTAAAAAGCACGCTGTAACTTTCGTCTTCCGAAACCGTCAGAGCGATATCCTCGGTCTCCCGCAGCGAAGTCTTCGTGAGCACGCTACGCTCCAGAAGAGCGCTCTTCTGCACAGCATCCATTTCCGACAGATGCAGGCTGTGGTTTTCCACGCCACCTGCCGACAGGATGCCGGACACATGGTTCATCAGCTCGGTCCCCAGTTTCTTACGCTGGTCGGACGGCAACTTCTCGGGGAACATCTTCCCCTGTATATTTCTGCGCAGGCGAATGCGGCTTCCGACGATCACATCCTGCTCCGCGCCGATACCTTCATACCATTTTTCCATGGTTATTTCTCCCCGCTTAATGCTTTGATCTCATCCCTGAACACAACTGCCTGCTCGTAGTCTTCTGCGGCCAATGCTTCCTGGAGCCGTACGCGCAGTCTCGCGATCTTCTCCTCGGCCGTCAGCTCTTCGATCTTCTCCGCCGGCTGCGTCTTCTTACCCTGCAGTTTCGGATGCTTACCGGTATGGACGTCGCTACCCTGCAGTTTGTGGATATTCGCGTCGATCAGTGGTCCGAAGATGTGATAGCAATCTTCGCAGCCAAAGCGACTGCAGTCGACAAACTCCCGGTAAGAGGTCTTACATGTCGGGCAGAAAATGCCTGCATACTCATCCTCTTCATCCGCGTCGTTCTCTGCGACCATGCCGAGAATACCGGATAAAAGCTGTCCGAAAGGAAGCTCTCCTTCCGGGGGAAGCAGATCCATCTCAGCGGCGCACTGACTGCAGTAGTAATGTTCGGTTCTTTTATTTCCATCCACCTCGGTGACCACTACGGTCGCCTCGCGGGACTTACATTTTTCACATATCATAGGTCGTACTCCTTTGGAGTGATCGGGGCATAAATTGCCTCATTTATAGTATACCCCATTCATGGTCAATTTTCAATGGAATAAAGTGTGAAAAAACGATGAAAACGGGCGGAACGATCATTCGGATCGGTCCGCCCTGTACATTTCGTTTTATTGGATTTCACACAACGGCGAAACGTTATCAGAACTCGATAAACTCGAAGTCATCATCGTTTGCTTCGTCATTGCCCGAACCTTTTCCGGCCTTTTCGTCAGCCGAATTCATATCCAAATCATAAAGGCCCTTCTTATCGGACACGGCATTCAACTTCATGCCGGCTGCCTTCGCCTTCTCAGCTGCAGCATCGGCCGCCTTCTTTGCTTCAGCCGCCTTCTGCGCTGCCTCTTTCGCCCTCGCTTCTTTCTCGGCTACTTCCTTCGCTGCCGCCTCTTTCGCTGCTGCAGCCTTCTGTGCCGCTTCCTTTGCCTTTGCTTCCTTCTCAGCCTGGCGTGCCGCATAAGCTGCAGCTACCTGCTGTTTGATAGCCTCGTCAACGGTCTGGCCGGATTTCGGCGCATTTTTCTCTGCGTCTACGGAAGCCATCTTATTGCGGAAAGCCTCTGCCTGCTTAGCAGGGATCACCGGCTCCGGCTTAACGTATTCGTCGTCGTCATCATCGTCGGTGTCGTCGTTACCGCCGTTGTCGTCGCCGCCGTCATCATCGCCGCCGTCATCATCGCCGCCATCGTCATCGCCGTCATCGCCATCGCCGTCATCGCTGAAATCGTAACGGGCATACAGCGAACGAAGCTTCCATGCAAGGATGATCGCCAGAATCAGGACGATGAACAGCACTACCAGTACGATGTACAGAAGGATACTCTGCTGTTTCCGTTTTTCTACCAGTGAATTATAGTCGTCGATATCCTTACGGTTCTTCGCCTGGAGAGATGAAAGCTCGTCTTTTAATTTTTTGATCTCGGAAGCTGCACCGGGGTCTTCCTGCGTCTCCGGCTGTGAAGGGTTCGGCTCGGTGTTTCCCTGCTCGGGAACCGCATCCTTCGTATACCGAACGAAGGTTCCGATCTTGGTATCGAAACGATACCAGCCGACACTACCGTCTTCTGCCATAGCGTAAACGAGGAATACACCGTCGTCTACATTGCCGGACAATGACCATGCATTGATGGTCGGGCCGCCTTCATTGACACGAAGCGTCACCTGACGCTTGCCTTCGGTAATGTCCGATGCGCCGATGTTGAGCAATACATAAACACCGCCGGTCGGGTTTACCGGATAGTACGGATAGAAGGAGTCATTTTCCGGGTTGTATACATAGAAATCTTTGGTTTCACCGTCTTTCGATGCAAGGCAGTATAAAACCATATCCTTCTGGGACTTAGCTACGTCAACATCCGTTCCCTTATAAGAGATCGTCGAACGGGTAAAGCCTGTCGGCATCGCCTCATCGAGCCAGTCAGACTTGATCACCTTCGGGCCTGACCCGTCGAAGATATTTGAAACTTCAACATCTTCTCCGCTTGAAGGGGGAAGTGTTTCTTCGGGATCGGACTCCTTCGTGGTGTCTTCCTCGGAAGGATCCGTTTCGGATGTATTTGTCTCCGTGGGCTTCTCGGTAGGCTTTTCGGTAGGCTTCTCCGTAGGAGCTTCGGTCGGAGGCGTTACGATCACCTCTCCGTTTCTCGTCTTACGATTTACGTCGATGGTGTATTCTTTCTTCGTTCCGTTCTGAGCGGTTACTTCGATGGTAATGGTGTTCTTACCGACTACTAGATAACCGTTTCCTTTGATGACGAGCGTCGCGTTCGGATCCTCGGTCGTAGCGCCGACATTCATCAAGGTGACATTGTTATCTACGTCTGTCGCCGTATAGGACGTACGATCCGGGGAAAATGCTTCGTTGATCGATGCGGGAGCGATCGCCAGCGAACTCAGGTTCGCATTGCCCGAAAGGTTCGGTTGCGTAGGCGGATCCGGGATCGGATCTGTCGGGGCATCCGTGATCGGCTCGGTCGGAGCATCTGTAATCGGCTCGGTCGGAGCATCTGTCGGAGGCTCGGTCGGCTTTTCCAATACATGGATGATCACACTGGGGATAGCCAGTGCCGCATAATCACGGCCCTCATACGGAACCGCGTACTTGAAACCGTATCCGGTTCCTTCCGGATCCATGATATTTGCGTGAATTTCCGCATCACCCGCTTTTAAAGCAGTAAATGAAAATGTTTTGCTGTACGATTTGATATCCACCTCGGGATCTTCGAGTACCAGGAACGAACCGGTGGTATTCCCGCCTTCTGCTGCAATAACGCCGCTATTCGAAAAGGCGATCGCATAATCTGCGAGAAGGTATCCCGGAACGTTATCGTTAAGTACTACACTCAACGTTACGGTAAATGTGTCGCCGACGGTAACCTCGGTTGCGCTGGCTGTAATCGAGGAAACACCGTCATCTGCGCTTACCGTCTTCGCAGGCAACAGACAACAAGTCAGGATCATAGCAAGCACGATCAAACCGGCTAATTTCTTTTTCATTTTGATTGCTCCATTCCGCTCGCACGATGCGAACTTTTTTCTTTATATTTCCTAATTGTCAATTATCTTCTTCGGTTTCCCCGACATTCTCCGGGGAGGTTTCCTCCGACGTCTCCGGCTCCTCACGGAATACATGCACCTCATAATCAAAGGTCGTTCCGTTACCGGCTGTCACGCGGATCGTAAATACATTCTCGCCGTAAGAGAGTTCTTTCTTTCCTGCTCCTTCGACCGACGCTTCTTTCTTACCGCGTCCGCCGGATGCTGCATTTTCGATCACATTCGCGATCGCTTTAGCATCAAACGTGATGCTTCTGACGTTTTCGTCAACGTAGACATCATAGCGGAAAATGCTGCGGTCAAACTCAGGTTCTAACCGCGGAAGCGTAGGCTCAGGTTCGGTCTCGGGTTCGCTCTCAACCTCCGATGTAGTATCTTCGGAAGATCCCCCGATCGTTTCCTCCGTCTCAGGATACTCCGTCGTCGGCTCGATCGTCTCTATCTCTTCGATCGAAAGCATCTGCAGGTACGCATTCGGGTTTCCGTCGATCTCCGGCTTCGGTGCGGGCGTCTCCGGCATGTTCTCGAAGACGGGAATGTAGAAAATGTAGCCATTGTCCATACATCCCAGTTCCGTGTAAGCCTTCGCCGTGCGTACTGCCTCGTTACGCGCCGCCAGCAGGTTTTGCATATACTGATGACGATACAGGGCATAGGCGCCGTTCTTGATGACGTTGAACTTCTGCAGGTATAAAGTGAACTGACCGGCCGCGATGTATTTCTGTACGATCCTCTCGGCACCGCCGCGTATCGCATTTACCGGGCTGTCCCATCCGTTTTCCTTCGCATACGTCAGACCGTTTTCTATGATCTCCGTATCCGTAACACCGGAAGCTCCGAAATTGAAATAGTTATAATATCCTTCAAAGCCTTCGTATTTCCCGCTGATCAGGGCACTCTTTCCTTCGGTCCCCTGCTCCTGGCGGAGCCGTACTGCCAGCATATAAGGGCTGATTCCGTACTCTTCGGCCAATGTGACGATGCACTCCGCATAGGTCTGCCCGTCGGCGCCGTATAAAGCGAACGCCTTCGTCGACTTCTGCTCGGTATCATTTACCCGGCGCTGTGTCAGCGGGTAGTATCCGTACGCCGCACGTTTCACGTAGAGTCGGTCCATGTGATCGATGTCGCCGTCCCGATCGGTGTCTGCCGCAAATAGGTACGGTTCTTCCAACGGATAATAGTTCAGGAAATGACGCTTAAAGTACAGATAATCGAGCTTCGTATGCTGTCCGTCGCCGTTCGTGTCACCGTAGATCAGGCACGTATAGGTCGCATGCGCTGGTTCTACATAGTCCTCCGGGAGCTCTTCGGCATCCCACAGCAACTCTCCATCCGATACCGTGACCAGATCTCCGGTACAGATCCGTGCTCCGTCTTCCTTCGCACTGTGATCTGCATTCCATATCCGGATGGTCTTACCGGGCTCGCAGGCGATCAGCTTCAAAAAGTCTTCTTTCTTCGTATCCGGCTCGATTCCGGTAACAAAGCCTTCCTGAATAAGCAGTGTCGGCTTCACAACATAGGTGTGTGCCATGAAACCGCCGGAAAGGATCTTTTCGACACCGTCCAGTGTCTGCACCATCGGGTTCGATGCCAGATATTCGAACTGGAAGATCTCCTCCGAATTCAGGAAATTACGCGGATCCATATAGTAGGCGATCGCTTCCCGCGAAGCCTGGACCCAGTTTGGAGCACTCATGATAACGAACGCATTCTGATCGAAATCGAAGGTGATATTTCCGTCGACCGGATCCGTCGCATGGAAGGAAGTCGGATAATTCACCGTGTTCGGCGTCAGGTTGATGCGATAGCCGGACTCTCCGTCGAGAGCCTCGTCCCAGGAAAGCCCCGTCTGATACGGCAGAAATGCCCAGTTCGGATGCTCTTGGTGAAGTTCTGTCAGTTTTTCATAGTAACTTTCCGGAAAGCCCAACTGGTTCAGCAGCAGTTCGTACGCCGGGTCTTTCTCTGCAAATACATCAAAAAAACCCGCATGAAAGAAACCCCCGCAGATGAAAGCGAGGGAGAACAGCAGGATCATTATAATGCTGCAAATTCTCTTCCTTCGTTTCAAAGCCTTGCTCCTTAAAGGTAAGTCGAATGCTTGCATAAGGCATTCCGATGAAGTACCGATGTAAGTATACTATTCTTTACGGTATTTGTCAAGAAATCCGACCATGGAAAATGCCCCTGCACGGGGCAGGGGCACCGATAGGATCTATGCGATTTTATCAGTAATTATCAGCGGAGATCTCGAAGAAACTCTGCGGATGCGCGCAGGTCGGGCATACCTCGGGCGCCTTCTCCCCGACCACGATGTGGCCGCAGTTTCTGCACTCCCAAACCTTCACTGTACTCTTAGCAAATACCTGTGCGGTCTCGATGTTCTTAAGCAACGCACGATAACGCTCCTCGTGGCGCTTCTCGATAGCTGCTACCAGGCGGAATCTTTCAGCCAGCTCGGTAAAGCCTTCTGCTTCTGCCGTCTTTGCGAACTCTTCGTACATGTCGGTCCACTCGTAGTTCTCACCGTCTGCGGCCGCATTCAGGTTCTCTGCGGTGTCGCCGATGCCGTTCAGCTCCTTAAACCATAATTTTGCGTGCTCTTTTTCATTGTCCGCTGTCTTCAGAAACAGATCCGCGATCTGCTCGAAGCCTTCTTTCTTTGCTTTCGAAGCAAAATATGTGTACTTGTTTCTCGCCATGGATTCGCCGGCAAATGCGGCTTCCAGGTTCTTCTCGGTCTGCGTTCCCGCGTACTTATTCTGTGCCATGATCATTCTCCTTTGCTGTAAGGGGGACCCCCGTTCTTATTTTCGTCCGTTTCTTCCGGACCGGTTATTTTGATTATATCACACTATACCCCATCGGTCAAAAGGATTTTCTCTACAATTCTCCCATTTTACGTTGTATTTTTAGAGAAACGTGGTAAACTAGAAGGTAATGAACTTATACAACACTGAAGGTGTGGAAAGTGAGGTTATTATGAGTGTTGAAAAACGTGGCAAATGGGGCTCCCGTTCCCAGTTCATCCTGGCGGCCATAGGTTCCGCAGTCGGTCTGGGCAATGCATGGCGCTTTCCGGGACTGGCAGCGAAGCATGGCGGCGGCGCCTTTTTGCTGGCCTATCTGATCGCAATGGTAGCGATCGGCATCCCCTTCCTGATGATGGAGATCGCCATCGGACGTAAGATGCATCGTGGTGTTCCGGGTGCCCTTCGTGCGATCAATAAGCATGCCGAACCCGTCGGCTGGTTCGCTGTATCGAACGCTTTTGTCATCTCCGTTTATTATGCGGTCGTATTCGCCTGGGTCATCCTGATGGCATTTGCAAGCTTCAAATTTGCCGGGATCACCGGTGACACCGGCGCAGCATCCGGAATTTGGGCAGATCTCATCAAGACCACCGGAACCACTTCCGGATATGATACGATCTCAAGTTACGTGTTTATCTGCCTGCTTCTGGCCTGGGTACTTATCTACTCCTGTATCCGTAACGGCACGGGAACCGTAGGAAAAGTCGTTAAATACACTGTATTTCTTCCGATCCTCTGTCTGTTGATTCTGGCCGGTAAGGGTATATTTATGTCCGGTGCTTTCGAAGGTCTGAATAAATTCTTCGTTCCCGATTTCGGTGAGTGGGCGAAGTCCGACCTCTGGATCGATGCCGTCGGCCAAGTCTTCTACTCCCTGTCCATCATGATGGCTATCATGGTCGCCTATGGTTCCTTCCTGAAGGAAGACAGCAACATCGCAAAGGACGCGATGATCATCGCATTTTCCGATTTCGCCATCAGTGTCCTCTCCGGTATCGTTCTGTTCACGACCATGGCGGGTACCGGAAGCCTCGACAGCATGACCGAATCCGGTATCGTTACAGCGTTCATCGTCTACCCGCAGTCCATTGTCCAACTTTCCGGAAACGGCGTGGTCAACGCCCTGTTTGCCTTTGTATTCTATTTCTGCCTGTGTACGCTTGCGATCGATAGCGCTTTTTCCATCATCGAAGGTGTTTCCACTGCGATCTCCGATAAGTTCGGCCTGTCGCATAAGAAGACGACGCTTCGCGTTTGTCTCGTAGCCGGTATCCTCTCGATCTGGTTCACGACCGGCGCAGGCCTCGCATGGCTTGACATCGTTGACAACTGGTGTAACGCGTACAGCCTGATCTTAGTCGGTATCCTCGAAGCGCTCACCATCGGCTGGCTGTTCAATCCCAGGAGAGTCCTTAAGGAAGTCAACCGCAACACGGGCAAGTTTAAAATGCCTGCATGGTGGTTCGTGATCTCGATCAAGCTTCTGGCCCCTCTGACGCTCCTCGGCTTCTTCATCTGGAACATCGTAACTCTGGTCGATGCAGGCGGCATCTATGGTGCAAAAGACGGCTACTCTCTCGCCTCCAACATCATCGGAGGATGGCTGATCCTGGCTCTCTGCATCGCCAGCGGTTTCATCGTTAAAGCCATTGAAAAACGCATCTCAAAAGACAGTGTTGTCGGCGATGAAGATACATGGGTCGATTGATCCGATAACCGAATAAATCACCAAAAGGCTGCGACACTTATGTGCCGCAGCCTTTAATTATTCGCCACTCACCAGGCGCTTGAAGAAGGTGGTCTGGTCTTTGTTGCAACGCTCCGCGATCGGCAGTCGGATGTTCACGTGGAACACATGGCCGACCTCGTGGTCTTCCTTCTTTCCATAGATACGAGACTGTACAGAAATGCCCTTTTTACGCAGGAAGGAAGCAAACGGACGGCATTCCTCCCTCAGGGAATCATTTGCCGCAGAAAAGATGTAAGTCGGCGGATAATCCGCCGTGATGTACGCAGAAACCTCGGTACGAGGATCCTGCGCCATGCTCTCATCACCGAAATAATCCAGCATCATCTCGTTGTGCGGACCCGTTATCTTGCTTCGCAGCTCATACAAGCCGCAGGCCAGCGATATTCCTCGCAAGATCACGCCTCGCGGCATCATAAAGCCAAATAACTTCGCATATGCTTTATTCGTGCAGATCGCCGCGAACTGGCTTACGAGCTGTGCTCCCGCCGAATCGCCGACCATGAACAGGTTGGTTTTATCCAGTTTGTATTTTCTCGCATTGGCCGAGATCCACTTAAATACGGCCAATGTATCCGCTAACGGTGCAGGAAACTGATTCAGCGGAGCCAGACGGTAATTGAAATTCACAACGGCAAAACCGAACTGTGAAAGACGCATCGCATAAAAACGATACAGTTCCTTATCGCCGTAGAAATAACCGCCGCCGTGAACGTTTACGATCACCGGAAGAGTCTTCCCCGCCTCCTTCACCGGTCGATAAACGTCCAACAGGTTCTCTTCGCCGTACGGACCATATGAAATGTCCCGAAACTTCTCAATGTCCTCGGGCTCGGTCAGGCCGGCATCGCGCTTCGCGTCGCTCATGGCCCATAGTTTTCGTGTCATAGTGACCCTGGCCGGAATCTTCTCCTGTGTATCCGGCTTTTTCGATGTCCCTTTTTTCACCATATTTCACCCTCTTTATATCCCGTTCTGTTATTCATCTGTCGATGATTCATTATCGCATTATATCATTCTTTTTACTCTTTTTTCTCTGCGCTCTGGATGCGGTTCATGCGCGCATAGCGCCCGCCCAGGGCAATAAGTTCTTCGTGTGTGCCCTCTTCGATCAGGCGACCTTCTTCGATGACGAGGATCTTATCCGCGTTACGGATCGTAGAAAGTCGGTGAGCGATGGCGATGATCGTCCGGCTTCCTGCGATGTTGGCGATTGCCTCCTGAATCTGGTGCTCCGTCTCAACGTCGACGGAGGCCGTCGCCTCATCCAGGATGATGATCGGCGATTTGCGCAGAATCGCACGTGAGATGGCCACGCGCTGCTTCTGACCGCCGGAGAGGCGCAGTCCGCGCTCTCCCACTAAGGTATTATATCCGTCCGGCATGTGCATGATATCCTCGTGGATATTCGCCGCTTTTGCCGCTTCCATGATCGCTTCGAGCCCGGCTTCAGGCTCGGCGTAACCGATGTTTTCGGCGATCGTTCCATTAAACAGGAAGGTATCCTGTAACACGGGGGAAATGTTCTTACGCAGGCTTTCGATGGTGACATCCATCAGATCCTTACCGTCGATCCGGATGCTGCCTCCGGTAGGTTGATAGAACCGTGAGATCAGCTTCGTAAGCGTCGTCTTTCCGACGCCGGTCGGGCCGACGAGTGCCAGCATTTTCCCGGCCTCGCACTTGAATGATATATCATTCAGCACCACATCGCCGGTCTCATAGGAGAAGCTGACATGGTCGAATTCGATCTCTCCTTTAACGTCCGTGAGCGGAGTTGCATTTTCCTTATCTACGATCTCGCAGGGAGCGTCCAAAATACTCATGACACGCTCCGCACCTGCCATGGACTGCTGCATGTTCTCCAGCAGGTTCGCGAGTCCTGTGACCGGAGCGTAGAACAGACCCAGATACAGCAGAAATGCAACGATCGACTCGACCTGCATGCCCTCCTTCCATGCCAGATAACCGCCGAACGAAACGACCAGAATGGTTCCGATCGAGGAAATGAACTCGACACAGGGGTGAAAGATCGCACTGATCTTCAGGGCCTTCAGCATCGCGGAAATGTGCTCGAAATTCTTTACATTGACCTGCTCGGTCTCATACTCCTCACGGCCGAACGACTGGATCTCCTGGATACCGGAGAGGTTATCCTGGAGTTTGCCGTTCAGTTCACCCATCTTCTTCTGGGAAGCGCGGAAAAACGGACGCACCTTTTTAGAGAAGAAAATGCCGGATAAGAAGATCAGCGGAATCGGCGCGCAGGTGATCAGCGCCAGTTTCAGATCGATCGTCAACAGGATGATCAAAGCGCCGACGAAGGTCATGATATTCGTGATCGTGTCCGGTATCATGTGCGCATACAAGAGTTCAAAATCGCGCGTATCATTGACGATGCGGCTCATCAGGTCGCCTGTCTGCTTATCGTGGAAATAGCCGATGTGCATGCGCTCCAGCTTATCATAGGTCCGTGTACGCAGGTCGCCGACCAGAAACCAGGCCGCCTTATGCGCCAGGTAATTATTTAAGAAGCGGAAAATGATACGAAGCAGATATAAGCCGATCAATAGCCCGGTCAGGCCCCAGATCCGCTTCATCCCTGCATCGTCCACACCTTTGCTGACGATTCCCGTCATGGCGGACATGACGCGGGGAGCCGCCAGGTTAACGGCCGTCAAAAGCAGCGTTGACAGGATGGCGATGATATACAAGGTCCGATAGCGTATGGCTTCCCGGCTCAGTCTCAATAACATTTTCATAGTAAACCCTCCACATGATCCGTCAGCGAATCATAACACCTTCCGTAGGTTTCAGTTTTACGACGGCGCGTACGATGATCATATGAATGATCACCGAGAAAAAGAGTAAGATGACGGCAGCCACGACCCAGGCCGTGATCTGCGGATCCCGGATGATATGGAACTGGCGTCCCTCCATCAAACGCAGGATCTTACCGGAAAGCCAGGTTCCGCCGATAATTCCGAGCACGATGCCGGCCACATGGGTCAGGATCGACTCTCCGAGCACATATCCGGCCGTCTCCATCGCCGTAAAGCCGTTGATGCGCATGACCACCAGGCTGCCTTTTTTTCGATAATATTGCAGGTAGATCAGGTTGATCAGGACGCCGCCCGCCATAAACGCGGCGATCGCAGCCAGCAGGGCAGCTACGGCATTCAGGGCGGTCGTATATTTCATATACTCCTGCTTCTTATCACTCGTCCGCATCACATGGACCGGAAGTTGTGACAGTTTCTCGCAAAGCGGATCGCACGTTTTCTCCCCGCATCGGATCAGAAAACAGTTATTCTCCGGCTTCTCTTTGTAGATTTCTTCGTATGAGGAAACCGTCAGTAAGAGATGCCCTCCTACATAGTGCTTATAGATTCCGACAACATCCACGACTTCCAGGTCCATCCGGCTATCCAGAAGGAACATGTTATCGCCGATTCTGATATTTCCCGTCTCCGAAGCACGAAGCGGAATATATACACCCGTGGTCTTCAACTGCCCGAAATGCCCGCCGTTTTCGGTATCTTCTGCCGAGAAAAAGTTTTCCAGCCCCTCGGGATCTGCACAGAGCAGTTCGCCTCCGTTTATCCGTTCTTCGGCGTAATACAGGCATTCGCGTTCGAGGACCTCGACCCAGCCTCCGTTCGCGTCCCGTTCCTTCAGGCCGAACGAAAGAAGGACATCCCGGATCTTCTGCTGTAACGACTCACCTCCGGCAGCCTCTGTCGCATCGAAGCTGACCTTCAGGTCGTAGTGTTCCACATCGGTGAACTGGCGCCCGATCGATTTCGAGATCGCAAATTTAATGGAAAATCCCGTCACGAGCAATACCATACATCCGGTTATCGATACCGCGATCATCAGGAGACGCCATTTTTCACGCCGCATCTGCCTGCGGATCATGCGGGCGTAGAACCCGTATTTGGATGTGTGCCTTGCTTTTCGGCTTCTTCCGTATCTCCTCGGCGGTGTTTTTATCTCATCCCGTTCATTCAGCAGGGACAATGCGGGCCTTCGGATCAGGCCGACACAGGCGATGCCCGCTGCCGCAGTCGCGATCAACATACCTACAACGAAAACCACAAGCGCCGCGCCGGGCAAAAAAGCCGGATAGCCCATACCGTAAACATAAAAACGTCCGTAGATCAACAGCAATATCATCTGAACGATACCGAAACCCACGAGCGTGCCGACCAGCATTCCGGCAACAGCCGGAGCCACGCCTGCCATCAGATACCTCGTTGCGATCTCCTTATCTGTCATGCCGACCGCCTTCGCGGTTCCGATCTGCCTCTTATCTTCTTCCACCATACGATGGATCGAGGAAAAGATCACCAGGGCGCCGACGATCACAAACATGAAGGCGAAGGTCCTGCCGATGTCGCTGACATTATCCACGGCCGTGCGGATCGCGAAGCTGTACATGGAGCTCCACACATCCAACACCATCCATGGCTCGGCATCATTTCCGCCGGCCAATGCGTATGTAAGGATCATCTCCGCCGACAACCCGTCCGGATCACCGGACATCTGCTGTCCGATGTCCTGCGCCGCCAGAAGGTATAAGCGCTTCATGACCCGGTCGACCTTCTCCTGATACTCTTGTGAAAAACGGTCACATCCCTCGCTTCCTTCGACCCGAAGGATCGCTTTCATGCAGCGGTTATCTATCGCCTCGAGGTCGAAAGCCTCTTTTCTGACGATCATATATCGGTTTCCGGGCACCTGGATCGGCAGGCAGGCATGTTCCGCATGCTGCGCTATGCCGCACACCAAAAAGCGCCGGATCGCCAGTGCATCGGCTTCTCCTACTTCGATCGTATCTCCGACGGATATCCCCAATTCTTCCAAAACCGGGAGTTCCAGCAGACATTCTTCTGCCGTTTCCGGCATCCGTCCTTCCTTCAGAATCACGGTATTGATCTGCTCCGTCAGGGAAATGACGTCAAATCCGGTTGCATTGCCCGAGTTGGAACGCGCGGTCGTGTACCACAGCGGTTCCACGGCCGCAACACCCTCCGTATGCCGGATCGCTTCCAGATCCTCCCCGGACAGAAGTTTCGATGTCGAGATCTCTATATCCCGGAATGCAGTATCTTTCCAGAACCTGCCGATGTTGTTCTTCATGGCCTGCGCCGTATCGATGATCCCGAGATACGCCATCACGGCAAGCATAGCCACAACAAAAACAGACAGACAGGCTGCCCTCTGTCTTCGCATGTAGCGTATACATAGTGTTCTTTGCGTTTTCTTCATGGTCACCATTCCAGCATATCCACTCCGCAGCGAGTCTCCTGCGTCACATCAGAAGCGATCCTTCCCTGCTTCAGCACCACGACCCGATCGGCCATCTTTGCGATCTCACGGTTATGTGTCACCAGCAGGATCGTCGTTTTGCATTTCGGATCCGGCTGTTCATCATTCTTCCGGATCAAGCGTTCGAAAACCCGCAGGACTTCGCGGGCGGAATCTTCATCCAGTGCTGCGGTCGGCTCGTCGGCCAGCAGGATCCGCGGGCGTTTGACGAGGGCACGAGCGATCGCATTCCTCTGCTGCTGTCCGCCGGACATCTGCCCGGGGGTGTGATCCGCAACATTGGCCAGACCGACCATATCGATCACTTCATCCACGGACATCGGGTCCTCCACCAGTTCCGCGATGAATTCCACGTTTTCATAAGCTGTCAGTTCCTGCATCAGATGGTATTCCTGGAAGATGAAGCCCACATCCCGGCGCCGGTACAGGGTCCTCTCCTTCTCGGAGAGCGTCGTCATGTCCCGCCCGAAGATCTCGATCTTACCGGAGGTCAATCCATCCATACAGCCGATCATATTTAAGAGCGTGGATTTCCCGCAGCCGGACTCGCCGTTTACCACGACGAACTCACCCGGATAGATATCCAGCGTGATCCCGTCCAATGCCTTCACAACGCCGCTGCCCGAGGGAAACTCTTTCACGGCATTTACCATTCTGACACAAGGTTTTACTTCACTCATAGCCATCCCGCTCTTTCATGTTTTTAATCGTCACAAAACTCACATCATCAACATAGGTTCTCAGTGTTTTCATTCTACCACAGTTCGCCTTCAGCGTCAATGAACCGCGCAGATTACAATAAGAAAAAAACCGGGCAGTCCCGCATGAAACACGCGAAAACTGCCCGGTCTCTATATAAACTTTTTATTCCCACTCGATGGTGCTGACGGGCTTCTCACTGATATCCCAAAGCACACGGTTTACGCCGGGCACGGTCGCGATGATACGATCGCGAATCGTGCAAAGCATCTTAAACGGAATCTCGGGAACCGTCGCCGTAACGGCATCTACGGTATTCACCGCACGGATGACAACTGCCCAGCCCATGTAACGCTCACCCTTACCATCCACATAACGGATGCCGGTGGATGTGAAATCCGGGATCGCACAGAAGTACTGCCACGGTACGGGATCCAGTTTTCCGATCTCCTCGCGAACGATGGCGTCTGCCTCACGCAGAGACTCCAGACGGTCGCGTGTGATCGCGCCGACGCAGCGAACGCCGAGGCCCGGTCCGGGGAACGGCTGACGATAAACCATATTATCCGGAAGCCCGAGTTCCTTACCTACTACACGAACCTCGTCCTTATACAGAAGCTTCACGGGCTCAACAAGTTCGAACTTCAGATCCTCCGGAAGGCCGCCTACATTGTGGTGAGCCTTTACGCCGTGACTCTCCAGGATATCCGGGTAAATGGTTCCCTGTGCCAGGAACTCTACGCCGTCCAGCTTACGGGCTTCTTCCGCAAATACCTCGATAAATTCCTTACCGATGATCTTACGCTTTGTCTCGGGATCCGAAACTCCTGCCAGTTTATCCAGAAAACGATCGATCGCGTCCACATAGACGAGGTTTGCATTCAGCTGCTTTCCGAATACATCGATGACCTGCTCGGGCTCACCCTTACGAAGCAAGCCGTGGTTAACATGTACACAGGTCAGATTCTTACCGATCGCCTTTATCAGGAGAGCTGCAACAACGGAGGAGTCAACGCCTCCGGACAGCGCCAGAAGCACCTTCTTATCTCCCACCTGCTCACGGATCGCTGCGACCTGCTCTGTAATAAAAGCCTGCGCCAGCGCCGGAGTCGTGATACGTTCCATCGTTTCCGGTCTTACATTACTGCTCATTTCAGTCCTTTCCGCGGGCATACAACCCGCTCTGCTTTTCTAATCGTTTCTATCTCTCAAACTCTGTTACTGAATCGCGTTTGCTACGCTCTCGATCTCTTCGGTCAATGTGCAGATCCAGCGCATCGTGGTCTCCAGAACTTTATCCAGTTCTACCTTCTCCGAGAAACGCTTATCACGGGTCGCCATTTCGGCCACGCCTTCTTTCATGTTTCTGGGACTTACGGTAATACGGATCGGCGCACCGATCAGATCAGCATCGGAGAACATTACGCCCGGACGTACATCGCGGTCGTCGTACAATACGTCGATACCCTTCGCCTGAAGCGCTACGTACAGGTCATCCGCCGTCTTCTTAGCTTCCGCATCATCGGAACGGATACAGCACAGATGCACGGTATAAGGAGCGATGGTGATGGGCCAGATCGGACCGTACTCATCGTGCTTCGCCTCGCAAACGGACGCAGCCAGACGGCCGACGCCGATACCATAGCAACCCATGATCGGATAGTGCTTCTCGCCGTTCTCATCGATATACTGCATGTTCATAGACTTCGTGTACTTCGTTCCGAGCTGGAAGATATTGCCCACCTCGATACCACGGGAAATGTGGATCGTCTTCTTACCGCACTTCGGGCAGATACCGCCCTCGGTGATCTTCGCCAGGTCGATATATACTGCCTCCGGACAGTCGCGCTCCATGGAGAGACCCGTGAAGTGATAGCCGGCATCGTTCGCGCCGCAGACCATATTATCTGCGCCCATCAGTGACTTATCGAAAAGTACGATGGTGCCTTCCTTTGCATTCAGATCGACCGGTCCGATATATCCGGCAACGATGCCGCTCTCGAGGTCGATCACTGCAGGATGCACGTCCTCACCCAGGTGATTCGTAAGCTTTGTTTCATTGACATCCAGATCACCGCGGATAAAGATGATCACATACTCATCCGTGCGGTTCAACTGATATACAACGGCCTTAACACTCTTTATGGTTTCCGCATTCAGGAACTTACATACATCTTCGATGGTCTCCTGGTGCGGGGTCGCTACCTTAGTAAGCGCCTGTTTCTCGGCTACGGGAGCATTTTCCGTAATGCTTTCCGCCGCTTCCATGTTCGCACGGTAGTCGCAGGAATCACAGATCGCGATCGAATCCTCGCCGACCGGTGTAAGAAGCATATATTCGTGGGACAGGCTGCCGCCCATCATTCCGCTGTCGGAAGCGACCGAGATGACCTCCGGAACGCCGGCACGTGCGAAAATACGCTCGTACGCTTTGTAGCAGACATCGTAGTACCGCTCCAGATCCTCCTGGCTGGTATGGAAGGAATATGCGTCCTTCATGGTGAACTCACGAACACGGATCATACCGCCGCGCGGGCGAGCCTCATCACGGAACTTCGTCTGGATCTGATAGATCATGAACGGATAACGGGTATAGCTGAGACCATACTCGCGTACCAAATGCACTGCAGCCTCCTCGTGTGTCATACCCAGGATCATCTTACTTCCGTTACGGTCCGTAAAGCGCAAAAGCTCACTGCCGACTGACTCATAACGACCCGACTCCTCCCAAAGGGATGCCGGCATAACGACCGGGAACAGAACTTCCTGTCCATCGATACGATCCATCTCCTCGCGGATAATGTTCTCGATCTTCTTCGAGATCCGCTTCAGGATCGGATACTGAGAAAAGATACCGTTTCCGACATACTTCATGTAGCCACCGCGCACCATCAGCGCATGGCTGTCAATGACACAATCCGCGGGACGCTCCTTAAAACGCTCTCCAACAAGCTTGTCAATTTTCATTTCTAACCTCCTGATACATGCAAGGAAGAGACCCCTTTGGGAAATGAAACGCCCTAAACAGCAGCATCGCTGCTCATTTAGGGCGGTTTTCTTCAATGCCTTATGAATAAGTTTATCAAATGCACATGGGGTTGTCAAGAAGAAATGCGGACTTTAAAACCGCATATCAACATCTTGACGCTTGCTGTCATCGATCTTAAAGAACTCCCGGCGGGAAGCACCGATGATAGCTGCCACCAGTGAATTCGGGAAGGACACACACATCTGATTATAACGCGAGATGTTCGAGTTATAAACGCGACGCGCGGCCTGAAGGTGCTCCTCCGTGTCCATGATCGCGATCTGCAGCTGCTTAAACTGATTTGTCGATCCGAGTTGCGGATAGCTCTCGCCGACAGCCAGCAGCTGTTTTTGCGCATTTTCCATAGCGGCGCCGGTGGCGCCCTTCTGCTCGAGGCTCATCGCCGCGCGCATCTGGATGCTCTTCAGGATGATATCCCTCTCCTCACCCAGGTAGGATTTCGCGACATCAAGCATCTTCGTCAAAACATCAAAACGCTTATTCAGCGCTACATCGATATCCGCTTCTGCTTCGCTTATCTTAACTTGCATCCGGCGGATACTGTTGATCGTAACGATGATCCATCCCACTAAAAACAGTAATACAACGCAGATAATGACTACTACAGGATTCATACTGCCCTCCTTCTTACAGATCCGCGTCCAGTTTAAACTCCTCTATGGTACGCCGGATCAATTCGATC
This sequence comes from Lachnospiraceae bacterium UBA1201, assembly GCA_002309675.1. Lineage (GTDB taxonomy): Bacteria > Bacillota > Clostridia > Lachnospirales > Lachnospiraceae > UBA1201. Next base: position 53,191 of record DBXX01000016.1, read on the forward strand.
TCATTTGAGACCTCCGCACGGACCTCCTCCACATCGTTTTTCCGAAACAGACTCGGTTCCATCGGATTCTTTGAATTATTTATCGCAACATGCAGACGGTTTCCGAGAATGCCCAACATGAACCTTCCGTCGGACTGACTGCAGTAACGGTCGATCTTCTCCATCATGTGCGGTGTCAGAAAATAGAACGCATCATGATCATCCTGCGCCATGACTACATAACGTTTGTTGAAGCTTTCATCCTCCAAAAAGATCTCATGGCGCCGCTCTGCCTTTTTGGTGAAGATACCTTTTCGTTTCTTCGCGTAATGAAAGTTCTTTTCGAATACCTGCAAGTCTCCGGACAGTTCCTTCGGAAAATCAAACACCATCCATCTTCCTTCGAAGAATACCGTGGTCGATGAATTCCCTTCGCTGTCCGACGAAGAACTCGCGATATATACATCCGACCGGGAGAACGGCACACCGTTGCAAACGCCGCTCACATAGTCGTCACTGCTGTATTCATTGCCCATCTGGAGCAGACCCGTGTGGGAGATGAAATTTTCAGAGAAGCCCTTATTATAATCCACCATGACTTCACCGAAGGCCTTTTCAAACTGGCCGCGGATCGCGCTGTCCTTTACGGCATCGTAGTATTTCTTCTTACTCGGGTTCGGAATGAGCGCCGTAATAACGATCCCGGTAAGTGCACCGAAGATCATTAAAAACGGCGAGATCACAACCAGGCAGATCGCGATCAGCAATACGACTCCGATCCGTATCCAGAACCGGCTTAAAGCTTCTTTGCGCAGCTGCTCCAATGCAGCGTCAGAATACATAGTCCTATCCTCCTCAAAATTTCTTTTGATCGTTTCCCCATGTATACTATAGCATAATGCCACGCGAATTTCCTTAAATTATTCTTACATCATGCAAATGACATGCCTTTATTCATGCCTCTCCTGCAAAAAACACGTTTGTGAAACCTGCCTGCATGGCCGCGGCTGCCGCGATCCGGCTTTTTACCCCCTTCTCGCACACGAAGCAGATCGCTTCTTCTTTCTTCGCGGGCAATGCTTCGATGTCGTTCACACATTGCGCCAGCGGGATATTTACCGCGTTCGGAAGGTGACTCTCCCCGAATTCCCCGGCATCCCGTACATCGATGATGCGAACGTCCGCTCCCATATGCTCCAGATTCGCATATAACAATCGTCGCGGGGCATCCTCCTGTGTGCTTCCTCCCGTCCTTTTGAAACGCAGGGCCGGATACTCAGCACGCGCCGCGATCTGCTGCGCCTCGATCCCGGAAAGCACGGCCTGCATGCCGAACACCGGCGCCCCGTCTCCCATGATGCCTTTAATATAGACCTGGGCGACATGCAAAACACATCGGCGGCAATCCATCAGATCCAACAGCCTGTAGGCCGGGGTGATATCCGGCTCGTCCGGCTCTTTCTTTACGGAAAGCAGCCATTCGTGCACGATCTGTGCCGCCGCCTGGCGGGTGTTCCCCGTCAGGCGTTCGGCTAATCTGCAGAGTCCTGTATTCGCTTCCTGCTTAAGCATTCGGAGTTACCTTTATCGTCACATTGCCACAAGCGGCCAATGTCTTAACCCCGAAAACGCCGGTCGTGTTCTCGGAAACCTCTCCGGTCCAAAGGTCCGTGACCGTAAAACTCTTTGTATCCGCAGTCCACTTATTACCGGACGGAAGCTTCGCTCCGATACCATTAAGGATCGCGGAAACATCCACGCTGTAATCCCCATTCTTCTCAGTTTCACTCACGTTGATGAACGAGAGCGCTACCGAACCGTCTGAAAGAGGCTTCGCCAAAATGTCCACGCGGTCGATGTTCGTCAAATACTCGCGGTCCGGGGCATATTTTCCGGGGATGCTACTGTAGATACGTTTCGCCTGCACGCCGAGTGCATCCTGGTTCAGGTCGATCAAACGCTTATTTGCGATGATCTGCCAGATCGGATCTCCCACCTTCACGCGGCGCAGATCCAGGCCCAGCATCAGCGGGGCATTCAGCATGCACCACATCGCCATATGCGTACGATACATCGTATCGGTCAGACCGTTCATGCCGATCATCAGCATGTCCGGATCGTTCCATCCCTTATCCAGGCCGGCAAATTCATCCATGATGACTGCCTTATTATACTGCGTGGTCACACTCGGTGTGTAATCGTCTTTCCATGAGCCGGCGCCGGGATCCCCGTCGCTGCCGACGCGGAACGTGATATCGTTCAGGATGCGCCAGGTATCGCCCACCTTATAACCCCAGTTCTGCGGCTGCGTCTTACCCCATTCGCAGATCGAAAGCAGGATATCGTGGCCGGGCTTTTGCTTATTCAGTTCCTTCAGTAAGGTAGAATACGAACAGAGCGTGTTCTCCTGACGGCGGTGGTTCATGAGGCGGACCACATTTTCCCCGCAGGCCAATGTAACGGTAATACCGGAAAATGTCTCAAATACGGTGCGTACCGGCGTCTCCGGTACGAAGCCATCGTACGACAGTTCGGTCGTTTTTTCACCTACCGCAACCTGAAGCCAGCTGCCCTGACCTTCTTCACAGGAGGTCGCATACTCGATCTCCAGGCGGTAATCACCGGCCTTCGGTACATTTACCCGAAATACCAGTTCACCACTCCGGGGTCCAACGGGCGACGGTCCGGGACCGGTTCCGTCATAAGTACCGATGCTAGTTACGCAATCGGATGTTTTTACGATGCATCCGCCGCGGATCTCTCCGTCGGTCAGTGCACAGTATTTCTTATCAAATCCATCTCCGAAAACACGGATCGACCGGATGGCCGGTGCGAAAACATACTTCGCATTACGCTTATCGGAGAATGTCGCATTGTCCCAAAGATAATAACAGTTGTCGACTTTGATAAAGTCGATATCCCAGTTGATATATGACTTTGCATCTTCCGCCTCGTGACCGCAGGTGCCGACGTAGGCGCTGCTGCACAGTTTGACGCCGATATCGTTATACATACCGAACTTCAGGCCGCGTGCGTGGATGTAGTCCGCCATGGCGTTAAAGCCGATCGGAAAACGCTCTGCGTTGCTGACCAGAAGACCGTTCTCACGCGTGTTCTGATAGCATCCGTCGTCCAAAACGACGTACTGATAACCCAATTTATCCAGCCCCAGTGCGACCAGCGCATCCGCCATCTGCCGAGTCAGCGCTTCGGTATTCCCGGTACCAAATGCATTCCAACTGTTCCAGCCCATGGGCGGCAGGTGCCCTTTCTTCTTTCCGTGAACGACGTTCCCGTCGTCAAATGTGTCATACCGGTACTCCGGAAGGACCTCGTGCGGTCCCGCCTTGATCTTCGCTTCGATCTCTTCACGGATCTCTTGCTCTGTCATAGTTTCTTCTCCTTTTCTCACTGTCGGCTGGCTCATCTGCCGACCCGTCTACTATCCCCACTATTATACCGAAACCTTAGGAAAAATACAACATAAACCGCACATTTCGACGAAAAAAGCGAGCCGAAACGACCGGCTCGCCCACTTTGCAGATCATTCCGGTGATACGGCGCAGCGCCTAAATCACGCTCCTCTTCGTTTCTTTCCGGATATCCGATAATATTCATCTTTATCGCTGTACATATAGGTCTCAGCCTTCGTGGTCAATGTATTGATCTCGACCATCTCCGCCGGACTGTTGGAAAAACCGACTGCAACCTGATATCCCGCTTCCCGCACCTGCTTTTTCAGCTGGCGAACCTTTTCTTCGATCTTTGCATCGCTCCAATCCACCGTGTAGGCCAGGAATTCATCACCGCCGATACGATAGGTATCCTTCTTTCCGAAGTTTTCCTGAACGAAATGCGCGATGGTCTGCAACATGATATCTCCGGCCCTATGGCCTTCCGTATCATTCAGATCATGCAAACCATTGACATCGATGTAAACACATCCCAGGCTCTCCCTGCACCGGCGTGTGTACTCAGCGAGATGCCACTCGTACGAGTTACGGTTATTCAGACCGGTCAGCTGGTCCTTCTCGCTCATGTATTGCAGCCGCTGTTCCAGAATAAAACCATTGACCTTAACACGAACGATGAAAACGATGCTGACGATCGCCAGCAGTCCGAACATGACAGCGTTCGAAACATCCGCCATCAGAACCTTCCCGGACTTTGTATTAACCGCAGCAACCAAATAAACGGTCACATAGAAAACCAAGGCAGAAATAAGCCGGATGGGCTTATCGATGAACAAAAGCGGCAGGAACAGCATCAACACTACAAACGTTACTGTCTGCTCACCCGGACGGCACAGCGTACCCATCAGGATACCATAGATCATGAACAGGGAAATCGCTGCATAGATCGTAAAATATGTGAATTTCAGATGAGTCCGGCATATGCCGGCGAGTACAAATATGATCAGGGAACCGAATACGCCGAAAATGAAAACGACCCAGGCCTCCGACATCGCACGGATAACAAAAACATACAGGAGCGTCATGATCGATGTCAAAACGAATGCAACCAAAGAATAGATCGTCAATGTGACGACATTCGCGTACTCGATCTTTTCTTTTACGGAGCGATAAACTTCTTTATCAACATCCGCATAAAAGAGTGCGTGTTTGATCCTCTCCAGCATCTTTCATTCCTGTCCCGCCGTATCCGGCGTCCTCGTGAATAGTCCTTTAGTTCGTTTCGATCCGCATTTGGATCATTGATCCTGTCCCGCAAACGCCGTAGTCTTCAGCGGCGCGAGATCCGGCATCGTATCCATTTTGTAGTACATACGGTCGAAGTACGGCAGGAAGAGCTTTACGTCCTCTTCAATGACCGCGTGGCCGACCAGATGGAAATGTACCACCAAATGATCCTCCAGTCCATGCTCCGCATAAACTGCATTTGCCTTTTTGTAACACTCCCACATGGAAGGTGCATTGACCCAGTCTTCACCTGTGTAAGCAGCTATGATGAAGTAATACCGGTCTTCATCCATCGCCATCACGGGCAATGCATCCTGGTCCGGGGTAATATCCGACGGCTCCTTAAACTCCAGGAACCGGTCGACGAACCAACCGCGCTCTGCATCCGACTGCAGGCAACTAAGCGGTTCGTTCTGTGTGTAGGTGTAGGCCTGTGGGCCGCCGACCGATGAAAGGTCGTAGGTCCTGCCTTCGGAAACATAGTTATACTGTGCCAGGCCGCCCGCGCCCGAACAAGTCGGGATCGTCAGACGGAAGCGTTTTTCAAACGCCCCGCAGACTGCGGTTGCTTTACCCCAGCGGGATACGCCGGTCACCATGGAGGCTTCGGCATCTAGGCCGAATTCGATATCCAGTCCCGCATAAACGGCATCCAGAACTTTGGAAGCACCCCATGCCCACGCCATCAGACCACCGGTCTGGGTCGCAGGATCCTCCATATAAGGGTACAGATCGTAGAAGGCTCCGACACGACGAATGTCATCCGAAGCGATCTGGTAACAATCCATGAAAAAGACTGCAACTCCCTGCTCCAAAAGATAGTCCTTCGGGAAGATCGGATGCATGCAGATCAGAAACGGGAGACCTTTGTATTTCGAACTCCCGCCATGGCGAACAGCAAACGCCTCTCGCTGCTCCTGTGTCGGTATATAAGCATGGACAATGAACGAAGAAGTTCTGCCCTCCGCTTCGATCCGGATCTTCACTAATTCTCCGCCGATCGGAGCAAACGGGTTTTTCGGTTTCTCGGCACCTTCCACAGCGGCCGGATCCTCACCGAGTCTTTCATATGTGACACTTTCGCCTTCGCGCCAGATGCCGTACATCTTTTCCTCGTAAAACTTCTTAACGTCCATATTCATTTCTGCCTTCCGCTTTATTGTCGATAATAGAATCGGTCTATCGGCTCTGAAACCACAAATGATCCCTTATCGATCCAACACCATTAGAACTATTATAGTATATTCAACTTTTTATTTCAAGGCATTTAGCCCGAATTATTCATTTTCTTACATTTCTTGCAAAAATGCAAGAAGCAAAGATCTCCGAAACACTTGACGCATCCCGGAGACCTGTTTCTTTTATTCTTGCTCTTGTTTGTCTGTCAGCACTTTCTTCTGCCAGCTTCTCTCACCGCATTTGGGACATTTCATGAGACGTGTCCTGCCCATATGCGGCGCATTTAGTGTCCGAAAATACGTCGGGACCTGCCTGTATCCGCACTTTTGGCATTCATAGTATCCTGCTTTCTGTTCGATCATCACACCGACGAGTGCCATAACCAGAACAAACGTCATTCCGGTCACGATCAACAAGATCCGCGCCCATTGTGGGATGTCGGCATAGGCTCCCACCACGATCAGGCTAAACGCCGCTACAAAAGCAGGTATGCCAAACAGCATTTCGAGCATAAGCATACGTCGGTTCTGCTCCTCGATCTGCCGCTTCATCTCGATCATATTCTCTTCTGCTTTTTTGTCATATACTTCCGTCATGATCTTTTCGCCCGACAGGAGTTCATTTACATTGATCTTCAGCAGTTCACTGAGTTCCAGCATGATTCCGGAATCCGGCATGGATCTTCCGTTCTCCCATTTGGAAACCGCACGATCGCTGATGCCGAGCTTCTCAGCCAGCGCCGCCTGTGTCATGCCCTGCTCCTTACGACAAGAAGCTATGAATTTTCCGATTTTGATCTGGTCCATATCGGGCACCTCCTTTCATGGACGAGCATAGCCCATCCTGCGGCCAATGTACACATACCGCCGGTTGATTATTCATCGCTCAACTGCCGGTTGACATACGGATGTTGATCATAATTCTATCAACGATCATCAAATTTCTTTGCGTTTCGGATCGCTTCCACCAGGTTCCTGCCGAAGGTCTCCGTTCCCAGACAGTTCGGGTGCAGATTATCCAGGAAGTATTCCTTCAGGTGCGGCACCATCTTGAAACCGTCCACGACTGTAACGTTCTTGTAACTGCCGGCGATCTTCTTGACATTCTCGCAGAAGCGTTCCAGCGTATCGAAACCTTCCGGGTGATCCCCACGCCAGAGCGGAGAAATGCACAGGATCGGGATCTCATTGCCATAGATGCCGATCAGCGTCTCGTAGTATTCTTCCACATCGGTCATGGTCTCCGCGCCGAACTGGTTCGTACCCAGAGCCACGATGATCTTATCGGGAGTGTAGCCGTCCATCTTCATCAGGGACTTCTTGTCGTATACGTAGCCGCCGATTCCCTGGTTGATGATATCATAGTTCAGAAGCCGGTTCGCCACGCTGACATAGGTCATGGCCGAACGAAGCGGTCCGAAGCCCTGGGTAATGGAATCCCCGAGCCACAGCACCTTCGCGTTCTTCTTCGGGCGCTCTGCGGGTGCATTGATCTCGCAGTTTTTAAGCAAAACCGTGGCATCCGAAGGCAGGTAAAGTACTACGTTCTTCTTTCCTTCAGGAAGCTCCCAGGTCAGTTTTCCTTCTATCGGCATGTCCCAAATGGGAAACCCTTCCGGCGTGTGCTTCGGCTCGACGCCGCTCTCCTTCAGAAGATCCAGAACGTACACGATCTTTGTGATCTGTCCGTCGATCGAAAGTTCAAACGTATCCGGCGAGCCCAGCCAGATGATCTTATAGTCGAACGAGAGCTTTGTAGCTTCGGTGACCATCTCGATGGTCTTTGCCGTAGTCGCCATGGACCGGTCATACCAGAAATCAAAGGCTCCCTTAAAGTAATCCATCTGCGCCTTCGTGTACTGGAACGCCTGCAACCATCCATCCTCGGTCTCCTCGAAGCTGTAGGCTCCGAAATAATACTTCTTCAGTTCTTCATTCGTCATGTTTCTCTTACCCCGCTCATTTCTTTTTTGGAAAATGTCCGGCTTTTCCCAACCGTTTACAAATCGTATCTATTATAGCACACTTCATCAGTTTCGCCAAACGTTCTTTTTTCATTTCTCTGCGCGGTCAATGGCCTTATGCAGGGTATTCATCACGTGCTTCTTATCGGCACACCAGCGCGGTTCGATCAGAAGTTTCTTCGGTCCGTCGCCGGTGATCCGATGCACGATCGTCTCCTTCGGCAGGATACGCAGCGCCTTTACCAGCAGATTCGCATACTCCTCGAGTGTCATTACATGCCAGGGGTTCTCGGCGAATTCTTCCGCGATCTTCGTCCCGCGAAGGATCTGCAGCATCTGCAATTTCACTCCATCGAGGCATGGCGTCAGGCTCGCAAGGTAACGGACCGAATCAAGCATCGTCTCTTCATCCTCCCCGGGAAGCCCGAAGATCAGGTGGACGATCACAGTCAGCCCGGCCTCCTTAAGCCTCTGGTACGCGTCCTCGAACACGTTCCGGTCATAGCACCGGTTGATGCGTCGCGCAGTCGCCTCGTTTGCGGTCTGCAGGCCCAGTTCCACCCAGACCGGTTTGATGCGGTTCAGATCTTTCAGCATCGCGATCACATCGTCCCCTACGCAGTCCGGACGGGTCCCAAGAGACAGGATCACGATATCATCACGAAGCACGGTCTCATAATATAGTTTCCGCAGCCGTTCCAAATCACCGTAGGTGTTCGTATAGGACTGAAAATAAGCGATGAAACGCGACCCGCTGGTCTTCGCAGAAACCAGTTCCTTCGCTTTTTCGATCTGCTCCGCGACCGGCGCCGGGGCTGCCGCAAACTCGCCGCTTCCGCCTTCAGAGCAGAACGAGCACCCGCCAAAACCGAGCGTTCCGTCCCGGTTCGGGCAGGTGCAGCCGCTTTGCAGCGCCAGCCGATAGATTTTCTCTCCATACTGTGCCTTAAGCACATCGGAAATATAACGAACGTCCATCATTCACCTTTTTATCACCGATACATGGGTGATCCCATTTGCCTCATCCGGGTATTCGCGGTCGAACACCATCCCGATGGACTCGGCAGTTTTTATCGAAGCGATATTCGTGTACTTGCAGTAGGAATACAGCGCCGGATAGGACGTGCTCCGAAACGCCCAGTCCCGCACGGCCGCGGCCGCCTCCTTCGCGTAGCCCATGTTCTGCAGATCCCGGCGAATGTGATAGCCGATCTCCGGCAGCATTTCCCCGTCGATGTTCTGAAGTGTCAGACCGCAATCGCCGATCAGCTCACCGTTTTCCTTCCGGCACACACCCCACAGACCAAACCCGTACATTTGGTAACGCATGCGGTTCCGCTCGATCCAGTCACGAACACGCGCCTCGTCAAACTTATAGGGATAATGCTGCATGTTTTCCGGATCTCCCAGGACCGCATACAGCGCATCAAGATCGTTCAAAGTCAAAGGCCGGAGAAACAGGCGGTCCGTCTCCAGATGAAAGTCCGCAACATGTTTTTCCAGATCCGCGTGCTCCAAAAGCGCCTTCTTTACATCGATCTGATAGTCCACCACCATGCAGTGCAACTTCTCGTCTTCAAAATACTCCCGGATCCGCTCGCCGCCGAGCGCTTCCATGGTTTTCCACGAGGCCGGGTTTTTCAGATCCGCATCCATAAACACCGTTTGGATTCCGTATTGATGGCACACCTTGAGCCCCAGGTACAGATTGATCTTGTTATATCCACGCGCACGCTCCGTAGGCCGAATGCTGTAACCGATATGGCCGCCGTACTTCCTGAGCTGCTCATTGAGCGCAATGCGGATGTTGATCATCCCGATCACTTTATTATCATTTTCGCGTATCAGAAAAAACTCGCGTGCCGGGACCCTCTCCTCATTTGGTTGAGCCAAAGCGCGTTCCTCTGTCATCCGCAGCCAGCCTTCGTAATCCTCGGGAAAATGATTTAAGCCCCCGGCGCCGTTTAATGCAGAACGATACTCGGCAAATTCCCGCAAGTATTCAAACGCCGCCTCCTTACGGGCCGGACCCGGAACTTCCAGGTAAAACTTTTCCATAGGTATTTCCTCCATTTCTGTTGCAGGTTTTCACATACAACCATTAGCGAAACCCCTCGCAGATTTAATCATTCGCATTTCAGCTGCACCGTCAGCACATGCCGCGTAGGCCAGAATTCGTATATATAAAGCGTGGTCACCTTTCCGGAAAATGCCCGGAATTCCTCCAGGACCACCTTCCGCGCTTCTTCGATCACCTCCGGCCTATCGATCAGGAGGGTCGTATGCGGCGACCACGGAAATTGATCGATTCTATCCGAAAAATGATCCTGGAGCTCCAGCATTTCCACACTGATCTTCGGACGAACAAACAGGACTTCCCTTTCAGGGTTTTCAAACAGACCGAGGTTACTAAAGTCCACCTCAAAAGCCTCCATTGATCCGGACAATGCGCTCATCCGATCTTTCAGCTCCTGTTCTCCCGAAGTATCAAACTGCCCCAGCGTAAAATGCATGGGGATGTCCTTCGTCTGAGTTCCGGAAAAGCCCAGCTCGTACAAACGCTGCTGCATTCCAGCCAGTTTTGCTTCCGTCTCATCGTCATATCCGGCTAATACATATAAAGATTTTTCAGCCATTATATTCCCTCTCGTAAAAAAGCCTGCTACTATTCGATTCCGTCATATCAGACCGTCAACACTTCATAAACCCTGTGCATCCGATCTCGGAAAACTCCCGAAATCCCATGGAACGGTAAAATGCCACCGTTTTCGGCGTATTGTCCGTAGCCAGTTCCACCTGGCGCACGTGAGCGTATCGATCCAGAACAGCCGCAAGCAACGCGGAACCCACGCCCTTTCGCTGATGCTCCGGATATACCAGGATGTCCTGGATAAAGACGATGGTCGCACCGTCGCCCACCACACGGATCAGACCCAGCAGTTCCTCGTTTTCGTAGGCCGCCAGTGTCAGCAGGGAGTTTCGGTAACCCTCCCGCAGCGCGGCCGGATCCGAGGTATAGGCCGCCCAGCCCACGGATGTATACAGGCTCAGTATTTCGTCTTCGTTGTAATTCGTATATTCTTTGATCTCCATGATTCTATTCCACTTCGTAACTTTATTCTTCCGATCCGGATCTGCAACCGGAACGGTTTTCTCAGATCCAGCCGTAATCGCCGCCGGTCGTGGCCAGGCTCAGCAGCGTATCGTACGCTTCCACTTCTTCGCCTTCCAAAACCCGGATCAGCATGGCGCTTGGGGTCGCGTCCGGAGCTTCTTCATCCGGTCCGATCTCCATGTCCGGCTCCTCGCCGCAGTACGGACAAATCATCGCGGGCCGAATCTTCACATGCAAGAAGCGGTTGCCGCAATCCTTGCACTCATAAAACCCACATTTTTCCGTTCCATCAGGTACGTAATACATGATCTCCTCCTTGTTTCCAGGCTTCATATGCCTGCTCCCAGGTCTCAACGCTAAACGGCCTTCTCGCATCGCCGATCGACTTTGCATACTCATTTACAAACTGCAGGAAAAATGTCAAATGCTCCCGCGCCGTGAGTAACTCCCGGATGATCACTTCGGTCCAGACCCTGGCCTCGGTAAACTGCGTCGTCTTCTTTAATTCTTCCACATACGCCGCCTTATCAAAAGGAACGCGGATCTCCTCGACTTCCACGGTCGCATCGTCCAGAACAGTCATGATCGAATAGGGGATGCTGTCCCGGATCGCATCGAGCGGCAGTCCGCAGGAACCCGGATTGATCAGAACTACGTTGCGGTCTTTCGCTTGAAACTTCCACTGCACATGCGAGTGTCCGAAGATATAGACGCCGTCTTCCAGCGCAGCTATTTTCTCCTGAAATTTCGGATCCTGCTCCAGGATCTCATGGATGTCCTTTTGCAGTTTTTCCGGAGTAACTTCCGCTTCCCCGTACCTTTCCGCCAGGATCGCCGGCCCGAACTTTCCGAACTCATACGCTCCGAGAAACTGCTCCGAAGAGTGAGCCACATGGATCTTCACGCCACCTGCTTCAAACTCCGTTACCTGCGGCAGCGACAGAATGTACTCCAGGTTCTCCTTTTGGATGTTCCGATAGTTCCAGTACGAGATCTGCATCTGCCCGTCGGTCCAGGTGCGCTGGTCCTTCCCGATCAGATTTTCCAGGTATCTCTCTTCATTTCCCCGGATGATGCATGCTCCCGGCAGCTCCTTCAGCGTCTGGATGCAGGCATCCGGCCAGGCTCCGCTCAGGCAGTAATCGCCCGCGATGATATATCGGTCAATGCCCCTCTTCGCGGCATCCTCCAGCACCTTCAAAAGCGCAAGGCAGTTGCCGTGCACATCCGAAAGGACCGCTAATCTTATACTCATTTTCCGTATCTTCTCCTGTAAAACTATTCCAAACTTTGTAGCAAAGCAGCCAGCTGTGTGACCTCCCGGATCTGGTAGGTGGCATAGCCCAGTTCATCGGCCTCCGAATTTCGGTTGATCCACACCGTACGGAGCCCGGCCGTATGGGCGCCGACGATATCGGTCCGGTAGGTATCGCCGATATAGAGGATGTCATCCAAGGCGACCTCGGGATGCCGCTCGCTTAACTCGCGCAGCACCATCCCGAAAAGCTCCGGGCTCGGCTTCACACGGCCGAAATCCGCGCTGGACCAGATCTCTTCAAAGAACTCCGCGATTCCATTTAGGTCCAGCATGATACGAAGAGCGCCGGCAGTAAAGCCGCTGTTGGATAAAACCTACATGGGGATCCGTGCCCTGCGAAACGCATCGAGCATATCCGGAAGTCCATCCGGCACTTTCACTTCATTACACCGCATCAGAAATTCCGCCTCCGTCTTTGCATCCATGGGAATGACCTTTCCCCCGAACTTTTCCGCGTAGTAGGGCAGTTCGTCCTTCACAAAAGCAAACTCCAGCCCCTTCTTATGCTGTTCCTGCATATAAACGAAGAGCTCCTCCCCATAGGTTTTGATCTCCTCGAAAGAGCATCTCTCCCGATAATGCCTCTCCCAAAAGGTCTTTAAGCCCCGATTAAAATCCAGGGAAATATCATCGATCAATGTCTCAAACAAATCAAAAATCAATATCATACGCTAACCTACCTGCCTGTTCGGCCACATTAACCATTCACACTTCTTATCGTTTTGCCTCCGCGATCCGGAGCAAAATCTCCGGGATCACCTGAAATCTCGAAACATTATAGACCGCTTTCTGCTCCGGCGTGCGAAGCACCAGCGATTCGCCGGTAGCGGAATTGTCCGATACGACCAAAAGGGCGATCGCAGGCTTCTCCATCAGATCCGCCATCAGGTAGAACGACGATGTCTCCTCTTCGATCAGCTTCACGTCAAAACTCTTGATAAAACCCATGTGCGCATATTCACATAATACGCTGTCCGTGCAGAACACGGGCACCTGCAGGATCTCATGCCCCATTTGGGCCATGAGATCCACGATGCTTGCAACGAACTCCGGATCGTTCGGGAAGACCTTTCCGAAGGGTTTATACGTCCGGAGATCCTCCGTGAGGTAACCATTGGCCAGGGTTCCCGAAATGCTGTAGGAAGGCGTGCAGATCGCGCCGATGCCGATCTCTTCGGATAGGGAACCCACGGCTCCCAAAAAGACCATCTGATCGAAATCCAGAAAGGCGCACAAGGCCAGCTCATCGATCAGGGAGCCGGCACCTGCGCTCGTCTGAATCCAGGCGATGCGAAAACCGTCCCCTATAACTTCAAACCCGGATTTGTAGGAATGCTTCGCGGTCGTCATGATCTCCACCGGAAATCCATTCAGGATCTTCGGCGGCGTCCAACCGGGAGCGACGACCAAAAGGTCATAATGTCGCTTCGTCGAAAGTCCGAACTCCGCCATGACCGCGGAATCATAATCGGACGTTGACGTATCGGCATCAAATAGTTCCTGTAAACGTTTCTTCATGAATCAAACTCCTGTTATGCTCTGTGAAAGCCACTCTTCCAGTCCGCGGTCCGACCACATCTGAACCTCAACGTAGCATTCGGGACCGAATTTGAAGTCCGGATTCCAGATCTGCGGCAGTCCGTACCGGTCAATGATCTCCGGTATTTCGTCGTAGGTATAGAGGCGATTTCGGTATTCCTTCCCGTCCTTCACATTTCCGCTGAAGGTAGGATGGGAGTCCCCATAGGTAAAGGAAAGCGTCCGAGGATCCAGTCTCTTTGTATCGATGGTGATGTAGGCCGGATGTTCATACCATTTTTCAAAAAAAGGCACCGCCTCCACGACCAGATAGTGCGGGGTTTCCCGCTCTATAAGACCGCCTTTCTTTAAGAATTCCGCCCTCAGGATCCCTTCAAAACGTCTTCGTTTCTGCAGGTAGTCCTCCGGCCGTTTCGCCAGAAAGATATCGGGTTTTTCCCTGCGGATCCGCTGCAGGACCTCTTCTGCCTGCTCATCCGGCAGCTCCGATATGCTGCGAAACGGACCGATCTCTTTTTCGTAATAGTGATACAACAGCATGTTTCAAGCCTCCTTTATGACAGTGGGGACGGTTCTTTTTGTCACATTCCGAACCTCTTGCACATCTCTTTCATCCCGAATTCCCGAAAGCCGGTATCCACGAAGCCGACCGACTCATAGAGCCCCTTCGCCACACGATTTCCGGGTGCGACTCCGGTATAGATCGTATCCGGGTGGAACTGCTCCTGCACAAAGTTAAGGCCCAGTTCCAGCGCCTTTTTCCCATATCCGCGCCCCTGATAGTTCCGGTCGATCATGAACTTCCACAGGGTATAATACTGCTTCGCTTCATAATAGCCCATCATGATAAAACCCACGAGCGTCTTATCGTCGTAGACCGCAAACGGCCATGCAGTCTCGGAATAAACGTAGGCCTGCGCCAGCGATTCCGCATTGGTCGAAACATAACTCTTCTGGTCTTCATTGACCCGGAGAGCCAGTACATCATCTAGGTTATCTTTGGTAATCTCTTCTAATCGGATCATAAATATCCCCATTAACTCATTCTGCGATAAACATTCCGTATTCCTTCGGTACGCGAAGGACGCCATTCACCGTATGGGCCGCCAGGACTTCGAGCAGGGTCTCCCGCGAAACATCCTGCATGCCGGACATTCCCGAAAGGGAGTACACGTAGTCGGCCATGTCATCTAAGTTCGTAACCTCCAAAGCGTCGGGATAGTCGCAACGTTTCACGTTTGCAAATACCTGCGAGAGCTTCTCT
The DNA here is from genome assembly GCA_002309675.1 of Lachnospiraceae bacterium UBA1201. Classification (GTDB taxonomy): domain Bacteria; phylum Bacillota; class Clostridia; order Lachnospirales; family Lachnospiraceae; genus UBA1201. The sequence continues at coordinate 68,248 of DBXX01000016.1, forward strand.
GCGCCGTTTTGCAGGGTAAATGCACGGTTGGTCTGTGACTGCACCCCGTAGTCTTTCAAAAGGCCGTAGATGTATTCCATGATGCCGTTCTCGCCGAAGGTGGCGCAGTAGAAACGGCCGCCTTCCTTCAGGACCCGGCGCACCTCACGAAGGCCCTTTTGCAGGTCCGGTACGTGGTACAACATCATGTTGGCGATTACGATGTCAAATGTATGGTCCCCATAGGGGATATTTTGAATATCGATGGTCTGATACTCGATGCCTTCAAGATCCTTCAGTGTCTCCCGGGTCTGCTCTAGCATGCCTTCCGAAAAATCCGAGAGGATCAGTTTTCCGCACTTTTTAACCAGGTCGCCCTTACCGACCCACATGCTGCCGGTGCCGCAGCCCAGCTCCAGCACGCGCATTCCTGCTTCGATCTCATAGCGATCGGTGATCCAGTTTCCGAATCCCTGTTTATTGACCGAGTATTTGTCGTGGATCGAGATCCGCGCGCTTAAGTTTGCCGATGTCTGATATTGCTTCGCTACGGAAGCTGTGTCATTGATTCCCATTTCCTGTTCTCCTTTTGACTGCCGCGATCCATGGTTGCCGGTTAAGAGCCTGCAACCGGGATGGTCCGTTAACAATCACTTTTGTACTTCCTCAATGTAGTGGTCTAATAACCCGTAGATCCAGTCTTTCAGCTTTGAAAACCGAAATCCCAGTTTCTCCGCCTGATCCGTATTGATGCTGTACGCCGGCTCGTCATTATACGGAGCCTCTTCGCCGCTTGCATCCAGAACCGCCTTGCAGCCTGTCTTCCGCTCCACATAGTCCAGGATCTCGCGAACGGAGATCGTTCCCTTGGAACTTCCATTGACCGCGCCCCGAAATGCGTGGTCCACCAAAAATGCGAGGAACCTGCCGGCTTCATCATAACGGATAAAACCCATCTGCGCATCGATGTTATCAATATACATGGGGATGCCCTTTATAGCATGCTCCACATAAAAGCGCACGCGGCCCGTGTAATCCTCGCCGCCGACCACAAAAGGGTAACGGACAGCGACCCAGTTTCGGTCCGGATAGACCTGCCACAACGCATACTCTGCCTGCCGTTTGATCTCGTCATAGGGAAATGCGGCCCGGTCGCACCAGATCACCTCCCGGGCATACCCGTCGAAGTCCGCCTCCACCGTGTCCATGCGCTTCGGATCGTACACCGAGGTGCTGGACATGTAGATATAGCGGTCGCAGTCCACGACCTCCATCAGGTTTCGAATGTCGTCGGAGCAGTAGGCGATCTTATCGATCACCACATCATAGTGCTTTCCGGCCAATGCTTCCCGCATACTCTCCGAATTCGTCCGGTCCAAAGTGATTCGCTTCACCGAGTCGCCAAACGGATCCGCGGCCCGTCCGCGCGTAGCGATCGTGACCTCATGTCCCGCTTTCACCAGTTCATTTACCATCGGAATCCCGAAATACCGGGTTCCGCCGAGAACCAATACATTCATGCTCTGCTCCTTATGAAAAGAACTGCCCGTCATTCGGCGGACAGTTCCATAAAACTTCCGATTTTTCTCTGCGACCGGGCTCACGCCTTCTTAGCGGCAGTTTATTTCGCCCGGATGTCTGCATTGGAATCATTTTGAAAAGCATTATTATTATACCATATGTATACTGTAAAGGAAACCTTTTTTTATCATCATAAGCCCGATACTCTTCTGTCTTCACAAAGCACGCTTCCACAGTTTTTCTGTGTCATTTCGGTCGCAGTTAAGCGCCCCCGATGATCAGGGCATTTTTCTTTTTCAGTAAAACTTCCTCATGCATTCTGCGTATTCCTCCAGCAGTTCATGCGAATATTCTTTCTTCCGGTCCGAGTCACGGACGACCTTCCAAAGCGCTGCCGCGGCTTTCAGCCGGTCATGAAAACCATTCGTTGCCGGATCCGCGCAAAAATCATGCACGAACCGGTTCCACTGAAGCGCCGACTTATCATAGGTCGCATAGGTCTTTTTACCGTAATAAATGTCCAGGAGGTCTCCCAGGGTAAAGCTATCATCGCCGTTTTCCTTCACTGCCTTCGCCGTAGCAACCATGTCCACGTTGAATTTGAATTTTTCCACGCCGGTCTGCTTGATGAAGAAATCACGGAACTTAGGTCCGAACGTAAAACCGCATTCAATGAGGCCTGTCTCCAGGGTCAGCTCCGTAACCGTTGCTTTTTTAGGAGCACGTTTTTTCTTTTCATGACCGCTCTGCGCTCCGGTTGCACCCGCAGGCTTCTCCGGCCGGATCATTTCCCCGGAGAAATAAGCCTCGATCACCCGGTTCAATTCGATCTTACCGCTCGGTGCTTTCAGCCCGTGGGCTTTGCAGATCCGGATCAGTTCGTCCCGGTACCAGTAGTACTTGCTGAATTCTTCGTACGTCTTTATCGTATCAAATTCCGGCCGCACGCTTTCTTTCCGGTTCATCTTCTCGTAGATGCTTTGGATCACCGGCGCCTTATGCGCGATATACTTGTCCATATCGTCCGGATATAGCGCAGCCCCTTCTTCCTTGATCCTGCCGTAAGCCTCTACGGCTTCGGGATGCGAACGAAGATACTCGCGAAACTTTAGATGCCTGCGAAGCTCCGGGGAATCCTCCGGGCATACGTACAGATGATGCTTCCTTAAGTGCTCCTTGCCCTCGTATTTGAAGGCTTCCCGCCCGGGAATTCCAAGATCTCCTTCATGATGGTAACCGGTCCCCGCAAGTGCCTCTTTCACATGATCAAAGATCGTCATATCCTTTATGACAACATCGATGTCAATGATCGGTTTGGCGGAAAGTCCCCGCACGGATGTACTTCCGACATGTTCGATACGTAACGCCAGTTTGCCGAGGGCTTCGCTAAGTTCACCTTGTATCTTCTTAAAATCGTCCACCCAGGCTTCATCATAAGGCGTAACAACTACTCTTTTAGCCATATTAACTATTCCTTCTCTGCCATAACAAGGCAGCGCCTGTTAGCGCAGTTTCTTTGACATAAACAACAGAAGGTCATCATCATTGACGCAGGGGGCATACTGATCCAGCTGCTTATTCTGGTACCATACGCCGCTGCCGTCCGGGATGTAGCCGCGCTTCACGTA